>NZ_JBEOTD010000021.1:114882-115732 GCF_040426375.1 Streptomyces sp. NPDC096012
CGCATCCCCCGCCTCCCCCCGCCACCAGGCGAGGTTGTACCGGGCGGTAAGGGTGTCGGGGTGGTCCGGACCCAGCACCCGGATCCGGTCGGCCAGCAGCGTGGCGAACTCGTCGACCGCGCCCTGCGCATCCCCCGCTTGCCCCCGCCACCAGGCGAGAGCGTGCCGGGCGGCGAGGGTGTCGGGGTGGTCCGGGCCCAGCACCCGGATCCGGTCGGTCAGCAGCTCGGCGAACGCATCGGCCGCGCCCTGCGCATCCCCCGCTTGCCCCCGCCACCGGGCGAGAGCGTGCCGGGTGGCGAGGGTGTCGGGGTGGTCCGGGCCCAGCACCCGGATGTAGTCGGACAGCAGCTCGGCGAACTCGTCGACCGCATTCTGCGCATCCCCCACCACCCCCCGCCACCGGGCAACGTTGTGCCGGGCAGTAAGGGTGTCGCGGTGGTCCGGGCCCAGCACCCGGATGAAGTCGGGCAGCAGCGCGGCGAGCCCGTCGACGGCGCCCTGCGCATCCCCCGCCACCCCCCGCCACCGGGCAAGGTTGCCCCGGGTGGCGAGGGTGTCGCGGTGGTCCGGACCCAGCACCCGGATCCGGTCGGGCAGCAGCGCGGCGAGCTCGTCGACCGCCTTCTGCGCATCTCCCGCCTCCCCCCGCCACCGGGCAACGTTGTGGCGGGCGGTAAGGGTGTCGGGGTGGTCCGGGCCCAGCACCCGGATGAAGTCGGGCAGCAGCGCGGCAAGCTCGTCGACCGCGCCCTGCGCATCTCCCGCCTCCCCCCGCCACCGGGCAACGTTGTGGCGGGCGGTAAGGGTGTCGGGGTGGTCCGGGCCCAGCACCCGGATGAAGTCGGGC
>NZ_JBEOTD010000021.1:115829-141798 GCF_040426375.1 Streptomyces sp. NPDC096012
GGCAGCAGCGCGGCAAGCTCGTCGACCGCGCCCTGCGCATCCCCCGCCTCCCCCCGCCACCGGACAACGTTGTGCCGAGCGGTAAGCGTGTCGGGGTGGTCCGGACCCAGGTGGTGGGTGGTTGCGTCAATGAGGGTGCGGTAATACTCGCGGGCGGCGCTGACCTGCCCAGTCTCGCCGAGGCTTGTGCCGACCTGGAACAGGACTGTGTGGGCGTAGGGGTGGTAGAGGGCCGGGGCCGTACCCTCGTGCAAGGCGGTGGCGTTGGCGCGCAGGGTCTGCTGTAGGGCCGGGTCACGTCCGTGGCTGGGCCAGAGGGCCAGGAGGGCGTCGGCGGTGCGGCGGGCGAGGGGGTGGCTCTGCTTCTTGAGGGTGGTGTCGCGGGCCGCTCGGGCGGTCAGGGCGTGGATGCGCACCAGCCCGGGGTCCCCGTTCTCACTCGAGGGCTGGTGGGTGGTCAGGCTGTAGCGGTCCAGCAGGAGAAGGCACGCGCGTACCTGGTTGGTGTGCGCCCCGCGAAGTCCGGGAATGGCGCGGGGGATGCTGCGGAACGTGCGCGGGTGCTTCAGGCGCCGGCACCACCGGGGGCCTGGTCCCGTCAGGGCGGCGAATGCCTGAGGATCGGTCCACAGTGCGGTGGGGGAGCCGTGGGGGTCCAGCCGGGCGACGGTGTCCAGGACTGCGCGGGCCAGGCCGGGGCGAGGCTCTTGGGCTTGGACGGCGTCGAGGTTGATGAGCATGGTGGTGTGCACGGCCTGCGCGTAGCCGTCGGCTCCGTCGCCGGGCAGTACCTCAGCCAGCATCCGGCCGGGTTCGGCCAGCATCAGCGCGTAGGCAGCGGGGGTGGTGTCGCGGTTGTTGTCCAGATAGGCGGCCGCGTGCGACAAAGCCAGCGGCAGCCGCCCCAGCAGGCTGGCGACGGACGCGGCCGGGCACCGGCAGTCGCTGCAGGTGCCGGGGTGGTCCGGTAGGCCGGGGGCGCGCTGGTGCAGGTAGGCACAGGCCTCGGCCTCGGTGAAAACGTCGACGTCGACGCGGGCGCGGCCAGCGGCCAGGGCCTTGCGCTGACGCGTGGTGGCCAGCACCCAACCACGAGGGTGAGGGCGGGGCCACCAGTCGAGTATCTGGTCAAGGTCATCGACGTCGTCGATGACCACCAGCCAGCTGCGGTCGGTGGCCTGCAGCCACTCCAGCAGGGCCCGAGCGTCGGCCTGGTCGTTCTCGCCGTCCGCGCCCGGAGCGTGGATCCGGGCCGCGGCCTCGGCGAAGTCCGCGACGAGCTGCCCCGTTCCGCCCTTGGCCGTGGTCCACACCGCCAGGTCAGCGCCGGAGGCGAGGTAGTAGGAGGCGGCCAGTTGGGACTTGCCGACCCCGCCGTCGCCCACCAGTACCTGCCCGGACTCGGCCGGCTGTGTGAGCACTACGTCCTGGCTCTCCGCGTGGGCCGCCTCCACCAGCGCCCGCAGAGAAGGCCGGGGCTGAAAGGAGGAGGCAAGCGGTGGCACCGCACCTACCCGCAACGGCCATCGCACCTCAGGTCGGACGTGGTTGACGGTGGTGTGGTTGACCACGCGCGAGCCCGGCGCGAGCGCGGCGCCCGGCGCGTCACCGCCGACCGCGACCTCCCCGGCCTGGACAGTCCGGTGGCCCACAAGGCGGGGCACGTCTCTGGCGCCGTCCTTGCCGTCCGCGTCGGCACCCCTGCTCAAGAGCGGGTCCGCTTGGCGCGCTTGCCCAGCGCCGCGTCGTTCGCGTCGCCGCCCACAGCGATGCCATCCTGCCCCGACTCCACGTCCACCTGTCCGCCATCCGCACCGGGCGCACGAACGGACGCCGGCCCGACGACCTGCGAGTCCTCACCCAGGGCAGCACCATTCGCATCCCCGGCGACCGCCACAGTGCCACCCCGTACCCGCCGCGCCGGCGCGGGAGCGGTGCGGAAGAACGCCACGACCGACACCATCAGACCCGCTGCCGACAGCACGGTGCCCGCCACTCCTGCCACCTGTGAGGCCTCATTCAGACGACCCATCACCAGCATGACCGTCAACCCCGCCGTCACGAGCAGAGCCGCCACCGCGCACACACCCGAAACCCAACGCGACATGACCACGCTCCCCCGAACTCCCCAGCACATCCGAAACCGGGCACCACGAAACGCAGTCTCCCAACACGACCCACCCAATGTCAGCTGCATGGCGCGTCCTGTTAGATCGATGCCCCGCGCCTCGGGAACGGCGCTCGGACGCCCGCGGAGCCATGTCGTGGGCGGCCCGTACCCACCCTCGGCGAGCCATGGCCTGGTGTCCCGGCGCGAGGGCGGGGTGCCACCGATCGTGCCGATGCCTGCCGGCTGCCGATCGCCAAGGGCCTCACACCCCACGGCCTCCACCACACCCACCGGGCGATGATGGAGGACCTGGGCACGGAGAAGGCGCTCGTGGACGAGCGCATGGGCCACCTCGACGGCTCGGTCTCCGCACGCTGCGCCCACGTCACCCCTGGCATGCGCCAGCGCCTCATGCTCGGTCTCACCGCACAGTCGGAAGCGTCCCTCGATGCCCGCATGGCACTGTGCTCGACGTCACCGGTGCGCGTGCTCAACAACCTCCTGCGCGCATGTGCGGTTGCCCTTCGGTAGCGCCACGGTGCCCCGCAACCCTGTGGCGGGGCACCGCCGTTCCTCCGTAGGAGGTCGGCGATTCAACGCTCATCCAGGTTGCATCGACCGATTCGGCGACACGAGCTCGACTCGGATGATCAGTTGGCCGTCAGCCTTATCCTGTCGCATGCACCAGATCACGCCACTTCGGCCCCTTTCGCGTTGCGCCTGCAACTTGGGATGCGAGAAGATGTTCGGCGCACTGTGGGCTCTGGCGTCGCAAGGTGAAGCGGCGGCGATTGAGTAGTCCCAGCACACAACATGCTTACGGGGTGGGTGGATGAAGTTCGACATGGGGTCGACGACCCTGTCGCAGCTCGGGAAGAGCACCGTCGGCTCAAGCGACGACCTGGGGACGCTGATCAGGTTGCTGATCCAGGCGGCCGAACCGCTGGAGGGCAAGTTCAATGGTGCCGGCAAGGCCGCGTTCGACACGTTCAAGGCGCATGCCGACGAGATCACGGCAGATCTGAACAGCTCGCTGGGCGCGATCCTCGGCGGTCAGTCCGGTATGGACACCGCTTTCGGCAGTGGTGACGTGGAGTTGGGTGACAACGCGCATCAGAACATGGGCGTTGCCAACTTCGACGCCGCCCGCTTCGGCGCGCGGTAACCGCCGTCGAAGAGGAACTCACCGCTGCCGTCGCCGTTTCAAGGGGATTCGATCATGACCCAGAATCAGGAGCGCCGCTCCTACGACACCGGCGCCTCCGCCGACGTACAGACCAGCCTGTCCGGAATCATCGGTCAGTTGGAGCGCGTGCTGACCGACCGCGACCGGGCGGTCAAGGCTGCCATGGCCGACTTCCGCGCCGACGGTGTCTCGGACGAGTACCACGGCAAGGAGGTCCGCTGGCACAAGGCCGCAGCTGAGGTGCGCGAGATCATCCGTCTGGTTCGCAACACGTTGGAGCAGAACGACGGCACCGCTCAGGCCACCCTCGCCAAGGCGAAGGCAGCGGTCGACAACATCGGCTGACCGGCGGTCGGCGGTGTCCCTCTCCGCTCCCGTCGGCGCCGCTCGCCCGAGCAGGCCATGCATCTGTAGCCCGCGCGACCATGGCTGACATGTTCGAGCTGATGCTCGCGTTGGACCTGCGTGACGAGTTGTCGGCGGGGGAACTCGCGGAGCTGCGATGGCATCTGGGAGTGGGCCCCCAGCCGGACACAGTCCGTATCGTCACTGAATTTCCGGTCGTGGTGGAGGACGAAGACGGAGAGTTCGTCATCGAGGATCATCCTGAGCCCCTTCTCGGCCAGCAGGGTGGTGGCTACAAGGTTGGGGGCGCACTTGTATCCGTGCTGCTGCGTCTGCAGGACGCGGGGCAGGAGGGCTGGGCGCTGACCAGTCGGCAGGAGATCCATCCGGACGATTTCGAGCGCGCTGGTGAACTCCTCAGCTGGCTCGCGGCCAAGGCTAGCGAGCGGCACCGAGGCTCCGACGGCGACGTCCATCTGGGATGGATCCGGTTCTACGAAGAGCCCTGGCCCGCACCGTTGGTGGTGCGTGACGGCGCGGTTGTCTGGCCGTCGTGGATCCGTGTTCGCGCCGTACGCTGGTGTGATGGGGGTGGCGATAGAGGTACTGATCGTGGACTGGCCGCGCGTGGAGGCGGCAGCGACCGGTGATCGGGAAGACCTGCTGACCGATGCCGCGTCCGGCGAGGCGTACAGCGACGACCTCTTCGAGCATGGCTGGTCTCGGTCCACGCGGCCGGGTGAGGACTGGTTCGGCCGGTATGCCTTTCGGAACACGCACGGCTCGTACAAACCCGGACGTCCGGGCCGGTTTTCGGTGGGAGTACATGCGCGAGTTCGTCGAGCCGAAGGTGCGTGAGGGGGTGGACTGGTTCGTCGACACGTTGTTCTGGCACGGGTTGGGGGACGCCACCGGCACCGGTTCGGGGCTCTCTGACCGGCCGTGCCCCTGGGACGCGGACCTCTTGCTGTGGTGTCCGCCCGATCAGGTACCCCTGCTTGCTGGATGGTGGCGGCAGGTGCAAATTCACCTGGAAATCTTGCGCGAGCCATTCATTCAGCACGCCGCGGAGCCCGGCGGACGGATCGGTACGTTCGAGTCGTTTGCCGACCTTCTCACCGACTGGGGCGAGGTGGTCACGGAAGCAGAGCGCCGGGGCTGGGGCCGGCCTGTGCTGCTGACTGCTGTCCATCACCTGCCTCGTTGCGTCCGAAATCCGCACGGCGAGAAGATGTTCAACGAGCACCTGCGTGTCCAGCGAACCGGATTTGAGTGATGTCAGCCCAGGATTACGACAGTCAGCTTCTTGAGTCCGTGGCGGTGCGCCGCCGGCGGTTGCGTGATGCCGTGTTGTTCGGGGCACGGCGGCAGCGGCGGACCGTGGACGAGCGGCTCGGGAAGGCGTTCGCGGGGGTGGTGATCGCCGCCGTAGTGTGTGCCGGGTGCGTGGGGTGGTCTTTCGTCGCGCACCGCGTGATCGGGAAGGCTCCGTACGGGACCCCCGCGCCTGTCTCCACGCCCTACGGGCAGCCCACCGTTCCACCGCAGCCTGCGACTTCGGCCCGATGATAGGTTCGAACGCGTGATATCCCGGGGGACGGCGAGCCGTACGGCACTGAGTCGAGTCACATTGGTCGGTGAGCGTCGGCGGGTGGATCTGGTGCTGCCGGCCCGGGAACCGGTCGGGCTGCTGTTGCCCGAGGTGATGCGGCTGCTCGACGACCGGCTGGCGGAGTACCCGCAGGACCGGCACCTGGTGACAGCCGACGGAAGTGCTCTGGAGCCGGATGCCACGCTGGAGTCGGCGGGAGTGCCCGACGGTGCCGTACTCCGGCTGGTCCGGGTCGAGGACGCGCCGTCCGCGCCGGTGGTCCATGACGTGAGTGACGAGGCGGCCGGTGATCTGGATATGCGGGCCTGGCGGTGGGACGCGCAGGCGCGGCGGATCACGGCCGCGGGCGCGGGTGCGATCTGGGCGTCGGCCGCCGGCTTCATGGCGCGTCAGGGGTTCGAGGCCGAGACTGCGGGATGGTCGCTCCTCGTGACCGCAGCGACGGCCGCGGTGGCCGGAGCGCTGTTGGGGCGGGCCGGGCACAAGGGGCTGGCCGCCGCTCTGGTCGTGGTGAGTGCCACTGTCGGCGTGCAGGGCGCGTCGGCGCTTGCTGTAGCCCATGGCCGGCCGGGAGCTCTGCGGTTGGCGGCGGTGCTCTCGGTCCTGGTGGTGGCGCTGTTGCTCCTCGGGTGGTTCTCGCCGGTCGGGCGGGGTGCGCTGGTCGGGGCAGGGGCACTGGCCGCAGCGGGGGCGTGCTGGGAGGTGGCGCTCGCGTTCCAGTCCGGCGGAGCCGGTACGGCCGGTTCGGCACGTGCCGGGGCACTGCTCGCCGTGGTGTCCGTCGTCGCGCTAGGTGTGCTGCCGCGGCTGGCGCTGGCGGCGTCGGGTCTGTCCGGGCTGGACGATCGGCGTTCTGCGGGCTCGTCCATCCGTCGCTACCAGGTGGCCACCGCGTTGGCTGCGACGCATCGGGGGCTGGCGCTGGCGACGGTCGTCACCGCGGTCTGCGGTGCGGTCGCCGGAGTGCTGGCGGTGCGTACGGTGACGGTGTGGACGGTGTTGCTGGCTGTCGCCGTGGCGTTCGTCCTCGCGTTGCGGGCGCGTGCCTACCCGCTGGTGGCGGAAGTGGTCGTACTGCTCGCGGCATCCATGATCGTGGCGCTGCGGCTTGCCTGGTTGTGGCGGGAGCACTCGGGAGCGCCGGCACCGCTCGCCGTTCTCGGCGTGCTGGTCGTGGTGTCGCTGGGTGTGCTGGCCGTGCAGCCCGCCGAGCATGTCCGGGTTCGACTGCGCAAGGGCGGCGACGTGCTGGAGTCGGCCGGCGTGATCGCTCTGTTCCCGCTGGTCCTCGGGGTGTTCGGGGTGTACGGGCGGCTGCTGGGCACCTTCGCGTGAGGTGGCGGTGATGACGACTTCCGGCCGTTGGCAGGACGACGTGCTGCGTGAGCTGACCGCGGGCTCGGCCGACGAGGCCCGCGAGCAGCCTGCGCCGGGCGACACCCGGCAGGCCCTGCCCGTGCGCCACCTGGACGGGGAACGTCCCAACCCGGGTCGACCGTCCCGCGAACAGCACACCACGGATCCGGTCTCGCCCGTGGACGAGCCGCAGTCCGCCCCGCACACACCGGCTCAAGCGCCCCCGCGCCTGGCGAACGAGATACCGCCGTCCCAGGTCCCCGGTACCGGCTCCTCCGCTCCCGGCGTCGAGGCAGCCTCGCAGACCCCGGCGACGCCGCCGAACGCCTTCCCCTCCGTACGGCCGCCCCGCCAGGCCCGGCTGCCCATGGCGACACCCGAGCCGGTGCCGACGCTCGACCCGCGCCTGGCCATTGCGCTCGGTTCGCCCCAGCACGGCGATTCGCTGGTCCGGCGTTCGGGCCGGTCGCTGCGCAAGCTGACCTCGTCGGCCGCGCAGGAGGTCGCCGTGGAGAGCCGATTGGGCACCATGGTGCAGCAGCCGGTGACCACGGGCCGGGTGATCGCGGTGACATCGATCCGTGGCGGCGTGGGCAAGACCACGACCGCCGCACTCCTGTCGCGGGCGTTCAGCCACTACCGGCACGACCCCGTGCTCGCTCTGGAGGCGGACGCCGCCCTGGGCACGCTGCCGGTGCGTATGGGTGCTCAGTCGGTACGCTGGTCGTGCGTCGAACTGTCTCGGATCCTTACTCCCTCGATGCGACTGACGGATGTCACCGGGTACTTGGTGCCAGTAGCGGACGGCGGCTGGCTACTGCCCGCGAGCCAGGGGCGGGTGGGCGCCCCGCTGGACGTCGCGACCTACCGCACCGTGACGCTCGCGCTGCGGCGCTACTTCGCCGTCACGGTCGTGGACTGCGAAACATTGCCCGGCGAGGTGGCCCGTACCGCCATGGACACCGCGCACGCACGCGTAGTCGTCGCCCCGCTCACCGCCGAAGGGGTGGGCGGTACCCGGATCGTTCTGGACTGGCTCGGCGGGCTGCCGCATGCCGCGCTCGCCTCCACCGTCGTGGCCCTCACCTCGAACACGCCCGACGCGAACCTCGACCTGAAGGCCGCCACGGCCCATCTGCGGGAAACCGGGGTCACCCTCGTGCATCTGCCCTACGACCGGCATCTGGCCGGTGGCGGACCGATCACGCCCGATCGGCTGGGTGAGGCCGCGCGCCGCGCGGCTACCCAGCTCGCCGCCGAGGCATTGCAGAGGGCGGTGCGGGTGCGTTGACCCAGCAACAGGTCCATCGCCCCGCCCGTTCGACGCGCCCTCTGCTCCAGCCAGCGCCGCGCACGATCGAGCCGCCGCCGAACCTGCCGGAGGGCAAGACCGGCAGCCCGGCGACCGCGCTGTTGCCGATGGCCGGCGTCATGAGTTCGGTCGTGATGATGACGGTGATCCGCTCCAGCCAGTTCGCGGGCCTGGGCGCTGTCGTGCTCGTCATCGCGCTGCTCGGTGCCGTCGGTCTGTTCCTGTCGCAGCGCGGCAAGGCACAGCGCCAGCGGCGCGTCCAGCGCGAGCGGTACCTGGAGTATCTGGAGGAGCTGCGCGCCGAGTTGGGCGCGGAGGAGCGTGAGCGTCGGCGTGCCGCGCGGCTACTGCACCCCGCGCCCGCGGCTCTATACGACGTCCTGCGTGATCCCGCGCGGCTGTGGGAGCGACGCCGCACGGACACAGACTTCCTCCACGTGCGGGTCGGTGTCGGTGACGTACCCGTGCAGGAGCTGACTATCGGCCAGCAGGCGGTCGGGGGCGTGCTCACCCCGCCCGACCCGTTCATGCTGAACGAGGCCCGCGCCCTGCAGGCCCGCTACACCACCGTGTCGGACCATCCGCTGACCGTGCCACTGGACCGCGCCGGGAACGTCAGCATCGTCGGCGACCGCGCCGGGGTGCTGCGCCTTGCCCGGTCCCTGCTCGTGCAGGCCGCCGTGACCCACGCACCGGACGACGTCGCCATCGCGCTCGCCTCTCCCAGGGACCGTATCGAGGAGTGGGAGTGGGCGAAGTGGCTCCCGCACGTCCTCGACCCGCAAAGCCATGACGGCGCCCTCGCCGCACGCCGTATCGCCCCCGGCATGGCTCAGCTGGCTCAGCTGATCGGCACGGATCTGGGGCGGCGCGCCTCGTACGCGGCCGAAGTGCGCCGCGGGCTGTCGGACAACAAGGCGCTCGCCCTGACCGACCGACTGCTGGTCCTCAGCGACGCGTACGGGGAAAACGCCGTAGAGCTACCGCGCCCGGACTCCGCCGTCGCCCTGGACGACATGGGCGTCACGGTTCTGCACCTGCTCGCCGAACAGGTCCACGAACCCGATCAGGTCTCCGTACGGATCACTGTCGACGGCGACCAGGTCACGGTGGAGGATCTGCGCGGAGAGCAGGTCGTACGGACGGACGGGGTCGTCGACCGCACCAGGCTCCCCGAGGCCGAGGGCCTCGGCCGGGCCCTCGCGCCGCTGCGCCTGTCCGCCGAGTCCGCTGCCGAGGGCACCCCCGTCTCCGGACCCGTCGACTTCCCGCAGCTGCTCGGCATCGACGACATGGCCGCGCTCGACCCGGCCCGGCAGTGGGCGCCGCGCGGGGAGCGGGACTTCCTGCGGGTGCCGATCGGCCTGGACGACCGGCATGAGCCGGTGCTGCTCGACCTGAAGGAGTCTGCCGAACTCGGCATGGGCCCGCATGGGCTGTGTGTCGGCGCGACCGGCTCCGGAAAGAGCGAACTGCTGCGTACCCTCGTAGTGGCCCTGGTGACGACGCACGCGCCGGAAGATCTGGCGATGGTCCTCGTCGACTACAAGGGCGGTGCCACGTTCGCCCCGTTCGCCGGTCTGCCGCACGTGGCGGGCGTGATCACGAACCTGGAGAACCAGGCCGGACTGGTCGAGCGCGTGCACACCTCGCTGGCTGGTGAGATCAAGCGCCGTCAGCAGGTCCTCAAGGACGCGGGCAACGTCGCCGACATCGGGCACTACCGCACCTTGCGTGCCACGGCCCGGCCTGACCTCGAGCCGCTGCCGCATCTGTTCGTCGTCATCGACGAATTCGGCGAACTCCTCACCGCGAAACCGGACTTCATCGACCTGTTCCTGTCGATCGGCCGTATCGGCCGCTCCATCGGTGTGCATCTGCTGCTGTCCAGCCAGCGCATCGAGGGCGGCAAGCTGAAAGGGTTGGAGACGTATCTCTCGTACAGGCTCGGTCTGCGCACCTTCTCGGCCGATGAGTCGCGTACAGTCCTGGAGACCACCGACGCCTTCCACCTTCCGCCTCTGCCTGGCTTCGGCTACCTGAAGGTCGACACCTCCACCTACACCCGCTTCAAGGCGGGCTTCGTCTCTGGTCCGTACCGCGGCCCCGTCGTACGCGAGAGCACCGCCGACGCCGAACCCCGCGCCTGGACGTATCCGGCCTTCAACGCCCTCGCTGCCGAGCCGGGCGAGGACGCGCCGGCGCCGCGTGAGCGCGAGACAGGGCCGACGGTCCTGGGCGTCGCGGTCGGCCGGCTCACCGAAGCCGCCGAACCGGTGCGCCGGATCTGGCTGCCACCGCTGCCCGAAGCGCTCACTCTCGACGTGGCCGCGGGTCCCGTACAGGTATCCGCCGATGGCCTCCGGCTCGCCAACCCCGGTGGCCCGTTGCGGGTGCCGCTTGGTGTCCTGGACGATCCGGCCCGGCAGTGGCAGGGCCCGTGGGTACACGACCTGAACACCGCGGGCGGACACACCGCCGTGATCGGTGGCCCCGCCTCCGGCAAGACGACGCTGCTGCGCACGCTGGCGCTCTCCCTCGCCCTCACCCACACCCCGCGTGATGTCGCCGTCTACGGACTGGATCTGGCCGGCGGCGGACTGAGTGCCCTGGCGGACCTGCCGCACGTCGGCGGCATCGCGACCCGCGCCGACCACGAGCGCGCCGCCCGTACTGTCGCCGAAGTGCGTGCCATGCTCGCCGAGCGCGAGGAGATCTTCCGTGAGCTGGGCATCGACTCGGTCGAGCAACTACGGACCTTGCGCGGACGAGGTGAACTTCTCCGGCTCGGCTCCACCGACATCGTCCTGCTCATCGACGGATTCGGCGCCCTGCGCGACGAGTTCGCCCACCTCGACGACGATGTGGCCGACCTCCTCAAACGGGGCAGCGGCTACGGCATTCATGTCGTGGCGGGGATGCTCCGCTGGAACGACGTACGCATCGCCACCCAGTCGCTGTTCGGCAGCCGCATCGAACTGCGTCTCAATGACGCGGCCGACTCCTCCGTCGACCGCAAGCTCTCCGAGACTCTCTCGGCGGACACCCCCGGCCGGGCTCTGACGGACGGCAAGCTCTTCGCCCAGGCGGCACTTCCGCGCATCGACGCACACGCCATCACGGACGGCCTCGGCCCGGCACTGGAGCAGGCAGCGGCCACGCTGCGCGCCGCCTGGCACGGTGAGACCGCCGCGCCCGTGCGGGTGCTGCCGACCAGGCTGCCCGCGCAGCGCCTGCCCTCCACCGCGGCGGAGCCGCGCGCGATCCCGATCGGTGTCGACCAGGAGACCCTGTCCACGACCGTCCTGGACCTGTTCGGCGCCGATCAGCACCTGCTGGTCCTCGGTGACAACGAGTGCGGCAAGACGAACCTGCTAAGGCTCGTCTCCCGCTCCCTCATCGACCGCTACGACAAGGACGTGTTGGTCTTCGGTGTGTTCGATCCGCGGCGCGGCCTGCGGGGAGTGATCCCGGAGCCGTACCGCGGCGGCTACGCGCACAACACAGCTCTCTCCCAGGCACTCGCCACCGGCATCGCCACCGAACTGGCAAAACGTCTGCCGGAGGCCGCCGACCCCGATGCCCTGACCGATGAGCCGACGTTCACCGGCCCGCGGATCGTGATCCTCGTCGACGACTACGACATCCTCACCGCGGCCGGACAGCAGCCCCTTGCCCCGTTCCTGCCCTATATCTCCTCGGCCCGCGACATCGGCCTGCACTTCGTCGTCGCCCGGCGGGTCGCCGGGTCCTCCCGCGCCCTGTACGAGCCGTTCCTGACGGCACTCCGCGAGACCGGCGCCACGGCGCTGGTGATGACGGGCGACCGCACCGAAGGCCAGCTCTTCCCCGGCCTGTACGCTTCCGCCCAGCCGCCCGGCCGCGGCACCTTGGTCCGCCGCGGCCGACGCCACCAGCTGATCCAGACCGCCCTCGCACCCGAGACTGAGCCAACGCAGGCCCCGGCATGACCAGTTGATCGGATAGCCGTGCCTTTGGCCAGAAGCGTGTGGCTGCTGCAACAACCGATCTGATAGGGATGAATGTCCTGTTGTCAGTGGTGCGTGCGATGCCGAGCAGCGCTGATGGAACGTATCTGCGGTTGACACAGCGGGGGTTGACGTGACGGGGTGGGACATCAGTCCCAGCGGGGTGGAGTCCATTCTGTCGTTGGTGGGTCTTGCAGCCGACGACCTGAGCAAGGACATCAAGGGCTACGGGACGAGCGTCCAGGACGCGGCGCAGTCCGCGGGCACGATCAGCGGCCCGTACTGCGGTGGTCCGCCGGTGGGGCCGGTGGGGGCTGCGGTCGCGAACTTCGTGTCCGACACCGAGGACTCGATCAAGTTCATGGCGGCCCGTATCAAGAAGACGATGGACGGGACGGTCAAGGCGACCGGTGCGTACATCGACGGTGACCTGGCGATGGCCGCCCGAGCCCAGCGTGAGGCGGCCAAGGCGCCCACCCCGGCCGAGCTTCGAGCCGTGGGTGAGCAGACGAAGCACCACGGGGGCGGGGCGTAGTGGACATGATCGAGCCGGGGGGCATACCCCAGTACACCGGCGACTTCGGCACGTTGTCCAAAGCCGTCACCGAGCTGCGCAAACACGCGATCGGCATACGTAACGCCGGCCAGGACGTCCACTCACGCTTCCAGGCGACGGCCGCGTTCTACCAGGCGCCGGAGGCGGACCAGCTTCTCTCTTCCACCCAGCCGGTGATGGACACGGCGGACGAGTTCGCCGGCCACACCGAGTCCCTCGCCGACGCCCTGGACACCTTCGGCGCCGAAGCGAAGCCGTACGCGAACCGCTTGAAGCATCTGAAGGAGAAGGCGATCGCCTTCGTCGACAGCGTCGAAGGCGACGACGGCTGGACCAAGGACCAGCACAAGGTCGACGAGCACGACGCCCTCATGCACGGCGTCGCGGAAGCCGTCGTGGGCTTTCAGAAGGCCGAGCACAACGCAGCGGTCAAGATCGGTTCCATCAGCCCGGCGCTGTGCCGCCCCGTGGGCGACGAGGGCAGCACGTACGGCCTCAGCGTCGACAAGCTCGAGTCCATGCCCGACCTGCCGTGGGGCACTCCCGTTGCCCGCACCTACGACCGCTGGAGCATGGACTGGTGGGGCCACGGCATCAAGAGCTGGGCGTGGGACGGCCTCGTCAAAGACAGCCTCTGGGGCGGCTTCGTCGGCCTGGGCACCTTCGAGGACAACCTCTTGGGTGTCAACGGCTCCGACGCACAGCACCAGACCTGGGACGGCCTCAAGCGCACCGTCGTCGGTGCCTACGCCTACGGCATGGACGCGGTCGGCGAGGGCGACCACCTCTCGGACTGGCAGCGCGGCAGCGAGGCGTACGCCGCGGAGTTCGGCAAGCAGTTCATCGCCTACGACGAGTGGCACAAGGACCCGGCTCGAGCCCACGCCGTCACCAGCTTCAACCTCCTCACCGTGCTGGGGGGCGCCGGCGGGGCGCTCGCCAAGCTGGGTAAGGCAGGCAGATTCGTGGAAGCCGCCAGCACGGTGTCCAAGGTCGGAGGTGCCCTGGATCCGATCTCCGGCGCCGCGAGAGCGGCGAGAGCCCTGTCCGATCTGCCGAAGGTCTCCGAGGTACTGACCAACGTCAGTGAACACCTGCGGCTGCCGAAGACGAGGTTCCCCGACGGCGCCCTGGACGACCTCGGCAACCGGTACAGGGTCGACAAGAACGGCAACTTCATCGCCCTCAAACCTGACGGCACGCCCGAGACCAGCCCGGTGAGGCACGAGCCTGCCGCAGATGACCGAACGGGTGGTTCTCCGTCCGGCGATCGCGAGCTGGTTGGTGCAGGTGCACGGACCGGCGAGGCCGGGGGACGTGCCGGCTCCCATGTGTCGCCTCATGCGCATCATGAGGCGGGTGACGCGCATGGGGGGAACACAGGATCGGCGCCGGAGGCGCGTGGCCACTCCGGTGAGCCCGACGGCGGCCACTTCACAGAGCATCACGGGGCCGATCACCACGGTGGTGACACTGGTGGCGGTGGGGACGGTACAGGACACGGGCACGGCTCTGGAGGCAGCGACAGCGGGTCGGGCGGCCACCCCCCGTCGACGCCTCACGGTCCCTCGCCAGACGGTGAGGGCAGGCCCATGGCTCGCGGAGGAGAGACAGAGCAGCAGGTCCGTGACGCGATGAAGGGCATCCCGGGCAAGAAGCGGCCGAAGCCCGACGTCCTCGAACGGGTGCTGAATAGGCTCGCCTCGGAACCTGACGGCCATCGGCTCGCCGAGATCATCGGCTCCGGGAAGTTCAACCAGAGCGACGAGTACGGGCAGGTCGTGTCGTCCCTGGGCGCGAAGAAAGAACACATGTTCCAGCCCAGCGCCGACCAGCTCATCTTCGCCGATGATCTGGTCAAAAGCGGCGTGCCCGCGCACGCCATCGACTTCGAGCTGAAGTTCCCGCCGGGCGCCGACGTGGACGTCCGCATCGCGGACGAATCCGGTGACATTTATGCATACCAGCTGAAACACCTCAACGACCCCCTGAATCCGATGAGCGAAATCACGCGGACCAAGTACCTGCTTCAGCTGGCGAAGGCCGAGGCCACCCACCGCATACTTCTGGTGGACGGAGGCCGGGGCACACGAGCAGACTGGATAGCCAACGGCTCCTACGATGCCCTCATGGACATTCACCGAGGCGGGAGCGGACCGGGCGAAGGCATTACGTTTGTCATACGCCTTGAGGACGGTAACCTCGTCATCCCGCCTGGCAGCAAGCTCGACCCCAAGGATATGCTGTGATCACCTCAAACCCTGTTGGCGACTGGACTTGGGAAGTCACGCCGGGCGCTGAAAAAGTCCGCCCCGTTCGGGCAGCGGAAACTGCGATAGCGGTCTGGAATGTCCTGGCCGCACACGAACTGGCGATCCCCAGAGGCAGGGTCAACGTGTCAGCCCGAGCCGTGGGCGACAGAAGAGACGTCCTTTTGGCAGTCGATGGTGTGTCCCTGGAGCCGCAGCCCCTGTCTCCTGAAACGGCCCTGTCGCGTGCGATGTCCCAGGTCGACTCCCTTGAGGGCGACCTCCTCGTCGGCGTCCGCATTGAATGCCCTGGCTGCTGGCTGGAATCAGGGGTGAAACATCGCGCCGAGAAGCTGTTCGTCCTCCAGGTGGACATCTGGAAAAGCAGCCTTCTCGTCGTGACGCTGGAAACGTACAGCGACGCGTGGCTGACGATGGACACGCGCGACCGGGAGCAGCCCGAGGTATACGCGGAGAACGCGCCCCGTTTGGCCACCGCTCTTGAGGAAATCTCGGCCTTGTTCGGCGCCGCTCCCACACCAGGCGACCCGAACCGCCACGCGACTCCCACGGAGACGGGTTTCGAGGATCCGATGGTCGAAGGATTCTCCTACGACGATTCCTGGGGGACGTTCGAGGTCGCCGCCCGCTCACGTCTGCTCCGCTCCAGAATTCCGACGTCCGAGGACGAGTATCAGGAGATCACGGACCACCCGGTGCGCTACTTCACAATCCAGCGCGGCGGACAAACCCTGGGCTACATCTGGGCATCCATCGGCGATGAGGCCGCGGGCTACGAACCCAGAACAGCCGCTGGCGAGTCGGCATTCGAAGCGGGCGCCGAATGGCTGCTACGCCTGCGGGCCGCTCATAGCCAAGGGCTCAGTGCGCTGGCCGCGCTGTCGTGGGCAGCGCAGAGTCCGCCGCGCCCGGATGGCGGCCTGGTCGTCGAGGAAACCCCGCAAGAAGCCCCGTCCCTGGATGCCCTGGAAGAACTCTCCGGCCGGTACTGAGAGCCGTAGTGCCGTCCTCTCTGCAGAAAGCAGCACATGCCCCAGGACGTCATCGCCCTCACCCCGCAGATGCCGGACATCAAGACTCTGCTGGCCGCACTGCACGCCGGCGGCCCGGACCTGCGCGTGAACCGGGCAGGTGGGGGATCCGTCGCCCAGTTGTGCACGGACGACGGGAAGCTCCTGGTCTCCGTGGAGGCCCCCCGCTACCTGCAAGTGCCGGGCGAGACAGAGCGGCTGCTGGGACCTGGCGTTCGGACAGAGGGACCGGTGTGGTGGACCGAGGTGCGAGCATCCACCGCCATCCCAGAAGCCAGGCTGCTCGCCGGCTCGGTCGCGGGACGGTTGACAACGCTGCTCGGCGGCATCACATGGCCGCCTGAAGCCGCCCATACCGACGTCGTGACCGTCCCGGCCACGGGTGAGGTGACGGTTCCGCCCGCTGACATGGACGGGCTGACCGATGCGGATGTGCTGACTGACAAGAGCGTCATCGTCATCTACGACCGCCCGGTCGTTGCCGCCACGACATGGCTGACCGAGGCGGTGCGAACGGTGGCACAGAGCCGACGGGAGCTGTATCTCGTCACGTCCCCCAATACCCGGCTGAGCCTGCCCACACGCACCGTGCTGGAGCGCATGCCCGCACGCTGGGTCGTACGCCACCCCGAGAGCGGCTACTACGACGGCCTCTCCGGAGCGGTTCTGCGCTGGTACGGCGGACGTTTCACCCCGGCTACCGACAACGGCCTCCAGATCGCTGACGTCTTCCAACCCCCGCTTGGTAAGGGCGGTGAACGGCAGTTGTTGCTGTCCATCCGCACCATCCATCCCGCCCAGGAGCACCTGATACTCGGTGGCGTTCTGGAGGACGCCTGGCAGACCCTCACCGGACTGCCGCCGGCCGGATGGGCCACCGCGGAGCCTGTCAACGTCCCTTGGTCGCCAAGGCAACTGACCGACCTGGCCCGCAGCCGCGCCCGACAAGCCCTGCCCACCTGGGCGGTCGCCGTAGGAACCGCCGGCCGCCCTGCGATCGCCATCTTGCGCATCGCTCACACGCGAGAGGGCGTAGAGGAGCACATCACGCTGGCTCTCGGTTATGCCGCAGACGAGAGAGCACCGGTCGAGCTGCTGCCCCAGCTCGCCGAATCCCTTGCGGCCAGGCGCAACCTTGCCACCATGATCAGTGAACTCCGCGCGGCGCGCGCAGACCTGACCACTCCGGCCCACCATGAACCGCCGTCGATCCCGATCGCTCTCACTCTTGGCCCGGACGCCGTGGCCGACCGCGGCATCAGCCATGCCCACAACGTCGGGCCGGAATGCATTCCGACCCAACTCGGCCCGGTCGGTCGCCCCGCCCTGCACTACCCGCTCGGCGACGGCAACGACCCCGCCGCCTGGCAACGCCTGCGGCACATCAACGAACACCTGAAAGGCGGGAGCGGGGCAGCTGCCCGACCGTCCTAACAGTCGCCGCCGCATCGGCCCCAGCAGCGGCCCGCCTCGGCTGGGTGCGATATGAGGTGCGAGCCACGAGGGCGTGATGGCGCGCGACCGAACTGAAGGTCGCCGGTCGCCGACGGGACCCGCTCTTGCTGGCATGGGCTATGCGACGATTGGATGAGGACGAGCGGGACGTCGCCGTACCTGCGCCGCCTTGGTGCAGCCGCCCCCCCAAGCACGCCACCTGACTGCGGCAGGCATCTCAATCGGGTGCTCCAACGCGTAAAACCTGACGCCAGACACTGGGCCTTGTAGAGTCTTAAGGAACAAGTTGTGCTTCAACTTGAAGCACAACCGACGTGTGTGGGGCCGCGCCCGGCAAGGCACGACCCCACGGTGGCTCATCCGAGAGGACGGGCCGACTGACCGCCCTAACGGCCAGTTTGGTGTATCCGTGGCTCAGCTACAGGTTGTGCTGGTTGTTCCACCAGGAGCTGATGGCAGCGCCAATGACGCGGCCGAGCAGCCCCAACAGGAACGCTTGTACAGCCTTGGCTGAGCCCTTTTCTCTGCGGCGTTTCCCGACGCTGATGCACATCCCTCCGGAGCATCCGTTCGTGCAGCACATCGCTGCGGACTTTGACGCTGATGCCCTGAGTGGTGCGGCGACCGTTGGTTCACATCGCTACGTCGAAGATACGGCCTCACAATGATCAACTCGGCGGCGACCAACAAAAGTTCAGCCCGTTAGGGGAAGAAAATCTGACCAGCCGGGCGTGTCCAGCCGCGTCTAGGCGGACGGCGAGATGAAGTCCTGACGGCATTGGCTCCGTGTGTTAGTCACCGAACAGGCTGTCCTGGACGTACCGGACCACACTCGACTTCGGGCGGAACAGGCCCAGCAGCATGAAGGTCTTGGGGTGTGCCGCGATGTTGCCGACGAAGAAGTGGACGGCGCGGTCGGGAGTGAACATCGACTCGTACCAGCGCTCCCGCAACTTGTCCTGCACGGCGTGCTCGCCGTACTTGCGCAGGAACTTGCGGTACGACGCGCCGGCCTCCCAGTCCTTCAGCGCCATGTCGTGTGTGGGGCAGTCGGCGTTCGCGCAGCGGAACTTGTAGCGGAATTCCAGAGGTACCCATTCAAGCCGGGCCATGTCCTGTTCGAAGAGGTCGAGTTGGTCGGCCAGCGCGGCCTTGGACTCGGGCCAGGGCTCTGCCGCTGTCAGCCGAAAGCTGACGTCCGTGGGCCGAAACACGCCGAGTGAGGTCCCGTGCTCCTCCTGGTCCCTCTTGATCGCGCACAGGGACGGCGAGACGAGCGGCTCGACGTACTTGTACCGCTGCCTCCAGTCACCGTCCGCCGGCACCTCGCCCACGATCTTGAGGGTGTCGAGGTCTGGCCGCAGGCTCTCGGGCCGCGAATCCCGCTTACCGTGCGGCTCGACGTCGACCTCGGTGATCGAGTACTTGGAGAACTGGGCCTCCTCCGCGAGGAGCCGGAACGGCACCGGGAAGAGTCGTACGTGCTGTGGTGTGCCTTGGTCCAGCCGTATGCCTGCCACGCAGCTGGTCTCGCGGTACTTGTTGGACAGCTCCGGATACGTCTTGACCGTGATCATGATCGTCGCGCGCTGCCGATTCCCCGATCCCATGGTGGCCCCCCTCCACAGATCTCCCCGATCCGATTGGAGGAGACGCATGCGCCACTGGGCAAGGGCGCGTGCAGGGGCGAGGGGTGAAGTCAGGCCAGGGGGATCACAGGCACGGCGGCCCGCTCGCGGACCGTCTCCAGGACGACCTGCCGGTGGCAGCGGGTCTCGTCCTTCTCGAAGCACAGCACCGCGACCCGTGACTGCTGGGCGTGCTCTGCCAGGCGGCCGAGATCGGCCTGCGCCTCCTGGGACCGCAGCACGTCACGGAAGCGGGCCCGGCCCACGTCCAGGCGGCCGTCCCAGAACGGCGCCCGGTTGTCCTTGGGATTGCCGAGGCCACGCAGGTGGGTGTACTCGATGCCGGCCTCGCCCAGAGCCTCCCCGAGGCGGGTCTTGCTGAAGCCCTTCTTGCGGCTGATCGGCGTCAGCCTGACGTCCGCCACTACATCGATACGGCTGTCGAGGAGCGAGACGACGAACGAGTCGATGTCCCGCCCTTCGTATCCAGCGGACCACAGGCCGGGCGTGACGTGGGCCTCCCGGAACAGATCATCCAGGGAGACCTCAAGAGCCTCCGCGACCGCGCCGACGGTGAAGAAACCTGGCTGGATCGCTCCCTCGCCTTCCAGGCGCGCCAGCGTCCTGGTGCTGATGCAGGCTTCCTTGGCGAGCCGCTCCCCCGACCACCCACGAGCTTCCCTCAGGGCTCGCACTCGCTGGGCGAGCGCGCGAGCGTGGTCGTGAGGACGCGCTGAGTGATGGCCTGCCATGTGTCGTGATCCTAATGGCCGTTGAGGCGGGCGGGCATGGTGTTCCCGGCCAGTCACAGGGCCGGATTCGCGAACGCGCAGGTCCGAGTGCCCTTAGCTGTCGCACTCCGTGCAGCTTCACCGGACACCCTCTGGGAGAAGCCGACCAAGATCTTCTCCCAGGTTTCTCCCAAACGATCTCCAGGAACCACTCAGGGGCCCGACCCGCTAAGCGGATCAGGCCCCTGACCTGGTACTACGGCGTCGGGGTGGCGGGATGTGAACCCACGACCTCTTCGTCCCGAAGCACCTTGGACGGGGCTTCTGCCTTGGGCGGTCGTGCCTACGACCTGCTCTGACGGTCCGCAGACGTCCGCCTTCGTCCGCCGCTGTGCGTCGGCGTTGTCACGCAGTTAGACACTCACCCTGGGCCGCGGCTTGGCCTGCGGCATGGCTGCACTCATCTGCTCTGCAAGTGGCTGGCCCATGCAGCCTTGATCTGCTCACCCTGTTCGGCAGTGATGACGCCAGCTTCCATTGCTACGGCCACGAGATCGGTGCCGGCCGCGAGCTTGAGGGAGGTGAAGGCATCGTTCATGCGGTCGGAGTTTCTGGGTGTCCCAACATGCCCCGGCTCCAGGTCACCGGGGAGGAAGTTCGCCACCTCTCCGTCGTGGCTTTCAAACGCCGCCTTGTCCATCCTCACGTGCACCCGTTTGTGCCGATGGTGACAACGGTTCCATGTGACCCTTGGTGGTACATGGGCCTGTCACTTGGCGCTCTGACAGTGACCTTGTCCCCTACCTTGAAGCTGCTCAGGGTCCTTCCACTGCCGAACACGCGCGTCCCCCCTCTAGGACATGTGGATCAGGAAGCACTTCATACCGCCCCGCTGCACCACTTGTACACCTCGTTCGGCCGCTGCGTGGACGAGAGACCAGTCCGCCAACTTCCGCCCTGGTCGTGCAGGAGGTACCGAGGCACCGCTTTAGTACTCCAGCAGCAGTTCGTGTCCTGAGCTGCGTTTTCGGTAATGACAGCGGCGGGCGACGGCCTGGCGGCGTCTTCTCCAGGCCGACCGCTTCAGCGCGTGGGTGACGGGATCGCGGTCGGCTCGCGAATGGGGCAGGGGAGCGTCCAGGAGCCGCCGTATCTCTGCCACGGTGAGCGGGACGGAGGCTGATCCGTTTCTGCAGCCCCCTTTGCGGCATCGCCGCCGGCCTGGGGTTGTGCTGCGATTGCGGTCAGGACGGCATGGGCGAGCATGGCCAGGGTGATGTGCCGATACCAGCCGACGTAGC
This sequence comes from Streptomyces sp. NPDC096012, assembly GCF_040426375.1. Taxonomy (NCBI): domain Bacteria; kingdom Bacillati; phylum Actinomycetota; class Actinomycetes; order Kitasatosporales; family Streptomycetaceae; genus Streptomyces; species Streptomyces sp. NPDC096012. The sequence goes on from NZ_JBEOTD010000021.1 coordinate 136,712, forward strand.
GGCGGACCTCGTACTCGTCCAGGCCGCATTCGTTCTTCGCGGCTTGGAAGCATTCCTCGATCGCCCAGCGGCTTCCGGCGATGTGGACCAGGTCGGCGATCTCGACACCCACGGGTGCGTAAGCGAGGTAATAGGCCAGGTCAGCGGGGCCGGACAGGCTGCGGCGGGCCATCACCCAGCGGTGGTGGGTTGGCGGGTCGGGGTCGAAGATGATGTTGGCGGGTAGCTTGGCCGCGGCCCAGTCGTAGACCCGTGGACCCTTGGCCCCGTCACCGCAGGACAACCGCTGCCAGGCATCACCGGGCGCTTCGTCGATGAGCTGGTCGATGCGCCAGATGCCGGCCAGGGACTTGATCTGCTGCGACTTGGGCACCGCCACCACATAGCCGATGCCGAGCTGCTCGAGCAGACGGCGAAAATGCCAGTCCTGCCCATAGGCCTCGTCTGCAGTGATCCACTTGGCGGGCAGGCCGGCGGCCAGGCAGCGGCGGACGATGTCCCGGGCCAGCTCTCCCTTGGTCGCGAAGCCGCGTTCGTCGGGGATCTTCGCCGCCCGGCAGCGGTCACGATCGGACGTCCAGGCTTTGGGCAGATAGAGCTCCCGGTCCACCAGAGCGCGGCCCAAGCTGGTGGCATAGGCGGCGAACACCTCGATCTGGCAGTTGTCGATCTTCCCTGAGGTTCCGGTGTACTGCCGCCCCACCCCGGCTGAGGTGGTGCCCTTCTTGATGAACCCGGTGTCGTCGATGATCAGCACTCCACCCGGCCCGAGCCGTTCGTCGGCATAGGCACGGACGTCGTCACGCAAGGCGTCTGCGTCCCAGACACTGCTGTTCAGCAGCCGCTGGAAGCCGTCGGGAGTCTGGTGACCTGCCCATTCCGCGAGCTGCCAGCCGTTCTTGCGTGTCGCCCGCCCCAGCAGACCGCGGACGTAGTCCCGCATCCGCCACCGCAGATCCGCCCGCGCAAACCGGCCCGCCACCCGGGCGAACACCGACTCCAACTCACCCGCCCGGTCAGCGACTTCAGTCATCCCCTCCACACCAGGACAACGACAACCACCAGCTCAGGACACGAACCGCTGCTGGAGTATTAGAGGTCGTTTTCTCCCGTTGTTTCATCCCGGAATCTGCCGTTCGGTCTGCGGTGCCGGGTCGCGCCAGGAGATGGTGTTCTCGCTGGTGAGGCGGCGGGCCATGAGGTCTGCCATCGCGATATGGATCATGGCTTCGGAGCGGGCGGGCCGGGTTTCGTAGTCGCGGGCCAGGCGGCGGTGGAGCATGAGCCAGCCGTAGGTCCGCTCGACCACCCACCGCTTCGGGATCGGGGTGAACCCCCTGGTCCCGGGCTTGCGTTGAGTGATTTCCATGTCGATGCCGAGGCTGGCTGCGTGCTCGACGAGATGCTGGCGGTAGCCGCCGTCGACCCATACCTTGCGGATGCGGGGGTGCTCGGCGGCGACTTGGTCCAGGAGTTGGGCGCCGGCGATGGAGTCCTGCACGCTCGCCGCGGTGACCAGCACGGCAAAGAGGAGGCCCATCGTGTCGGTGACGATGCTCCGCTTCCTCCCGACGATCTTCTTTCCGGCGTCAATGCCCTGGCCGGAGGCGAGCACGCTGGTGGAGGTTTTCACGCTCTGCGCGTCGATCACGCAGGCCGACGGTTCGGCCTCCCGTCCTTCCTTCTGCCGTAAGAGTTGCCTGAGCAGACCATTGAGCTGGGCGAACACGCCTTCCTGCTGCCACCTGGCGAAGTAGCCGTAGACCGTGTTCCAGTGCGGGAAGTCGTGCGGAAGGTAGCGCCACTGAACCCCGGTACGGTCCACGTACAGGATTGCGTCCATGATGTCGCGCAGGTCATGTTCGGGCGGTCGGCCGAAGTCCAGGGCTCGGCCGCGACGCTCGAAACGCCAGGCCGCCAGGACCGGCTCGATCAACTCCCAGCGGGCATCGGACAGATCACTCGGATAGGGGCGTCGCTTCGACATGCTTCCGGCGTACCGCCGCGAACCGAGTGCGCCCAGTCGCACGCCAACGGCGGCCGAAGCACTCAACCTCAAGGATCGGGCATCCTGGGATGACACAGGATTGCGGTCTCTTCCGTCCCAGCCGAGACCTCCCACGACTCGCCGGTATCGACGGCCTCCGTGACCTCGCTCGTCCCGCCGCCTACCGCTCAATGAATCGCTCGATAAGCGGGCATCGTAGATGAAAACGACCTCTTAGACGTCGTTTCCTTTCGCCTCCTCAACTCCCGTTCAATAACTGGTGGTCGAACGCTGCGGCGCCCTGACCGACAACCGCTGGTTCGCGGCAGCCGTCCTCGCACTCATCCTCCCCAAAAGCCCCCCCGTCACCTCCCATCCCCATCCGGTAACCTGCTGATCCGCGCCGGGGTTCCGTACATCCACCGATGAGACAGTCGTCCGGTGGCGCGGACGGCGGCCGTCAGAGGTATGTAGTGCGTAGCACAACGGGGAAGATTTTCACGCTGACCACCATGGCGGCACTGGCGCTCGGCGTCAGCGTCTCGCCGGCCTCCGCGGCGACGACGGACAAGACGATCCGCAAGGTCAACGGCGTCTACGGGACGAGCGGCGAGTACTGGTACACCAACGGCAAGTCCTGGCGTGCCCTGAACTCGGTCGGCGCCCACAAGTCCGACATCACGGGCACGAGGAAGCCGACGCTGTACGCCCGCTTCCTCTACAAGAAGCCCGGCGGTACGTACAAGGCCGCCAGTGGCTGGAAGAAAGCCAACGTCTACAAGATCCGCGGCAAATGGGAGGCCCACGCCGGCTGGGGCAAGGACGGCTCCCACACGGGCGCGAAGTACCCCAAGAACACGCTGATCTGCACCCAGTTCAAGGGCAGCACCGTGAAGACCTGCGCCCCCCTGAAGTAACGACTCACCAGTGACCGGCCGGAGGCGGCACACCGGACCGCCTCCGGCACGGCCTCTCCGTAGGCGGAACACCTCTCGCTGGGAGCCGCTCTGAAGTCGGCTCCCAGGTGGCTCCCAAAGCCCGGCACGGAGATGTCGACGTCCCTGCTCCGTGTGACAGGTCGTCCACCAGAAGGTAGCTCTAGCCACTGGATCTTGGCCGCCATGCGGCGTGGGCGGGGTCGCTAGGGTTCGCCCTGATCCGCCTTCGTCCACCGTTGTTGGTGTCAACCGCTGGTGTCAGACATCAGTCGCCCACTTGACGGTCGGCCTGAATAGGGATTAGGGGCGGCACTCAGTCGCCGTCGCAAGCACGCTGAGCCTTCGCGAATGCGCCGCCCCGGACCAGAACCACACTGGGCGAGACGAGCCCCAGAGCTACGGCGGAAAGCACCATCGCCGCTCCGGAAGAGAAGCCGAGGAGTTTCGGTCGTCCGCCCAGGACGGGGCAGCCAGCCATCGGCGGTCAGTGTCGTGCGGCTGCCGTACGGCGTCGCACCGCGAACAGCACGCCTGCGCCAGCCGTGATCACTACGGCCGCCGATCCGCCGATGAGAGTGGTGTTACTGCCACCTCCGGTCTCGGCGAGTCCGGTGCCTGCAGCCGGCAAGGACGCGGACGTCGAGGGCACCGGGGACGTCGAGGTCGCGGGCGCGGCGGCAGGAGAGGTAGGCGTCGCAGTGACGGTCGGCGATGCAGAGGGGGCCGGGCCGGTCGGGGTGCTGGAAGGGTGGGAGGAGGTGGCCACGCAGGGGGTGTCCGGGGAGATCGGCAGGTTCGTCAAGAGCTCTTCGTGGATGTTGCCCGCCGTCACGTAGATGTTCCACTGGTATCCCTGTATCCACGGCACCAGGACCGTCGTGCTCACCCCTGCGGCGGTGGGGTGCTCGATGTGCCCGGTGCCGAGGGTCTCGCCGTCGCTGCCAACCGCCATCCGTCTCCGCACGGTGATGTCCGCGGGCGTGCCGGAGGGGTCCTTGTCCGTGACCGTGATGGCGGCCCGGACCTCGCCCGTGCTGGTGTCGCATGTCGCCTTCGCGGTGAAGTCGCTGATGCTGCAGGCGTAGGCGCTTCCGGAGGCCAAGAGCACGGCAGCTGTTGCGGCCGCAGCGGCAGCGGTGACGGCACGCTTGAATGTCACGGGTCCCTCCCCAGGGAACGTTCCACGAAGGGTGCCCGGATCAGGGCATCCGTTCGCCGCGGGCGCACACCCGCGGAAGGCTTCGAGGGGGCCGGAAGCCCGATCGGAGCGGCTCATCATTGCACCCTGGCGATCTGTCAACGCGCTCACCCCGGCTGCGAGAGAAGTGCCCGTCGGCCCCACCGCCCCGCTCACTCACCTCAACCACCTTCCCCAGCTCCCATCCCGGTGCCGTCCGATCCCCCGCCGGAGGCATCGTCTTGACCGTGGGCCGCGCAAGTGCGGCGATCGACTCATGGCTTCCGGCCCTCTCCACATGTGGGCGCGCGTCGGCGTCGGCCGCGCCGAGCGGGCCGAAGGCAGGAGCGCGGGCGCGGCTAGAGCCGGGAAGCACGCCCGGCGGAGCGGAGCGCAGCCGGGGCTTGAACCCGTCGAGAAAGTTGTAACTCACCCTGCCGGATGGGGCTTGTCCGGTCCCGGTAGATGCTTGACACTTCGGTCCCAGCTGATGGTTGACAGTGGCCGTGATCGGTTTTCTGTGCGCGTCGTTGCGGTGCGTGTGGGGAGGCCGGGATTGGCGCTGGTGGAGTTGTCGGTTGTCGAGCAGAGATATCGGGCTGTCCTGGCGGTGCTGGCGGGTGCGACGGTGACCGAGGTCGCCGCGTCGCTGGGGGTGTCCCGGCAGACCGACCGATCAGGTGGTTGTCGATCGATACCGTCCTGAATACACCTTCGAGCGAACCGACGCACGGCGGACCCCACATCGGGTGCTTGCGCCGCAACTCACACACGGCCGCCTCGACCTCGGCAGAGGCCTGATGCGGACCACGACGCCGGCCTACGCGAACGATCCGCCAACCCGACCAGACCCAAAGCCTCATACCTCGACTTCCAGCCGCTGACCGGAGCCCCGTTATCTTCTTCGTGGTCCTGCAAGAGGGCCGCTGGCCTCCGGGCCCGGCATGACTGTTGCCCCCTGTCGATGGGATGACCTGGGGGGTGG
>NZ_JBEOTD010000022.1:0-42352 GCF_040426375.1 Streptomyces sp. NPDC096012
ACTTATCTAAACACACTCTACCCCCACCCTCCGCTTTTCCTATCTGCTGGATTCCGGGGCGGCTACGCGCTGGCGGTGGGGGGGCCCCGCGCGCGGCCCCCCCTCTCGCGTGCCGCTACTGCGGATCCGCGCCGACCGCCACCGGGCGGGACGGGTCCGCGGACCACTCGGACCAGGAACCGACGTACAGCGCCGCCGGAATGCCCGCCACCGCCAGCGCCAGCACCTCGTGGGCGGCGGACACACCGGAGCCGCAGTACACGCCCACTTCGGTGTCCGCACGCACGCCCAGCGCCTTGAAGCGGTCCTGCAGCTCGGCCGCGGGCAGGAAGCGGCCGTCGGGACCCACGTTCTCCGTCGTCGGCGCCGACAACGCACCCGGAATGTGCCCGCCGACCGGATCGATCGGCTCCACCTCACCCCGGTACCGCTCCCCCGCGCGGGCGTCCAGCAGGACGCCCGTACGGGCCAGCTCCGCCGCCCCGTCCGCGTCCAACCGGCCCGCGGCACCGGGTACCGGCGTGAAGTCGCCCTCGGCCACAGCCGTGACGTCGGTGGACAGCTCGCCCTCCCAGGACGGCAACCCGCCGTCCAGGACCCGCACGTCCGGGTGACCCGTCCAGCGCAGCAGCCACCACGCGCGCGCGGCCGCCCAGCCCTGGCCGCCGTCGTACACGACGACCGGCCGGTCCGCCGACACGCCCGCGCGGCGCATCGCCGCGCCGAACTCCGCGACGTCCGGCAGGGGATGGCGGCCGTTCGGCCCCGGCGTGCCGGCCAGCTCGCGGTCCAGGTCGACGAAGACCGCACCGGGGATGTGCCCGGCCGCATGGGCGGCCCGTCCGTCGAAGTCGGGCGCGCCCGCCGCCTTCGCCAGGCTCAGCTGCCAGCGGACGTCCAGCAGCAGGGGCGGGTTCGAACCGGTCAGCTCGTGGGCGAGTTCGGTCGCGGTGATGATGGCTCTCATGGCGTCCATCCATACGCCAGGGGTGGCCGCCGCGTCCAGGTACGGCTACTCTGCTCGGCCGGACAGGCTCGATCACGCCGCGTACGTGATCGAGCACGTGCTGTACAGCCGGCGGGCACCCGCCGGCCGTCGTAGGGAAGCGGCGAACCATGGCGGTTCCGGCCTTCTCCCGGAGGGACCGGTGGGCCGCGGCGCGGCGGGGCGGCCGGCACCGTGGAGGATGCGGGACCGGCACGGGCGTGCACGCGGTCGGCGTGGACACCCCTGCGGAGAGCGGAAGCGACACGGCCACCGCGAGGGGCCGGGGAGAGAGTGATCGATGACCGAGGCACGGGAATCGGCCGGTCCGAACGCGCAGCGCGCGCCCGGCGAGCCCTGCTGGGTGAGTCTGATGGTGCACGAACTGGCCGCCACCGAGGAGTTCTACGCCGAGCTGTTCGGCTGGGAGTTCCGGCCTGGCCCGCAGCAGCTCGGCCCGTATGTGCGGGCCCTGCTCGACGGGCGGGAGGTGGCCGGCATGGGCCAGCTGCCGCCGGACCCCCGGCTGCCGATCGCCTGGACGCCGTACCTCGCGACGAACGACGTGGACCGGACGGCCGACGCGGTACGGCTGTCCGGCGGCACGGTGGCGGTGGGCCCGATCGACGCGGCCGAGGCCGGGCGGCTGGCCATCGCCTCGGACCCCTCCGGGGCGGTGTTCGGGATCTGGCAGGGGACCGCTCATCTCGGCACGACGATCACCGGCGTGCCCGGCACACCGGTGTGGAACGAACTGCTCACCTACGAGACCGAGAGCGTCGCCAAGTTCTACGCCACCGTGTTCGGCTACGAGCGGGAACCCGTGGTCGCCGCCGGTCTCGACTACGTGACACTGCACCTCGGCGGTCGCCCGGTGGCCGGCCTGCACGGCGTGGGCCATGCGCTGCCCCCGGACCGGGGCTCGCACTGGCAGACGTACTTCGAGGTCACCGACGCCGACGCGACGCTGCGGCAGGTGGTCGATCTCGGCGGCCGCGTGCTGCGGCCGGCCCACGACAGCCCGCACGGCAGGGTGGCGAGAGTGGCGGACCCGGAGGGTGCCGAGTTCTCGGTGGTCCAGGACCCGAGCTGAGCACCCCGCCGCCGCTCCGGCGGGACGCCGACTCCGGCGGGACGCCCGGCGGGGGAACCGGAGTGCGGGGGCAGTGCCGGGGCGCGGAGGCAGTCCCGGGGGCGGGGGCAGCCCCGGGCGCGGGGCAGTCCCGGGGTGCGAGGGCAGTCCCGGGGCGCGAAGGTGCCGTCGGGGCGCGGAGGTGCCGTCGGGGCGCGGCTGCGCCCGTCGCGGTGCGGAGGTGCCGTCGGCCCCGGTGTGCCGTCGGGTTGTGCCGCCGGGTGCGGGTTCTCAGGCCGGTGACACGGGCAGGACGTCCGGGGACAGGGCCGCCGCGCGGGCCGAGGCGGCGGTCATCCGGCGCCGGTGGTGGCGGCGGCACAGCACCTCGTAGCCGACCTCGCCCGCGGAATGGTTGACGTCACCGACGACCACCTGGGCGCCCTCGACCACCATCTCGCCGTCTATGGTGCGGGCGTTGTGCGTGGCACGGGCGCCGCACCAGCACAGCGCCTCCACCTGCAGCACCTCGACGCGGTCGGCCAGCTCCACCAGCCGCTGCGAGCCGGGGAACAGCTTGGAGCGGAAGTCCGTGGTGATACCGAAGGCGTACACGTCGAGCCCGAGATCGTCCACCACGCGCGCGAGCTGGTCGATCTGCGCGGGCGCGAGGAACTGCGCCTCGTCGGCGATCACGTAGTCCGCCCGGCGGCCCTGCGAGAGGTGGTCGACCAGGTAGGCGTACAGGTCCTGGGCCTCCGCGACCTCCACGGCGTCCGTGACCAGGCCGAGCCGGGAGGACAGCTTGCCCTCGCCGGCACGGTCGTTCCGCGTGAAGATCATTCCGACGAGGCCGCGCGCGGAGCGGTTGTGCTCGATCTGCAGAGCCAGCGTCGACTTCCCGCAGTCCATCGTTCCGGAGAAGAACACCAGCTCGGGCATGAGGGGTTGAGCACCTTTCGGCGAGTCGTTCGGCGGATCGGCGTGCGGGCGGGGCGGTTCAGGAGCGTACTTCGAGCAGCGGCACGAGCTGCTCGGCGGGGGTCATCGAACCGTGGTTGCCGACCAGCGCCGACTCCTTGGGTTCCCGCTCGGACGCGGTGATCAGGACGTCGTCGTGCGCGGCCGCGAGCACGTCCCCGAGCCGCGCGTACACCCGCTCGTCGACGTGCGGGCCGAACCAGCCGGCCTCGATCGCCTCGTCCCGCGAGGCCACCCAGAACTGCTCCCCGAGCACCTCGCGCCAGACGGTCAGCACGTCGTTCTGCGCGCCCGGCACCGCGTACACGTGCCGCGCCCGCCCCTCGCCGCCCAGCAGGGCGACCCCGGCGCGCAGCTCCCAGTCCGTGTCGAAGTCGATGCGGTGATCCTCGTCGAACGGGATGTCGACCATGCCGTGATCGGCGGTGACGTAGAGCGCGCTGCGCGGCGGCAGTTGCTCGGCGAGGCGCTGGGCGAGCCGGTCGACGTACATGAGCTGGCCGCGCCAGGTGTCGGAGGCGACGCCGTAGCGGTGCCCGGCGCCGTCCAGTTCCGCGTAGTACGTGTACACCAGGGAGCGGTCCCCGGCGGCCAGTTGCGCGGCCGCGAGATCCATCCGCTCCTCGCCGGTCAGCCGGCCGTGGAAGGCGCCGCCGCTGAGGGCGACCTTGGTGAGCGGGGTCTGCGCGAACGTCGGCGACGACACCTGGGCGGCGTGCACACCGGCCTCGTGGGCCAGCTGGAAGACGGTGGGGTACGGCTGCCAGGGGTGCGGCGGGGTCCACGGCTGCCAGCGGAGCTGGTTCATCAGCTCGCCGGTGGCCGGATTGCGCACGGTGTACCCGGGCAGGCCGTGGGCGCCCGGCGGCAGGCCGGTGCCGACGGAGGCGAGGGAGGTCGCGGTGGTCGCCGGATAGCCGGCGGTCAGCGGCCGGCCGGTGCCGCCGCGGGAGCTGCCGAGCAGGGAGTTGAGGAACGGCGCCTCGTCGGGGTGCGCCCGCAGCTGCTCCCAGCCGAGCCCGTCGACGAGGAAGACGCAGACCCGGTCGGCCGGGGTCAGTTCCCCGATCGTCGCGGTCAGACCGGGGACGCCCATGCCGGCGGCCAGGGTGGGCAGGAGATCGGCCAGGGAGCCGCTGCCGTACTCGGGCAGTGGCGCGGTGTCCAGGGCGAGCGGTTCCGGGTGGTCCCAGGCGGAGAGCTGGGACATCAGCGCGTGAGGTCCGCGGTCGCTTCCGAGACGGCCTGCGCGAAGGCGAGCGTCTGGCGCACCGTCTCCGGGCCGTCCCCGGCCTCGCTGACACGCAGGCTGAGGTCGTCCGCCGTGGAGCTGCCGGTGTAGCCGTGGTCGGCGTCGCAGTTCGGGTCGCCGCAGGCGGCGGGCTCCAGGTCGAGGCGGCTGACCGCGCCCCAGCCGATGGTCAGCACGACCTCACGCGGCAGCGTGCCCGGCGTGTACTGCTCCGGGTTCGCGACCACGCGGCTGACCACGACGGAGGAGATCCGGCCGAGCTTCACGGACTCGGTGGAGGTGGTGGCGTACGGCGTCGGGGAGGTGCTGTCGGCTGCCTGCTCGTCGGTGTGGCTGACGATGAAGCGGTTGCCGGTGAGGACCAGCACGGTGACGTGCCGGCGCACCTCGTTCTGATCGAACGTCGTCTCCTGGTGGACCAGGTACGACCGGACGGGCTCGCCGCCCACGGCGGCCTCCACCGCCTCGGCCACGAGGGCCGGGTAGTAGCCGCTGCGCTCGATCGCCGCGCGCAGCCCCTGGGTCGTCGTACTGGTCTTGGCCATGGCGTCCATCCTAATCCGTGGGCAAGGGCGGTCCGGGCCAGTCAGTAGGCCGGCAGCGTGCGCGGGCCGAGGTCGTCGCGGGCGGGTGGCGGGGCGAGCCGGACGGTGGCGCCGAGGACGCTCACGCCGCGCGGGGCGACGACGACCGGCTCCAGGGTCACCGCGACGACCTCCGGGTGATCGTCCACGAGCCGGGAGACGCGCAGCAGCAGCTCCTCCAGCGCGGGGGTGTCGACGGGGGTGGAGCCACGCCAGCCGAACAGCAGCGGCGCCGTGCGGATCGACCGCACGAGCGAGGTCGCCTCGCGGTCGGTGACCGGGATCAGCCGGTGTGCCATGTCGCCGAGCAACTGGGAGGCGGCACCGGCCAGGCCGAAGGACAGCACGGCACCCGCCGCCGGGTCGATCACCGCGCGCACGACGGTGTCGACCCCTCGGGGCGCCATGCCCTGCACCACCGGCCGCAGTTCCTCCGGCTTGCCGAACAGCTCGGTCAACTCGGTGTACGCGCGGCGCAGTTGCTCCTCGTCCGCGAGGTCGAGCCGGACGCCGCCGAGGTCGGCGCGGTGCCGCAGGTGCGGGGCGGTGGCCTTGAGGACCACCGGGTAGCCGAGGGTGCGGGCGGCCTCGGCGGCGGCGTCCGGGGTGGGCGCGGGGAACGCGCGGCGCACGTGCACGCCGTACCTGCCGAGCAACTCGCAGGTCTCCGCGTCGGAGATGGTGAGCCCCTCGTCGCGTGCGAGCAGCTCGCCGATCAGCCGTGCGGCACCCTTCTCGTCGACGTCGTCGTACTCCGGCACCTTCCCGGGGTCGACGGCCTCGCGCCGCCACTGCGCGTACTTCACGGCTTCGGCGAGGGCCCGTACCGCGCGCTCGGCGGCGGGGTAGGCCGGAATGAGCCGGGCACCTTCGACCGGGGACGAAGCGGCCGCGACGTCCGGTGCGCCGCTCCCGCCCGCCGCACCCGCCACGGACCCGCCGCTCCCGCCCGCCGCACCCGCCACAGACCCGCCGCTCCCGGCGGCCGCCGGCACGCCCGGCCCGCCGTCCCTGTCCGCTCCCGGGAGCGGTCCGCCGTCCCCGGCCACCACTCCCCCGGTGGGCGAGTGGTCCCCGGCCGCCGGCTCTCCCACGGGCCTGCCGTCCCCGGGCACCGCTCTCCGGCCGGATGCGGCGTCCCCGGGCACCGCTCCCCCGGCCGAGGCGCCGTTCCCGGGCGTGGGTCCCCCGGCCGAAACGCCGTTCCCGGGCACCGCTCCCCCCGCCGAAAGGCCGTCCCCGGGCACCGCTCCCCCGGCCGAGGCGCGGTTCCCGGGCGTCGGTCCCATGGTGGGTGGGTGTTCCGCGGAGCGCGGTGGGTCCGTGGGGCGGAGTGGGTGGGTGGTGGTGTTTCCGGGGACGGGTGTCCTGCCGGTGGCCTGGGGGGCGGTGCTGGCCGCGGCCGACAGCGCCTCCGCGAGCCCTCCGAGCTCCACGTGCACCACCAGCACCGGCTTGCCGGGGACCGCCGCCGCGGCCGAGCGCAACGCCTCCGCCAGCTCCGCGTCCCCCGGTGACCCCTCGCCGATCGCGGGGATGGCCGTGACGACGACGGCGTCGTTCGTGTCGTCGGCCAGCGCGGCGGCGAGCGCCCGGTGGAAGTCCCCCGCCGTCGCCGCGGTCGTCAGGTCCAGCGGTCGCGAGGGACGCAGCCCCTCCGCGAGACAGCGGTCGTACGTCAGCACGCCCAGCGACTCCGAGTTGCCGACGATGGCCACGCGCGGCCCGGCGGGCAGCGGCTGCCGGGCGAGCAGCAGGCCGGCGTCGACCAGTTCGGTGATGGTGTCGACCCGGATCACCCCGGCCTGCCGGAGCAGCGCGGACACGGTCGCGTGCGGCAGCCGCGTCGCGCGCACGGCGTGGCCCTGCGGCGCGGCCCCCGTGCCCTGCACCACGACCAGCGGCTTGGCCGCCGCCGTCCGCCGGGCGAGCCGGGTGAACTTGCGCGGGTTGCCGATGGACTCCAGGTACATGAGGACGACGTCGGTCTCGGGGTCGTCGTACCAGTACTGCAGGACGTCGTTGCCGGAGACGTCGGCGCGGTTGCCGGCGGAGACGAAGGTGGAGACGCCCGTGACCCCGGTGACTCCTCCGCCGCGCCGGTGCAGCCGGGACAGCAGCGCGATGCCGATGGCACCGGACTGGGCGAACAGCCCGATGCGCCCGGGGCGGGGCATCTCCGGGGCGAGGGAGGCGTTGAGCCGGACGTCCGGGGCGGTGTTGATGACCCCGAAGGCGTTCGGGCCGATGAGCCGCATGCCGTACGCGCGCGCGGCCCGGACCAGGGCCCGCTGCCGCTCCCGCCCCTCGGCGCCGCTCTCGGCGTACCCGGCGGAGAGCACGACGAGTCCCTGGACGCCGTGCTCGCCGCACTCGGCGACCACCGCGGGCACGTGCTCGGCGGGTACGGCCACGACGGCGAGGTCCACATGTCCGTCGATCTCCCGCACCGAGCGGTACGCCGGCACCCCGTCGACCTCCTCGAGGTCCTCGGGGAAGGCCCTGTTCACGGCGTGCAGGGCGCCCGCGTAACCGGCCGCCCTGATGTTGCCGAGGATGCTGCGGCCCACCCCGCCGGGGGCGCGGCCGACGCCTACGACCGCCACGGAGCCGGGCACGAGGAGGCGCCGCACCGAGCGGCCCTCGGCGCGCTGCTCGCGCGCACGCTGCACGGCGAGGGAGCGGTCGGTCGGTTCGAGGCCGAACTCCAGGCGTACGACACCGTCCTCGAAGCTGCGTTTCTGGGTGTAACCGGCGTCCGTGAACACCTTGATCATCTTGGTGTTGGCGGGCAGCACCTCGGCGGCGAAGCGGCGTATCCCTCGCTCGCGCGCGACCGCCGCGATGTGCTCCAGCAGGGCGGAGGCGACCCCGCGGCCCTGGTGGCCGTCCTGCACCAGGAAGGCGACCTCGGCCTCGTCGGCGGGCGCGGAGGCGGGCATCCCGCCGGCACCGATGCGGTCGTAGCGTACGGTGGCGATGAACTCGCCGCCGACGGTGGCCGCGAGTCCCACCCGGTCCACGAAGTCGTGGTGCGTGAAGCGGTGGACGTCCTTGGCGGAGAGCCTGGGGTACGGCGCGAAGAAGCGGTAGTACTTCGACTCGTCCGAGACCTGCTCGTAGAAACTGACCAGGCGGTCGGCGTCATCGACGGTGATGGGCCGGATACGCGCGGTGCCACCGTCGCGCAGTACCACGTCCGCCTCCCAGTGGGCGGGGTACTCGTGCCGGTCCTGCCGGTCCGCCGGGGTCTGCATGGGCCCCAGAGTACGGCTCGCGTATGACAACGGCGCGAGGCAGTCTGTGGAGGACGACACCCCGGACCGAGGCCGCGGTCCGGCGTCGCACCGGAGGGGGCGAAGGCCCGCTCCGGGCATGCTTCACCGTATGGGAAACTGGTCTAGACAACCTGAAGACTGAAGGGCAGCAACACATGGCTGAGCGCCGCGTCAACGTCGGCTGGGCCGAGGGCCTCCACGCCCGTCCCGCCTCCATCTTCGTCCGAGCCGCCACGGCCGCAGGCGTCCCGGTGACGATCGCCAAGGTCGGGGGCAACCCCGTCAACGCGGCCTCCATGCTGGCCGTCCTGGGCCTGGGCGCCCAGGGTGGCGAGGAGATCGTCCTCGCGTCCGACGCCGAGGGCGCGGACGCCGCCCTCGACCGGCTGGCCAAGCTGGTCGCCGAGGGCCTGGAAGAGCTGCCCGAGACCGTCTGAGCGCGCCCCGCGCGCACGGGCCCGAGCCGCGTCGCCCCTCCGGGGGCGGCGCGGCTTCGCCGTCTGCGCTCGACGGTCCGGGCCACCGCCTGCCGATTCGCGCGCCGCCTGCACCCGACGGTCCGGGCGGCGCCTGCGCTCGACGGTTCGCCCGGCACGGTCAACGCCCGCGCTCCACAGCCCGCGCTCACGGTCCACGGTCAGCGGTCAGCGGTCAGCGGTCAGCGGTCAGCGGTCAGTCTGCTATTGCTTCATCGAGCGGCTTTCGCCTCCCGCGTGAATTACGGCACGCCGGAATGAGGTCGCCGGAAAAAGCGTCGCCACGGAATTGCTCTTCTTTGTATACGGCCTGCGTGTTAATGCCGCCGCCCCGGCACGTTTACGGCATGTTGCGAAGTCCTCACACGCTCCGCGCCGCCGGAGAACCGAAGCCGGTGTGCGGCCGCCGAGCGCTCGGCGTGCAGCGCCGTGACCGCCCGCGCGCGTTCACCGTCGCCGCGCGCCACCGCGTCCACGATCGCGCCGTGCTCCGCCCAGGCCTCCTGGGGGCTCGGCAGCGCCTCCACCGCGTACATCCAGGCGATCTTGTGGCGCAGCTGGGTGAGCGTCGAGGTCAGCGAGGGGCTGCCGGAGGCCTGCGCGAGCGTCTCGTGGAACCAGCCGCCCAGCGAGCGCAGATCCTCGCTGCCACCACTCCTGGCCCGCTCCTGGCCGAGCCTGACCAGGCCTCGCAGCACCTTGAGGTGGGCCTCCGTCCGCCGCTGCGCGGCCCGGCCGGCGCCGAGCGGCTCCAGGAGCACGCGCATCTCCAGCAGGTCGGCGGCCTCCTCCTCGGTGGGCTCGGCCACGCACGCGCCCGCGTGCCGGCGGGTCACCACGAACCCCTCCGCCTCCAGGGTGCGCAGGGCCTCACGGACGGGGACGCGCGAGACGCCGTAGCGGCGGGCCAGGACTTCCTCGGTGAGGCGGCCGCCGCGCTCGTGGACACCGGCGACGATGTCGTCCCTGATCGCCGTGCACACCGAGTGCGCCGGAATACGCATGCCCGACCTCCGCCTTAATTCCCGTGAAACGTCGACGATGGACGCGTGTTCCGCGACTCTATTCCAATACGCGGGAATTTCCGACGGCGGGCCGGAATTCATGGATATTTTTTGGCCCTGGGGGGGACCAGCAGGACCCTGCGGAGAACGGCGGGACCCCGCGGAGAACGGCGAAAGCCCCGGCTCGGTGAGCCGGGGCTTCGGGTGCCGTGCGAGGCTTCGGATCCCGTGCGGCGGGCGCGTCGGACGCCACGCCGAGGCCGTGCCCGCGGAGGGGTCGGACGTCGCCGCCGTGCTCGCCGAGGCGTCAGACGTTCACGCCGTGCTTGCGGAGGTAGGCGACGGGGTCGATGTCGGAGCCGTAGTCGGGGCTCGTGCGGGCCTCGAAGTGGAGGTGCGGGCCGGTGGTGTTGCCGGTCGCGCCGGACAGGCCGATCTGCTGGCCCGGTACGACCTTCTGGCCCACGGTGACCCCGATGGACGACAGGTGACCGTACTGGGTGTACGTGCCGTCGGCCATCCGGATCACGATCTGGTTGCCGTACGCGCCGCCCCAGCCGACGGTTTCGACGGTGCCGGAGCCGACCGCGTGGACGGTGGTGCCGCTGGCCGCGTGGAAGTCGATGCCGGTGTGCGAGCCGGAGGACCACAACGAACTGCTGGCCTGGTAGCCCGTGGAGACGTAGGAGTGCGCGATCGGGGCGACGAAGGCGTTCAGCCGCTTGCGCTCGGCCTCGCGGGCCGCGCGTTCCTTGGCCACGCGCTCCAGCTTCACCCGCTCGGCGGCCGCCTTGGCCGCGGCCTGCTCGGCCGCCTTCTGCTCGGCGGCCTGCCGCTGGGCGTCCGCCTGCGCGTCGATCCGCTCGGCCACGCCGTCGCTCACCGTGAGGACGGGCGTGAGGCCGGTCTGCTCCACGGAGTTCTCGGCGGCGAGTGCCGGGGAGGCGGCGAGGGTGCCGATGACACCGGTGGTGGTGAGGGCCGCGATACCGGCCGCCTGAGCGGTGGTGCGCTTGACCCGGCCGGGCTTGCGATGCTTCCCGGTGGCGCACATGAACGCCATGAAGTGGCTGGTCCTTTCCTTCCCTCTCGCCTACCGGGTTAGCTGACGGGTTCGGAGCAGGAAGGTCTCCTACGGGCCCCCTCGCTCTCGCGCGGGCGTCCGATTCACCCCAGGGACGTGGGTCCCCGGCTCCCCTGGCTCGCGCCGTACGGGGACTCGGCGATGACTGTCCGGTGCCGCGGGTGCGGCGCACTGCCTGACGAACAGCCCGCATGACCGTACGGATGCCTGCTTTCAATCCTCAAACGGATCCGGGCTTTTGTAGCGCATCCCACAGGGCAGACAGGAAACCTCCGCCCCAATCGGGCATCCGGGGAAGGGAGTGGAACGGCGTGGGGCCCTGACGGCCTGTAGGCCGTCAGGGCCCCACGCGCGCGTGCCGCTGCTCGGCGCGACGGCTACTCGGCGGCGACGACGGTGACTTCGCCGATGCCCAGTGCCTCGACCGGAGCCTTGATCTGGGAGGCGTCACCGACGAGGACGGTCACCAGCCGGTCCACCGGGAAGGCGTTGACGGCGGCCGCGGTGGCCTCCACCGTGCCCGTCGCGGCCAGCCGCTGGTACATCGTCGCCTGGAAGTCGTCGGGCAGGTGCTGCTCGACCTGGTCGGCCAGGGTGCTCGCCACCGCGGCCGCGGTCTCGTACTTCAGCGGTGCCACCCCGACCAGGTTCTGTACGGCGACGTCCCGCTCGGCGTCGGTCAGACCCTCCGCCGCGAGGGTGCGCAGCACCTTCCACAGGTCGTCCAGCGCAGGACCGGTGTTGGGGGTGTCCACCGAGCCGCTGATGGCGAGCATCGAGGCGCCCGTGCCGTCCGGGGCCGACCTCATGACCTGGCCGAAGGCGCGCACGCCGTAGGTGTAGCCCTTCTCCTCGCGCAGGACGCGGTCCAGGCGGGAGGTGAGGGTGCCGCCGAGGCAGTAGGTGCCGAGCACCTGGGCCGGCCAGACGCGGTCGTGCCGGTCCGGGCCGATCCGGCCGATGAGCAGCTGCGTCTGCACGGCGCCGGGCCGGTCCACGATGATCACGCGGCCGGTGTCGTCGGCCGTCACCGGCGGCACCGGCCGCGGCTCGCCGGGGGTACCGGTCCACGCGCCCAGGGTGCCCCCGAGCAGCTCGTCCAGGTCGATCCCGGTGAGATCGCCGACGACGACCGCGGTGGCCGTCGCGGGGCGGACGTGCCGGTCGTAGAAGGCGCGCACGGAGGCCGCGTCGATCTTCTCGACCGTCTCCTCGGTGCCCTGGCGCGGGCGGGACATGCGCGAGGTCGCCGGGAACAGCTCCTTGGAGAGCTCCTTGGCGGCCCGGCGGGCGGGGCTGGCCAGCTCGTGCGGGATCTCGTCCAGGCGGTTGCGGACCAGCCGCTCGACCTCGCTCTCGGCGAACGCCGGGGCGCGCAGGGCGTCGGCGAGCAGGCCGAGACCCTTGGCCAGGCGGGAGGCCGGGACCTCCAGGCTGAGCCGGACACCGGGGTGGTCGGCGTGCGCGTCCAGCGTGGCGCCGGCGCGCTCCAGCTCGGCGGCGAAGTCCTCGGCGGAGTGCTGGTCGGTGCCCTCGGAGAAGGCCCGCGCCATGATCGTGGCGACGCCGTCGAGGCCGACCGGCTCGGCGTCCAGGGGCGCGTCGAGCAGCACCTCGACGGCGACGACCTGCTGCCCGGGGCGGTGGCAGCGCAGCACCGTCAGGCCGTTGCCCAGCGTGCCGCGCTCGGGCGCCGGGAACGCCCACGGCTTGGCCTCGCCGGCCTGCGGCTGGGGGTGGAACTCCATGGTGGCGAGCTCGGTCACTTGGCCGTCTCCTCGTTCTCGTTGCCGGCCTCTACGGTCGCTTCCCGCTCCGGGTCCTCCGGGATCCCGGTGTCCTCGACGGCTTCCGGGGACTTCGGCTCGTAGACGAGGACCGCGCGGTTGTCGGGGCGCAGGCGGGCCTGGGCGACCGCGCGGACCTCCTCGGGGGTCACCTCGAGGACGCGCTTGACGGCGGTCAGCGCGAGCTGCGGGTCCCCGAACAGGACGGCGTACCTGCACAGTTCGTCCGCGCGGCCGGCGACCGTGCCGAGCCGGTCCAGCCACTCGCGCTCCAACTGCGCCTGGGCCCGCTCCATCTCCTCGGGCGTGGGGCCCTCCTCGGCGAACCGGGCCAGCTCCTCGTCGATGGCGGCCTCGATGACCGGCACCTCCACGTCGCCGGAGGTCTTCACGTCCAGCCAGCCCATCGAGGGCGCGCCGGCCAGGCGCAGCAGCCCGAAGCCGGCCGCGACGGCCGTACGGTCGCGGCGCACCAGGCGGTTGTACAGGCGGGAGGACTCGCCGCCGCCGAGGACGGTCAGGGCGAGGTCGGCGGCGTCCGCCTCGCGCGTGCCGTCGTGCGGGAGCCGGTAGGCGGCCATCAGGGCGCGCGCCGGGACCTCCTCGACGACGACCTCGCGCAGCTGCTCGCCGATGACCTCCGGCAGGGAACCGTCGCGCGGGGCGGGCTTGCCGTCGTGGGACTCGATGGAGCCGAAGTACTTCTCGACCCAGGCGAGGGTCTGCTCCGGGTCGATGTCGCCGACCACGGACAGCACCGCGTTGTTCGGCGCGTAGTAGGTGCGGAAGAACGCGCGGGCGTCCTCCAGGGTGGCCGCGTCCAGGTCCGCCATCGAGCCGATCGGCGTGTGGTGGTAGGGGTGGCCCTCCGGGTACGACAGGGCGGTCAGCTTCTCGAAGGCGGTGCCGTAGGGAACGTTGTCGTAGCGCTGGCGGCGCTCGTTCTTGACGACGTCCCGCTGGTTCTCCATGGACTCGTCGTCCAGGGCGGCGAGCAGCGAGCCCATGCGGTCGGCCTCGAGCCAGAGCGCGAGCTCGAGCTGGTGGGCCGGCATGGTCTCGAAGTAGTTGGTCCGCTCGAAGCTGGTGGTGCCGTTGAGCGAACCACCGGCGCCCTGCACCAGCTCGAAGTGGCCGTTGCCCGTGACCTGCGCCGAGCCCTGGAACATCAGGTGCTCGAAAAGGTGAGCCAGGCCGGTACGCCCCTTGACTTCGTGGCGCGAGCCGACGTCGTACCAGAGGCAGACCGCCGCCACCGGGGTCAGGTGATCCTCGGAGAGCACCACGCGCAGACCGTTGGCCAGCCGGTGCTCGGTCGCTTTCAGGCCCCCGGAGCCTGCCTCGGCCGTGGTCGTGTGACCCATGGGCATGTACGTCCCTTCGCGAGCGGAGGCGGTCGTCGAAACCGCGGTTTTCCTGCCGTTCCTGCCACTGTATGCAAAGCGTGCGGGACGTCGGCGAAGTTCCCGGGGGACGTACGCCCACAGCGGATCGCGTAGCCTGCGTCCGACCCGTCTCCGGCCGCCTCTCCGGCACCGGGCGGGCCCGCGGAGACCGGGTCGCGGCCCGCGTTGTCAGTGCCGCGGTCCACAATGGTTCGCGACAGATCCGTCAATCGCTTCAGCAAGAGCGAACCCGGGGGGTGCGCGCCCCCTCGGTGCGCGACCAGATCAGGAGGAGCCGGCAGCGATGGCCCGCCGCAGCACGAAGACCCCGCCACCCGACGATTCGTTCGAGGAGAGGATCCTCGACATCGACGTCGTGGACGAGATGCGTGGCTCCTACCTCGAGTACGCGTACTCGGTCATCTACTCGCGCGCCCTGCCGGACGCCCGCGACGGCCTCAAGCCGGTGCATCGCCGGATCGTCTACCAGATGAGCGATATGGGGCTGCGCCCCGAGCGCGGCTATGTGAAGTGCGCCCGCGTCGTCGGCGAGGTCATGGGCAAGCTGCACCCGCACGGCGACGCGTCGATCTACGACGCCCTGGTGCGCATGGCCCAGCCCTTCTCCATGCGCGTGCCGCTCGTCGACGGCCACGGCAACTTCGGCTCGCTGGGCAACGACGACCCGCCGGCCGCCATGCGGTACACCGAGTGCCGGATGGCCGAGGCGACGAGCCTGATGACCGAGTCGATCGAAGAGGACACGGTCGACTTCACGCCCAACTACGACGGACAGGAGCGGGAGCCGGTCGCGCTGCCCGCCGCCTTCCCCAACCTCCTGGTCAACGGCTCCTCGGGCATCGCGGTCGGCATGGCGACGAACATGCCGCCGCACAACCTGCGCGAGGTGATCTCCGCCGCCCGCCATCTGATCCGGTTCCCCAACGCCGACCTGGACGCGCTGATGAAGCACGTCCCGGGCCCGGACCTGCCCACCGGCGGCCGGATCGTCGGCCTGGACGGCATCCGGGACGCGTACGCGACGGGCCGCGGCACCTTCAAGATCCGCGCGACGGTCTCGGTCGAGACCGTGACCGCCCGCCGCAAGGGCCTGGTGATCACCGAGCTGCCGTTCGCGGTCGGCCCCGAGAAGGTCATCGCGAAGATCAAGGACCTGGTCAACGCGAAGAAGGTCCAGGGCATCGCCGACGTCAAGGACCTCACGGACCGCGAGCACGGCCTGCGCCTGGTCATCGAGGTCAAGAACGGCTTCGTGCCCGAGGCGATCCTGGAGCAGCTGTACAAGCTGACGCCGCTGGAGGAGTCCTTCGGCATCAACAACGTCGCCCTGGTGGACGGCCAGCCGCTCACCCTGGGCCTGAAGGAGCTGCTGGAGGTCTATCTCGACCACCGCTTCGACGTGGTCCGGCGCCGCAGCGAGTTCCGCCGCGGCAAGAAGCGGGACCGGCTGCACCTGGTCGAGGGCCTGCTCACCGCGCTGGTCGACATCGACGAGGTCATCCGGGTGATCCGGTCCAGCGAGAACTCCGCGCAGGCCAAGGAGCGCCTGATGGAGCGGTTCTCGCTCAGCGAGGTGCAGACGCAGTACATCCTCGACACGCCGCTGCGCCGGCTCACCAGGTACGACCGCATCGAGCTGGAGGCGGAGCGGGAGAAGCTCACCGCGGAGATCGCGGAGCTGACCCGGATCCTGGACTCGGACACGGAGCTGCGCAAGCTGGTCTCGGCCGAACTGGCCGCGGTGGCCAAGAAGTTCGGCACCGACCGGCGTTCGGTCCTGCTGGAGTCCGCGGGCGTCCCGGTGGCCACCGTGCCGCTGCAGGTCGCCGACGACCCGTGCCGGGTGCTGCTGTCCTCGACGGGTCTGCTGGCCCGTACGGCGACCGCCGAGCCCTTCCCGGAGGCGGCCCGCGCGAAGCGGGTCAAGCACGACGTGATCGTCTCGGCGGTCCCGGCGACGGCGCGTGGTGAGATCGGCGCGGTGACCTCGGCGGGCCGGCTGCTGCGGATCAACGTGGTCGACCTGCCGCAGCTGCCCGAGGCGACGGGCGCGCCGAACCTCTCCGGCGGTGCGCCGCTGGCGGAGTTCGTCTCCCTGGAGGGCGACGAGAGCGTGGTCTGCCTGACCACGCTGGACGAGTCCTCCCCGGGCCTGGCCCTCGGCACCGAGCAGGGTGTCGTGAAGCGTGTGGTGCCCGACTATCCGTCCAACAAGGACGAGCTGGAGGTCATCACCCTCAGGGACGGCGACCGGATCGTCGGCGCGGTGGAGCTGCGCACCGGCGAGGAGGACCTGGTGTTCATCACGGACGACGCGCAACTGCTGCGCTTCCAGGCCTCCATCGTGCGCCCGCAGGGCCGTCCGGCGGGCGGTATGGCGGGCGTCAAGCTCGCCGAGGGCGCGAAGGTCATCTGCTTCACGGCGGTCGACCCGGCCGTCGACGCCGTGGTGTTCACGGTGGCGGGCTCGCGCGGCACGCTGGACGACTCGGTGCAGACGACGGCCAAGCTGACCCCGTTCGACCAGTATCCGCGCAAGGGCCGGGCCACCGGCGGCGTGCGCTGCCAGCGGTTCCTGAAGGGCGAGGACTGCCTGTCGCTCGGCTGGGCCGGCCCGGTCCCCGCGCACGCGGCGCAGAAGAACGGCACGCCGGTCGAGCTGCCGGAGCCGGACCCCCGCCGGGACGGCTCGGGCACCTCGCTGGCCAAGACGGTGGCGGTGGTCGCGGGGCCGGTGCTCTAGCCGGTCCCCGGGCCGGTGGCCCGGGCGTGCCGTGGCCGCCGGTCCGGGCAGCCACCTGGCCGGTGGACCGGGTGTGCTCTAGGCGGTGTCCTGATCGGTGGTCCAGGGTGACCTGGCCGGTGCCCTGATCGGGGTCTCAGGTGGTGACCTGGCCGGAGCGGTGTTTCAGGTGTGACCTGGCCGGTGGGCGGGGCGGTGCTCCAGGCGGTGACCTGGCCGGTGCCCTGATCGCGGTCTCAGGTGGTGACCTGGCCGGACCGGTGTTTCAGGTGGTGCGCCGGGCGGTGCTCCAGGCGGTGTCCTCGCCGGTGGTCCAGGCGGGCGGATCCTCCAGGTCCGCCTCATCCACCTCGTGCACCTCGTCCGGGTCGCCCACCTCGTCCGGCGCCTCCTGCGGCCCCTGTACGTAGCGCAGGACGCCCCACATGCCGTGCTCGTCGGTGTGCGGGGCGCCGTTCTCGCACGCCCTCAGCTCCTTGCCGAGGGTGTCGGCGTCGATGCCGGCGCCGATCAGGACCAGCTGGGTGAGGCGGGCGTCGGCAGGTGTCCAGGGCTCCGGGTAGAAGCGCAGGAACCGGCCGACGGCGTGCACCGCGTACCGGTTGGCCGGGTCGTACGGCCCGAAGTCGACGTACCCCTTGATCCGGTACAGACCGTCGGGCCGGCTGTCCAGGAACCGCATGAGCCGCCGGGGCTCCATCGGCACGCCGGAGGTGAAGGCCAGGCTGTCGTAGCCGGTGTGCAGGTGGCCGGTGGGGCCGTGCTCCGTGGGCGCTTGTGCCGTGTCGTCATGCGCCGTGTGGTCGTGCAGGTCGTCGAAGGAAAGCTGGCCGATGCGCTCCTCGCTCGGCCTGCAGTCGAAGAGGAACTCCGGGTCGATGCGGCCGTAGGTGGCGGGGACGACGGCGGCGCGGTCGGTGAGCGAGCGGACGAGCCCCATGATGCGGTCGGGGCCGTCCGCGCGGTCGAGCTTGTTGACGACGACCAGGTCGGCGAGGCCGAGGTGCCGGTCGATCTCGGGGTGTTTCGCGCGCGTCTCGTCGAACTCGGCGGCGTCGACGACCTCGATCAGCCCTCCGTAGACGATGCCGGGATGCTCGCTGGCGAGCACCATGCGCACGAGTTCCTGCGGTTCGGCGAGCCCGCTCGCCTCGATGACGATCACGTCGACGCCGACGGCGGGCGCCGCGAGCCGGTCCAGGTAGACGTCCAGTTCGCCGGGGTCCACGGCGCAGCACAGGCAGCCGTTGCCGAGCGAGACGGTGGAGTCGCCGAGCGCGCCGGCCACGGCCATCGCGTCGATCTCGATGGCCCCGAAGTCGTTGACGATCGCCCCGATACGGCTGCCTCCGCTGCGGTGCAGCAGGTGGTTGAGGAGCGTGGTCTTCCCGGAGCCCAGGAATCCGGCGAGCACGACGACCGGGATCTGCTGCGGACTGCTGCTCCCCAACGAACGGCCTCTTTCCTGCGGTTCCACACGGATCCCCCTCCGCGGCGCCGGCCGGCTCGGGCCCGGCGCAGGGGCGGGGGATCGACTACACGACCAGCATAAGAGCGGCCGGTGCCGCGCTGCTCCGGCCACCGCCACGCGGCCCGCATCCCCCTGGGCCGCCCAGGTCCCCCGGAACCCCGTGATCCCCGTGATCGCCGTAATCCCCGCGAGGGACCACGCCGTGGCACGAGCCGTCACCCGGTAACGGGTACCGCGACCGGCGGCTCGGGCCCCACATAGCGGGCCACGGGGCGAATGATCTTGGGGTCGGCCGCCTGCTCCAGGATGTTGGCGCTCCAGCCCACCACCCGTGCGGCCGCGAAGGTGGGAGTGAACATCTCCCGGGGCAGACCGCACAGTTCCATGACCACACCGGCGTAGAACTCCACGTTCGTGTGGAGTTCGCGGCCGGGCTTCAGTTCGGCGAGTATCGCCTCGACCCGGCGCTCGACCTCCATGGCGAAGTCCACGCGCGGACCGCCGAAGGCCTGGGCCGTCTCCCGCAGCATCCGCGAACGGGGGTCCTCGGTGCGGTAGACGGCGTGCCCGAAGCCCATGATCCGGTCCCCGGCGAGCACGCGTTCCCGGATCCAGGGATCGATCCGGTCCGGCGTGCCGATCGCGTCCAGGGTGTCGAGGGCCCGGCTGGGAGCGCCCCCGTGCAGCGGTCCGGACAGTGCGCCGACCGCGCCGGCCAGGCAGGCCGCGACGTCGGCCCCCGTGGACGCGATGACCCGCGCCGTGAAGGTTGACGCATTGAATCCGTGATCAATGGTGGAGATGAGGTATTGCTCGACCGCACGCGCCCGGCGCGGATCCGGTTCCGAACCCGTCAACATGTACAGGTAGTTGGCCGCGTGGGAGAGGTCCTCGCGCGGCTCGACCGGATCGAGGCCCTGCCCGAGCCGGTGCAGTGCGGTGAGCAGCGTGGGCACGACGGCGCAGACGGCCACGGTGTCGTCCCGGCGCCGGCCCGCGTCGATGTCGTAGACCGGACGCAGTCCCCGTGCCGCGCCCAGCAGCGACAGGGCGGTGCGCAGCCCGGCCAGCGGGCCGGAGACCCGGCCGGCCGCGGCGATGACCGGCAGCGCCGCGCGCACGTCCCCGGGGAGTCTCCGCAGCGCCGCGGTCTCGGCGGCGAACGCGGCGCCGCGCCGCGCGTCCGGCAGTTCCCCGTGGACCAGGAGGTGCCAGACGTCCTCGAAGCCGCGGGTCCGGGCGAGTTCGACGGCCGAGTACTGGCGGTAGTGGTAGAAGCCCTCGGTTCCCCGGACGTCACCGATGCGGGTCTCGGCGACGACGACGCCGGCGAGACCGCGCGGAGCGTCGATGAGGGGCGGGGCGGTCCTGTTGATGGCCATGTTGTCCTCCCTGACTTGATCAGACTGTCCATGCTTGACTCTTTTCCTGTCAATATTGATTCGATCAACATTCAGCCATCAAGCTGTGCAGAGACGGCTACGGTGACCCCATGCGCGATCACGAACCTCTGCCCGGCCGCCCCGGGGGGCGGCTGACGACCAAGGAGACCGCCGAGGTGCTCGGCGTGAAGCCCGAGACGGTCTACGCGTACGTGAGTCGCGGCCTGCTCAGCAGCAGACGCGAGCCCGGTGGCCGGGCCAGCACCTTCGAGGCCAAGGAGGTGGAGGCCCTCGCCCGGCGCAACCGGCGCGAGGCCGCCGGAGGCCCGGGCTCCGGGAGCGACCTGTCGGTACGGACCCGCATCACGCTGATCGAGAAGGACCGGTACTTCTTCCGCGGCGTCGACGCCGTGGAACTGGCCACCCGGCACTCCTACGAAGAGGTCGCGGAGTGGCTGTGGACGGGCCGGCTGACGCCGGGCGTGACGTTCACGGCGCCCGGGACCACCGTCCGGGTCGCCCGGCGCGCGGTGGACGCCCTGTCCGAGCACGCCTCCCCGGCCGACCGCCTGCGGGTGGCGGCGATCGCCGCGGCGGCCGAGGACCCGCTGCGCTTCGACCTGTCCGAGGAGACCGTGCTGAACACGGCGCGCCTCCTCATCCCCACGCTCGTCGCGGCGCTGCCGCCGGCCCGGCACGGTCACCGGGACGACGGCCCGCTGGCCCACCGCCTGTGGGGCCGGCTGACCGGCCGTCCCGCCGACGAGGCCTCCCTGCGCGTCCTGGACACCGCGCTGGGCCTGCTCGCCGACCACGACCTGGCCGCCTCCACCCTCGCCGTCCGCGTCGCCGCCTCGGCACGCGCGCACGCCTACGCCGCCGTCTCGGCCGGTCTGGGCGTCCTGGAGGGCCCGCTGCACGGCGCCGCCAGCGGACTGGCCCACCGCATGCTGCTCGACGTGCTCGACCAGGGCACGGCGGTTCCGGTGATCGCCGACGAACTCCGCGCCGGCCGCCGCGTCCCCGGTCTCGGGCACCGCCTCTACCCCGGCGAGGATCCCCGCGCGCGCGTGCTCTTCGACCTGTTGGAACACGTCCCGCGCGCGGAGCCCGCGCTGCTCGCCGCCCGAGACGTCGTGGCCACGACCGCACGGCACACCCCCCTGCACGCCAACGTCGACCTGGCCCTCGCGGTGTTCACCGCCTCCTGCGGGATGCCGGCCACGGCGGGCGAGACGATCTTCGCCGTCGCCCGGACGGCGGGCTGGATCGCGCACGCCCTGGAGGAGTACGGCGAGCGGCCGCTGCGGATGCGGCCCAGCGGTCACTACGTCGGTCCGCGGCCGCCGCAGCCCCTGCCGGAGTAGGGCGGAGCAGGACGGACAAGGGCCGGGCAGAACGGAGCAGGATGTAGCAGGCGGATCAGGACGTGACAGATATGGCAGGGCGGAGCGGAACGGAGCAGCGATCGTGACGGGGCGGGGCGCACAGGGACACGGCACGGCCGGAAGTCGCCCTGGGGCGACTCAGGTTAGGCTCACCTCTGTGAGTAGGTGTGCCACCGTTTCCCGAGGCCTCGACGAGCCGGTCCTCGGTACCGCCGCCACGGCGACGACATGGCTGCTGCTGGAACAGCCCGGACCGTGGGGTGCCAGGGCGCTCACCTCGAGCCACCTGGACCCCGTACTGGGCCGCGCCCTGGAGGCGGCGGCGGAGGGAACCGGCGTCCGGGTAGCGCTCATCCGGCACCCCGGGCGCCACGCCGACCCGGGCACGCCCGCGATCCGGCAGGTGTACGCCGCCCACACGGTTCCGGGACGGGTGTGGCTGCACAGCGCCAGCACCCGCGACCCGCGGCGGCTGCTCGAACTCGACTTCGCCGCCCTCGGCGCGGGCGACCACCGTTCCTTCGGCTCGGCGCTGGGTGGCCGCCCGCACCGCGGCGACCCGCTCGCGCTCGTGTGCACCAACGGCAAGCGCGACCGCTGCTGCGCCCTGCTGGGCCGCCCCCTCGCCGCGGAGCTGATCACCTCCGGGGTGCGCGGTGTCTGGGAGGTCACCCATCTGGGTGGACATCGCTTCTCCCCGACGGTGCTCGTCCTGCCGTACGGCTATGCATACGGCCGCGCCGAGGCGCACACCGTCAAGGAGGCCCTGCACGGCGTCCAGGAGGGCCGGGTGGTCGTCGAGGGGTGCCGCGGGTGCTCCGCCTGGGACCGGCCCGGCCAGGCGGCAGAACTGGCCGTCCGGTCGGCCGCGGGCGAACACCGGGCGGGCGTGCTGAACGTCCTGCGGACCGACGGAGCGGCCCCGCGCTGGGAGGTCACCGTCGGACACACCGACGGCCGGCGCTGGCGGGTCACCGTGGCCCAGGTGGCGTCGCTGCCGCCCCGCCCGGAGAGCTGCGGCGCGACGGTGCTGGGGGCGCCCGCGCGGATGGACGTGCTGGCGGTGCGCGAGGTGCGGCCGACGGCGTTGGCCGGCTGAGCGGCGTCGGTGCTCCGCGCGGTGGGCCGGACGGCAGGGCCGGCTGAGCACCGTTCGCAGGCGGGAGAGGCGGTCGGCGCAGCGGCGTTCGCAGCGTATGAACTGCGGCACAGGCAGCGGCGTTCGCAGCGTATGGACTGCGGCAGAGGGAGCGGCGTTCGCACGCGCGCGAACCGCGGCCGACGGAGCCGGCCGGCTGGAACGGCGGTCCGGGCCGAGTCCGCCGAGACGGGTTTCAGGCCCCGCCTGGAGGAGTCGCCGTTCCCCCGGGAACCCGGTCAGGAGATCCACACCACACCCCTGGGGCGCGTCGGTCCTGGACACGTACCGTCGGGGGCATGCGCCCCACCTCCCCCGCCCGCCGTCTGCGCCTCCGTCTGCCGCGACGGGCGTTCTCGCAGGTGCTGCTGATGCAGGTGGCGATCGCGGCGGGGGTCGCGGTGCTCGCGACCGGCCTGTTCCTCGCGCCGCTGAGCAAGCAGCTGGACCAGGAGGCCATGCGGCGCGCGCTCGCCATCGCCGCGACCACCGCCCAGGACCCGCAGATCGCCGAGGGCGTCCGCACCACCCGGCCGACCGGGGACGGCCCGGTGCAGCGGGAGGCGGAGCGGATCCGGCGGGCCACGCACGCCGAGTACGTCGTGGTGCTGGACCGCAACTGGGTGCGCTGGTCGCATCCCACGGCCTCGGAGATCGGCCGGCGCGTCTCCACCGACCCCACCGACGCCCTGGCCGGCGAGGAGGTCATGGAGATCGACAGGGGCACCCTCGGGCGCTCGGCGCGCGGCAAGGTACCGCTGTACGACGCCGGCCACCGCATCGTCGGGGCGGTCTCGGTCGGCATCGCCTACGACAGTGTGCGGGCGCGGCTGATCAGCGCGATCCCGGGGCTGTTCGCCTACGCGGGCGGCGCCCTCGCGGTGGGCGCCCTGGCCGCCTGGCTGATCTCCCGCAGGGTCCAGCGGCAGACCCGGGACCTGGCGTTCTCCGACATCTCGGCACTGCTCGCGGAACGCGAGGCGATGCTGCACGGCATCCGGGAGGGCGTGGTGGCCCTCGACCGCGGCGGCCGCGTCCGGCTGCTCAACGACGAGGCCCGGCGGCTGCTCGGCATCGGCGACGAGGCGCTCGGGCAGACCCCCGACGAGGCGCTCGGCGCGGGCCGTACGACGGACGTCCTGGCCGGCCGGGTGGCCGGCACCGATCTGCTCACCGTGCGCGGCCAGCGCGTCCTGGTCGCCAACCGCATGCCCACCGACGACGGCGGCGCCGTGGCGACGCTGCGCGACCGCACCGAACTGGAACAGCTGGGGCGGGAACTGGACTCCACGCGCGGGCTGATCGACGCGCTGCGCGCCCAGGACCACGAACACGCCAACCGCATGCACACGCTGCTCGGACTGCTGGAACTGGAGATGTACGACGACGCGGTGGAGTTCGTGGGCGAAGTGGTCGGCGACCACCGGGTCACCGCCGAGCAGGTCACCGAGAGGATCCACGACCCGCTGCTGGCCGCGCTGCTGGTGGGCAAGGCGACCGTCGCCGCCGAGCGCCAGGTCGCCCTGTGGGTGTCGGAGCGGACCGGCCTCCCGGACCGGCTGATCGACCCGCGGGGTCTGGTCACGGTCGTCGGCAACCTCGTGGACAACGCCCTCGACGCGGTCGCCGGCACCCCGCACGCGCGCGTGGAGGTCGAGTTGCGCACCGAGGGCCGTACGGTCGCCCTGCGCGTGCGCGACACCGGCCCCGGCATCCCCGCGGACCAGCGGGAGCTGATCTTCACGGAGGGGTGGTCCACCAAGAAGCCGCCTGCGCACGGCAAGCGCGGCATCGGGCTCTCCCTGGTGCGCCGGCTCGCCGAACGGCAGGGCGGTAGCGCGCGCGTGGACGCGGCGGACGGGGGCGGTGCGGAGTTCACCGTGATCCTGCCCGAGGCGTTGACCGAGCCCGATCTGGAACCGGCACGGCACCGGCACGCCGAGTCCGGTACGGCCGCCACGAACAGTGCGGCCACCGCACAGGAGGAGACACGGTGATCGAGGTCCTGGTCGTCGACGACGACACCCGGGTGGCCCGGGTCAACGCCGCCTACGTCGAGAAGGTGCCCGGGTTCCACGTGGCCGGCGAGGCCCACGACGCGGCGCAGGCGCTGCGCCAGGTGGAAGCCCTGCCCCGGCTCGACCTGGTGCTGATGGACCACTATCTGCCCGACGGCACGGGCCTTGCGGTGGTACGGGAGATGCGCCGGCGCGGCCACCAGACCGACGTGATCATGGTGACCGCGGCGCGGGACGTGACGACCGTCCAGGCCGCCATGCGGCACGGGGCGCTGCAGTACCTGGTGAAACCGTTCGCCTTCGCCGGGCTGCGGGCGAAGCTGGAGGCGTACGCAGAACTGCGGCGAACCCTGGACGGCGGTGGAGAGGCCGAACAGGCGCAGGTGGACCGCATCTTCGGCGCCCTGTCCGCCCCGTCGGAGCCGGGGCTGCCGAAGGGGCACTCCCCCACCACTGCCGAACTGGTGCGCCAGGCGCTGATGAAGGCCGAAGGCGCGCTGTCCGCCCAGGAGATCGCCGAGCGGACCGGAGTGAGCCGGCAGACCGCCCAGCGCTATCTCAAGCTGCTGGAGCGCACGGGACGGGCCCGGCTGACTCTGAAGTACGGCGACGCGGGCCGCCCGGAACACCGTTACCTGTGGGCCACCCGCGGCTGACCGGACGACCGCGCCCACGGCAACGCCGGTAGGGCCGTGGAACAGGCGGCGCCCGCACCTCGGGCGGCCGCCTCCGGCTCACCCTGGACCTACGGCGGCACCGGCCGGCCGGAGCACCGCCACACCGCGGGCGCGCCGCAGTCGCACCGGTGCCCGGCTACACCGCTCCCGCCCCGGTCAGCGACCGCACCTCGGTCTCGGCGAACTTGGCCTCGTCCGCGACCTCGTCCGAGGTGACCGTGCCCAGCCAGCCGGCCAGGAAGCCGAGCGGGATGGAGACGATGCCCGGGTTCTGCAACGGGAAGTACTGGAAGTCGACGTCCGGGAAGAGCGAACCCGGGCTGCCGGACACCACCGGGGACAGCAGCACGAGCCCGAGCGCGGGAACCAGTCCGCCGTACACGGCCCACACCGCGCCGCGCGTGGTGAAGCCGCCCCAGAACAGCGAGTAGAGCAGCACCGGCAGATTCGCCGAGGCGGCGGCCGCGAAGGCGAGACCGACGAGGAAGGCGACGTTCAGATCGCGGGCCAGCAGACCGAGCGCGATCGCAACGACGCCGATACCGACCGCCGCGAAGCGCGCCACCGCCACCTCGCTGCGTGCCTTGCGGTCAGGCCGGCGCAGCGACGCGTACAGGTCGTGGGCCACCGAGGCGGAGGAGGCGAGCGTGATGCCCGCGACCACCGCGAGGATGGTGGCGAAGGCGACGGCGGCCACCACAGCGAACAGAACGGTTCCACCGGTGGAGCCCGCTCCACCGCCCAGATCGAGGGCGAGGAGAGGGACGGCCGTGTTCCCCGCCGCGTTCGAACCGCGCACGGCCGCCGGACCCACCACGGCCGCCGCTCCGAAGCCGAGGACGATCGTCATCAGGTAGAAACCGCCGATCAGGCCGATGGACCACACCACGGACCGGCGTGCGGCCCGCGCCGTGGGCACCGTGTAGAAGCGGGACAGGATGTGCGGCAGCCCCGCCGTGCCCAGCACCAGGGCGAGCCCGAGGCTGATGAAGTCGAGGCGGGCCGTCCAGTTCCCGCCGTATTTGAGGCCCGGGGCCAGGAACGCCTTCCCCTCACCGCTGCGCTCCGCGGCCGTGATCAGCAACCGGTCGAAGTCCCCGTGGAAGCGGACCAGGACGAGAACGGTCAGCGCGACCGTCCCGCAGAGCAGCAGGACCCCTTTCACGATCTGGATCCAGGTGGTGGCGCGCATTCCCCCCAACGTCACATAGATCACCATGAGCGCGCCGACCCCGATGACCATCCAGGCCTGGGCCGCGCCGCTCGACCGCCCCAGCAGCAGCGCCACCAGGCTGCCCGCGCCGACCATCTGCGCCACCAGATACAGAACGGACACCGTGACCGAGGAGGTTCCCGCGGCGATCCGCACCGGGCGTTCGCTCATCCGCGCCGCCACCACGTCGGCCAGCGTGAACCTCCCGCAGTTGCGGACCAGTTCGGCCACCAGGAACAGCACGACCAGCCACGCCACGAAGAAGCCCACCACATACAGCAGCCCGTCGTACCCGTTCAGCGCGATGAGCCCCGGAACCCCGAGGAAGGAGGCGGCCGACATGTAGTCGCCCGAGATGGCAAAACCATTCTCTATAGGGGAGAACAGCCGGCCCCCCGCGTAGAACTCCTCCGCCGAACCGTGCCGCTTGCGGCTCACCCAGGTCGTGATGCCCAGGGTGATCGCCACGAAGCCGCTGAACAGCAGCAGGGCGAGAGTCTGATGGCCGCCCGTCACGAGGCACCTCCCTGTACGCCGCGGGTCAGTTCCTGGGTGTCCCAGCGCAGTTCCAGCGCCGCGCGGTCCCGGCGCAACCGGGCATGCCTGGAGTAGGCCCAGGTGAGCAGGAAGGTGCTGAGGAACTGTCCGAGCCCCGCGAGCATCCCGACGTTCACCGCGCCCGCCACGGGGTGGGCCATGAGCCCGGGCGCGGTCGTCGCCATGACCACGTATCCCACGTACCAGGCGAGGAAAGCGATGACACCGGGCACCACGAACCGCCGGTACCTGCCCCGCACTTCCTGGAAAGCCTCGCTGCGCTGCACCTCGAGGCAGACGTCACGGGCGCGCAGCCCCGTGACGCTCTGCTCCCGACGAGCGGACGGCACGGCCACGGGCCTGCCGATGCCGTCCGGTTCGCCCCAGCCGGTGGCCAGGGCGTCGTACCAGGGGTCCTCGTACCTCACGTCGCGGGCGGCCGCGCCGTGCTCTTCCCGTTGCTCGGGGGAGCTCTCGGGACCGTCCCCGACTCCGTGGGCACGATCGTTGCTTGACTGCATGCCCAAGGATGGACAGATCGGGAACTTCCCTGACTCTTCTTCCCCGGGTCTTCATCCCATCAGGTGACTCAGCGCGCGGGCGGTCGCACCAGGCCCTTGCCGTAGGCGTAACGCACCGCCTGGGCCCGGTCCTTGAGGCCTGTCTTGGCGAACAGGTTGTTGATGTGGGTCTTCACGGTCGCGGTGGAGACGTGCAGCCTGCGGGCGATCTCCTGGTTGGTGAGGCCTTCGGCGATGAGCACCAGGACCTCGGTCTCGCGCGCGGTCAGCCCGTCGGGTGCCTCGGCGGCCACCGGTTCCGGGTCGGGCTGCGAGAGCCGCTCGAGCAAGCGGCGCTGGATGCTCGGCGACAGCCCCGCGTGTCCCGACAGCACGCTCTCCACCGCGCGTACGATCTCGTCGCCGCCGGCGTCCTTGGTCAGATACCCCCGCGCCCCGGCCTGCAGCGCGGGGAACAGCGATTCGTCGTCCGCATACGTGGTCAGCACCACGACCTGGGTGCCGGGGTACTGGGCCCGAATTCGCCGGGTGGCCTCCACGCCGTCGCAGCGGGGCATCCTGAGATCCATCAGGACGACGTCCGGGGCGACTTCCGCGACCAGCCGCACCGCCTCCTCGCCATCGCCCGCGGCACCGACGACCTCCACCCCGGGCAGCAGGCCCAGCAGCATCACGATGCCTTCGCGGACCACGGTCTGGTCGTCCACGACCAGCACCCGCGCCGGCTTCTTCTCCCCTTCCGTCTGCGTCATACGGGCACCTTCAGCGTCACCACGAACCCCTCCTCGTCCGGTCCCGCGTCCAGCGAACCGCCGAGCAGTTCGGCGCGCTCACGCATACCCAGCAGACCGTACCCGCCTCCGGAGCCGGTGAGTTCGCCCGGTGAACCCCCCGAGTCCCGTACGTCGAGCGTCACTTCGTGCTCGCCGTAGTCGAGTCGCAGGAGCACCTTCGCGCCCTGGGCGTGCTTGCGGACGTTCGTCAGCGCCTCCTGCGCGACCCGGCGTACGGCCTGGGACGCCTCGGCCGGCAGGGGTCTGCGCTCACCCGTGACGGTGACCTCCGCGTTGCCCCCTGGGCTGACGAGCTCGGTGAGGAAGTCCTCCAGCGGGGTCAGCTCTCCCCGCAGAGCGGACAGGGCCTGCCGGGTCTCGGCGAGGCCGTCGCGGGCCATGCCGCGGGCGGCCACCACCCGCTCCAGGATCCGCTCGCGCTCGGCGCCGTTCTCGATCAGCAACCGGGCCGCCTCCAGGTGCACGAGCTGCGCCGAGAGGCTGTGGGCGAGCACGTCGTGGATCTCGCGGGCGATCCGTGCCCGCTCGGTCAGAGCCGCGGACTCGGCCTCGGCGGCCAGTGCGGCCCGCTCTTGGGCGAGCAGCCGCTGGGCGCTGCCGCGTGCCTCCGCGTCCAGGCGCAGCACATAGCCGGCGAGCGCCATGCCGGCGACGGTGACGGCCGTGGTCAGCCAGGCGTCGTTGTTGAACGCGCAGTACGCGGCCAGCGCGATCGCTGCCAGCGGGCCGGCCGCGGCGAGCGGGAATCTCTGCAGTGCGCTGACCCCACAGGCGCAGAAGATCACGAGAGCGGCGATCCGGAACCCTGTGGCCTGGGCGGCGACCGCGATGGCCAGGAGCACGCCCATGAGCGCCAGGGACGGCAGCAGCCGGTGCTCGTAGGTCGTCCGGAAGACGGCCCAGGCGGCGAGAGCGGTGACGACGACTCCCGCTACCGCCGCGAGCGCTCCCCAGATCCCGACCTGCCGGTGGCCGAACGCGCCCCACAGCAGCACCGCGAGCGCCGAGAGCCTGACGGTCCAGGCGAGCACCCGCCGGGGCCGGGTGACCGCCTGGCGGCCGAGGGCCTCGCGCGAGGGCCAGCATGTCCACGCGTTCTCGGTCACACGCTCTCCTTCCACGCCGGGCCGTTGCCGGCACCGTACGCCGCGACGGGACGGCCCGCGGAGCCGAGGGACTGCGCCCGCAGAGTCAGGATGGCGCCGCGGACCAGCAGGGTGCCGGCGAGGCCGAGCATCAGGCCGGCGCTGTCCTGGTGCAGGCCGAGCCAGGCGCCGACGGCGAAGGCACCGGCCCTCAGGACGATGCCGCCGGCCCACACGGCGCCGCTCGCCTTGGTGCTCTTGGTCCACACGACGCCGTCGGCGGCCGTCCAGACGCGGGTGGTCAGGGCCCATCCGGCACCGATGGCCAGGCCTATGAGCAGCTCGGCGCCGAGCAGTACGACGGATTCGGTGCGGTGGTGGGTGTCGAGGAGGCCGGGCTCACGCAGGGCGACGACGCTGAGGATCACGGGCACCAGCCACCAGCGCCGGTCCGTGGTGATCGGGCGTGCACGGAACTGCCGCACGATCACGACGCCGGCGACGGCCACGATCATGAGCGCGTTGACGAACCCGGACATCAGAGCCTCCGTGAGCGAGAAGGTGGTGCCGGAAGCGAGTACTGCCGACGCCTTCGAAGTTACGGAGATTGCCAGGTCAGGGGATCGGCTCGGAGGTGGATCACGGGTGGATCCCTGAAGCGGTGGGTCTCCACCCGGGGGTGGATACCCAGAGATCGGAGGGTGGGCTGGGACGGGTCGCACCCGTCCCGGCGCGAAGCGGTGGGTCGGTCCCAGGTGGCAGGCCGCCCACTCGAAGGGGCAAGTGGCCACTCGAAGGGGCAAGTGGCCGCTCGGAGAGAGGCAGGCGGCCCGCCGGGACGAGATCGTCCCCATCTGAACCCGGCCGCCGTACGGATCGACGCCGGCTGTTCGGGTGCGGCCGCCGCTCCGGCCCGCTGTAAGCAAGGGCGTCGGCGATCGGGACCGCCCTGGGGCGGCCCCGATCGGCCGAAGGCCGGCGCGAGCGGCTACGCGTCGATGCGCGAGCGGTCCAGCGTCGCCGCCGAGCCGGAGATGAACTCCTTGCGCGGTGCCACGTCGTTGCCCATCAGCAGGTCGAAGACCTGCTCGGCGGCCTCCAGGTCGGAGAGGTTGATGCGGCGCAGCGTGCGGTGGCGCGGATCCATCGTCGTCTCGGCCAGCTGGTCGGCGTCCATCTCGCCGAGACCCTTGTAGCGCTGGATCGAGTCCTTGTACCGGATGCCCTGGCTCTGGAACTCCATCAGCTTCTCCCGCAGCTCACGGTCGGAGTACGTGTAGACGTACTTGTCCTGGCCCTTCTTCGGCTGGACGATCTCGATGCGGTGCAGCGGCGGCACCGCGGCGAAGACACGACCGGCCTCGACCATGGGCCGCATGTAGCGCTGGAACAGCGTGAGCAGCAGACAGCGGATGTGGGAGCCGTCCACATCGGCGTCCGTCATCATGATGATCTTGCCGTAGCGGGCCTGCTCGATGTCGAAGGTGCGGCCCGAGCCCGCTCCTATGACCTGGATGATCGCGCCGCACTCGACGTTCTTCAGCATGTCGGTCACCGAGGACCGCTGCACGTTGAGGATCTTGCCGCGGATCGGGAGCAGTGCCTGGAACTCGGAGTTCCGGGCCAGCTTGGCCGTGCCGAGCGCGGAGTCGCCCTCGACGATGAACAGCTCGCTGCGGTCGACGTCGTCGCTGCGGCAGTCGGCCAGCTTGGCCGGCAGGGAGGAGGACTCCAGAGCGGTCTTCCGCCGCTGGGCGTCCTTGTGCTGGCGGGCCGCGACACGGGTACGGGCGGCTGCCACCACCTTCTCCATGACGACCCGGGCCTGGGCCGCGGCGTCACGCTTCGTGGCGGTCAGGAACGCCTTCAGTTCCCGGGTGACCACGCCGTTCACGATGCGACGGGCGGCCGAGGTGCCGAGGACCTCCTTGGTCTGCCCCTCGAACTGCGGCTCGGCCAGTCGCACGGTGACGACGGCGGTGAGGCCCTCGAGGGCGTCGTCCTTGACGATGTTGTCCTCGGCCACGCGCAGCATCTTCTTGGCGCGCAGGACGTCGTTCATCGTCTGGGTGAGGGCCTGCTCGAAGCCGGCGACGTGGGTGCCGCCCTTGGGCGTGGAGATGATGTTGACGAAGGACCGGACCGTGGTGTCGTAGCCCGTGCCCCAGCGCAGCGCGATGTCGACGCCCAGCTCTCGGGTGACCTCCTTGGGCGACATCTGGCCGTGCTCGTCCAGGACCGGGACGGTCTCCTTGAAACTGCCCTGGCCGGAGAAGCGGACGACGTCGCAGACCGGCTTGTCGTTCGCCAGGTACTCGCAGAACTCGCTGATGCCGCCGTCGAAGCGGAAGGACTCCTCGCCCTTGCTGCCGCCCTCACCGAGTCCGAGCTCGTCACGGACGACGATGGTCAGGCCGGGCACCAGGAAGGCGGTCTGGCGGGCCCGCTGGTGCAGGTTCTCCAGCGAGAGCTTGGCGTCCTTGAGGAAGATCTGCCGGTCGGCCCAGTACCGCACGCGTGTGCCGCTGCGCGTCTTGGGGATCTTCTTCGTCTTGCGCATGCCGCTCTTGGCCTCGAACCTGGCGTCCGGGCCGGCACCCGCGAAGGCGCCAGGGACGCCACGCCGGAAGCTGATGGCGTGCACATGCCCTCCGCGGTCCACCTCCACGTCGAGGCGGGCGGAGAGGGCGTTCACCACGGAGGCACCCACGCCGTGCAGACCGCCGGAGGCGGCGTAGGAGCCGCCGCCGAACTTACCGCCGGCGTGGAGCTTGGTCATGACGACCTCCACGCCGGACAGCCCGGTCTTGGGCTCCACGTCCACGGGGATGCCGCGGCCGTTGTCCCGCACCTCGACGGAGCCGTCGTCGTGGAGGACCACCTCGATGTGGTCGCAGTAGCCGCCGAGGGCCTCGTCCACGGAGTTGTCGATGATCTCCCACAGGCAGTGCATCAGGCCGCGACTGTCGGTCGAGCCGATGTACATGCCAGGGCGTTTGCGCACGGCTTCGAGGCCCTCGAGGACGAGCAGGTGCCGCGCGGTGTAGTTGGAACCGTCCCGGTCTGCTCCTGCCAGCAGCGCTGTGGACGGCACGGACGTATCGGCGGTCACGCGGTTCGCTCCTCGCTGAATTTCAGATGGCCCCCTTCTGGGTAAGGGGTCGGCTTCGGTCGCCGCTCAGAGGGTACCGAGGCCTGGTAGAGCCGGTGTAACGCCACCCTCGTCGGGAACCCACCCTAATCCAGTCTCGCATATCTGTTCGATCCCTCGATGGGGTGAAGTACACATCACGTTCCCTTGGAGGCATGAACCAATTAGGCTCCGGGCACGTCCTCATGAACAACCGGCAAGCCAGCCGGGGAGGACGAAGACCCCCAAAAGAGCGCGAACCCGTAAGCACACCGAATACGCACTACGGCACATTCGCCGCCAACCGGCAGCAGACAGCCGCCCCGAAAGATTTTTTCGAGGAAAAGCCACGAGCGGGAACGTTTTCGGGCTGGTTGGATGTTGACCCTGGTACGACAGCTCGTCGAGCTAGAGAAGAGGCGACGTGACTACTGTTCTGACCCCCGCGAGCCCACTGACGGCCGCCGATCGCTGCGACCGCTGCGGCGCCCAGGCATACCTGCGCGTGGTCCTGCTCAGCGGCGGAGAACTGCTCTTCTGCGCCCACCACGGTCGCAAGTTCGAGCCGGAACTCAAGAAGATCGCCGCTGAGATACAGGACGAGACGGAGCGGCTGACCTCCGCACCGAACACCGCTGAAGAAGAGCGCTGAATCTCGCACACACGACGAGCCAGCCCCGGCACAGGCCGGTGAACGGGCGGCCGCTCCCTCCCAAGGAGCGGCCGCCCGTGCTCATGCCCGCGTGCGGGGCCTCAGGCGCGGCTGTACGGCCTCCACGGGCCCTCAAGCGCCCGGCTGCAGCGCCCGCACGACCTCCGAGACGCGCGTGTAGACACCGGGGCTTCCCGGCCGTCCGCAGCCACTCCCCCACGACACCAGCCCGATCAGCCGCCCGCCGGCCACCAGCGGGCCGCCGCTGTCGCCCTGACAGGCGTCCGGACCTCCGGCGGCCTCTCCGGCGCAGAGCATCGTGTCGGCGCGGTAGGTGCCGTCCGGTCCCCCCGGATAGGCGCGGGAACAGAGATCGTCGGACAGGACGTGCAGGCGGGCCGCCCCCAGCCGGCGCGGGTAGGCGCCCCCGCCGGAGGTGTCGCCCCAGCCCGAGACCAGGGCCTCCGTGCCCGGTGTATAGGCCGGGTCACCCGGGCCCGCCATGGCGACGACCGCGGTCTGCGGCAGTTCCCCGGCGAGGGTGAGCACGGCGAAGTCGCCGGAGTTGGTCGCGCTCTCGTACCCGGGGTTGACCCGGACATCGCGGACGGCGACCTCCTCCCCCTCGTCCGCCAGCAGGTCCGTACGGCCCGTGATGACCTTGAGGTCGCGCACGCGGTCCGGCGGGGCGCCCAGGACCTCGTCGGCCATGCAATGGGCCGCGGTGAGCACCACGGTGCGCGCGATCGCCACACCGCCGCAGAACTGGCCCGCCCGCGTACCTCCGAACCGGTCACGACTGGACAGCGCCACCGTCCACGGAGCCTGCGAAATCTCGATGGGGAACCCCCCGACCACCACGCCGTCGGCGGCAGCCGGCGCCGCGCCCATCAGGGGTATGACGGTCATCGTGGCCGCCAGGGCCAACGGCCGGATCAGTGCCCGGACAACGGAACCACGCATGCAAGGTCCTTACTCTGAGTTTTTCCGGAATACCCAGAGTCATCCAGCACGTCCTCGCGCGCAGCACGAAGGCCCGGCTCCCGCGAGGGGGACCGGGCCTTCGCCGTCGTAGGGCCGCGACCTAGTCGAGGTAGTCGCGCAGCACCTGCGAACGCGACGGGTGACGCAGCTTCGACATGGTCTTCGACTCGATCTGGCGGATGCGCTCGCGCGTCACGCCGTACACCTTGCCGATCTCGTCGAGGGTCTTCGGCTGACCGTCGGTCAGGCCGAACCGCATGGAGACGACGCCCGCCTCGCGCTCGGACAAGGTGTCCAGCACGGAGTGCAGCTGCTCCTGTAGGAGGGTGAAGCTGACGGCGTCGGCGGGGACGACGGCCTCGGAGTCCTCGATGAGGTCACCGAACTCGCTGTCGCCGTCCTCGCCCAGCGGAGTGTGCAGCGAGATGGGCTCGCGGCCGTACTTCTGGACCTCGATGACCTTCTCCGGGGTCATGTCGAGTTCCTTGGCCAGCTCCTCCGGGGTGGGCTCGCGGCCCAGGTCCTGGAGCATCTGGCGCTGCACGCGCGCGAGCTTGTTGATGACCTCGACCATGTGCACCGGGATACGGATGGTGCGGGCCTGGTCGGCCATGGCGCGGGTGATCGCCTGACGGATCCACCAGGTGGCGTACGTGGAGAACTTGTAGCCCTTGGTGTAGTCGAACTTCTCCACCGCGCGGATCAGACCGAGGTTGCCCTCCTGGATGAGGTCCAGGAAGAGCATGCCGCGGCCCGTGTAGCGCTTGGCCAGGGAGACCACCAGTCGGAGGTTGGCCTCCAGGAGGTGGTTCTTGGCGCGGCGGCCGTCCTCGGCGATGATCTCCAGCTCGCGCTTGAGCTTCGGGGCGAGCTTGTCGGCGTTGGCCAGCTTGTCCTCGGCGAACAGGCCCGCCTCGATGCGCTTGGCCAGCTCGACCTCCTGCTCGGCGTTGAGCAGGGGGACCTTGCCGATCTGCTTCAGGTAGTCCTTGACCGGGTCGGCGGTGGCGCCGGCGGCGGCGACCTGCTGCGCGGGCGCGTCGTCCTCGTCCTCGTCGGACAGGACGAAGCCGGCGCTCTCGGCACCCTCGGGCTCGTCGGCGACCTTGGTGTCCTCGAGGACCTCTTCCTCGGGGATCTCGCCGTCGTCCTTCTTGCCCGTCGTCTTCTTGGCGGCCGTCTTCTTCGCGACGGTCTTCT
The DNA here is from genome assembly GCF_040426375.1 of Streptomyces sp. NPDC096012. Lineage (NCBI taxonomy): Bacteria > Bacillati > Actinomycetota > Actinomycetes > Kitasatosporales > Streptomycetaceae > Streptomyces > Streptomyces sp. NPDC096012. The sequence goes on from NZ_JBEOTD010000022.1 coordinate 34,843, forward strand.
TCGCGACGGTCTTCTTGGCGGTCGCCTTCTTGGCGGCTGCCTTCTTCGCGGGCGCGGCTTCCTCGGCGGGATCGGCATCGTCCGGGGCGGCGGGCGCGGTCGGAGCGGCCGTGGTGGCGGTGGCCTTCCTGGTGGTCACCGTCTTCGCCGCGACCGTCTTGGTGGCGGTGCGCTTCGCGGGGCTCTTCGCTGCGACGCTCTTTCGGGTGCGCTTGGGCTCTGCGGCACTGACCATCAGCGTCACACCCTCTTCCTCAAGGATCTGGTTGAGGCTGCGCAGTACGTTCTTCCACTGAGTGGCCGGAATCTGGTCAGCTTCGAAGGCCCGACGCACATCGTCGCCGGCGATCTGCCCCTCAGCCTTTCCCCGCTCAATGAGCGCCATGACAGAGACGGACTCGGCGATCTCCGGCGGGAGCGTACGGGATGTGCTGGCCGACACGAACAACCTCTCGGAACGTTGGAAAACGGCTTCCGGCACCGTCCACTGCGGACAGGAGCCGACCACCGACCTGGGGATGGGCCGACGGCACGGGCGGCGCCGGGGAGAATGCACAGCGCCTGTCATGGCGCCCGTATTCCCTCCGCGGCTGTCACCTCTTAGGTCATCGCACTGTTCCGGCGAGCGTTACGCCCAATCTGCGTGGCCCGAGTCACACCCCGTAAGCGTTCAAAAACGGTCAGAGATGGGCAGACCGGGACTCCGGTGACGCACACCCGGCCAGTGAACAGCACCCTGGCGGCCCGTCGCACCGCCGGACCCGCCGGACTCCAGGGAATCCTGCGGGTCCGGCGTGGTCCGGTACCCGGGGCCGGTGCGGCCTCGAGAACCGGTCCGGTGCGGCTACGAGAACCACGGGGACGCCGCACACCGGCGACCGCGCCGCCTCGTCACGGGTCAGTGCTCGCGCGGGGCGGGGACCACGCGCTCCACCTCGGGGTGGACGGTGAGCAGCTGGCGCATGGCCGACTCCGCCGCCGCGCCGTCCCCGGTGCCGAGGGCGTCCACGATCCGCGCGTGGTGCGCGAGAGACGCCTCGTTGGGCCGGTCGCAGCCGGTGACCGGACCGCCCGAGACCTGGAGGGCCGCCGAGACGATCCCGGAGAGGTGTTCCAGCATGCGGTTGCCGGCGATCTGGATGAGGAGACCGTGGAACTCGTTGTCGGCGCGTGAATAGGTCAGGGCGTCACCCTGCGCCATGGAGTGGCTCATGATCTCGACCATGTCGCTCAGACGCTGCTGCACCTCCTCGCGTCCGTGCCCGGCGGCGAGGCGGGCGGCGAGCGGCTCGATCGTCCAGCGCAGCTCGCTGAGCTCGCGGCGCTGGTCGTCGCGTTGCGGTCCGAAGGCGCGCCACTCGATGATGTCCGGATCGAGAAGGTTCCAGTCACTGACGGGACGCACGCGCGTGCCGACGTTCGGGCGGGCACTGACCAGGCCCTTGGCCTCGAGCACCCGGAGGGACTCGCGGACGACGGTACGGGAGACCTCGAACCGCTGGCCGATCTCCTCGGGCACCAGCGGGCGGTCCGCGCCCAGGTCGCCGGAGACGATCATCTGCCCCAGCTGCTGGACGAGTTGTCCGTGCAGCCCGCGCCCGCGGCTGCCCGTGGCGCGCCGGCCGACGCGGCCCAGCTCCGGCTCCGTGCCCTCCCAGGAGGGCGCTCCGACGCGGTCGGCCATCGGGGCCTCGGCGTAGTGGTAGCGGTCGAGATCGCCCGGGCCGGTCAGACCTGAGTCTGCGGGGCGGGCGGCGGTCATCATGGTGTGCGCAAGGGTACTCACGGATCCTTTGTCGGCGTCGTCTCCAACTCCCTTGAGGTCTTTGGTGAAAAGCACACGAAAGGGTGATCGCTCACCACATCGCAATTGACGCCTTATCGGAAAGAAATGTGCTTTCCGTGGGGAGTTGTGCGCACCGAGAGACCGGAAGCGCTCGGACGGTCGTCATCGGATCCGGGTGCGCAGGGTCGTGGACAGATAGGCGCAGAGCAGTCCCGTCAGCGCCAACGCCAGTGCGGCGCCCATGGGTTGAGCGAACACCCGCACCGCCGCGACCAGATAGCGCTCTCCTCCGAAGGGCCACTGCAGCAACAGCAGTTCCCGCATCCGCATCGGGAACCCCGCCGCCATCCGCACACCCGAACCCCGCAGCGCCTGGTGTACGAGCGGTACGACGAGAACGGGTACGGCGAGGACCGCGGCCAGACCCGCCGTCGTGGACCGGAACACCCCGGCCGCCAGCACACCCGCCCAGGCGCAGCCGACCACCAGTGCGAACCAACTCGCGGCGAGAGAGAGCCAGTCCGCGGGAACTTGCGTCAGCTCCCGTCCGTAGACGAGATAGAGCACTTCGGCGTCGCAGCCCACGGTGAGGAAGGCGAGCAGCAGCGCGGTGGCTCCGGAGACGAGCAGTTTCGCGGTCAGCAGCCCCAGCCGGCGGGGCACGGTACCGCGGTCCGCCGCCAGGGCGGGGTGGCGGAACTCGTCCCCGAAGGCCAGCGCCCCGAGCAGTCCCGCCGCGAGCGCCGCGGGCGGCAGCGGCAGTTCCCGCGGCCATGCGGCGAACAGCCGTTCGTGCGGAGTGTGGCCGAGCCGCGCCAGCACCACGGCCATGAGCACGGACACCACCAGCGCGGCCCCGCATGTGAAGAAGCCGGTACCGACGCCGGAGGCGCGCCGGATCTCGTAACGCAGGGGGCGGAGCGGGGCGGGGGCGGGGAGGACGGAGATCGGGGGTGGGAGGGGGGAGAGCGTATCGGGCGCGCGCGCACCTTCGGGACGTACGGCGTGGCCGGCTCGGGGCTTGCCGGTGCCGTTCCTGGCGCCGGGGAGTCGGGTGCGGGTGGCGAGGACGCCCGCCGCCACGCCGTTCCTGCCGGCCTGTGACTCCGAGGGCGCCGCGGCCCCGGCCCGGCCGGTGTCCGACGCGGTCGTCGCGTCGGCGGACCCGTCGAGGCCGGCCGCCGTGGCCGCCCTGGCCGAGGCCGCCCCGCCGGGGCCGCCGGCGTCGTGCACCGCTTTCCCACCGCCGGGGGCGACCTCCCCGGCCTGCGCCGAGGTGGCGGACGTGGCCTCCGGCTGCTCCGGCCCCGGCGCGCGGCCGGGGCCTTCCCCGGCCGATGGCCTCTCGCCGCGGCCGCCCTGCGCAGCCCCCCGGACAGCAACCGCTTTCGCTGCCGCCGGGGAGGTGTCCGCACGACCCGGCCGCGCGGCCCGGGAGGATTCCGCGTCGTCCGCATCCGTCACCGGTGCGCCGAGGCTCGCGCTCTGCCGGTCGGCCGACGACGAGCCGGATCGCGCGGACTTCCGCTCCGCCGGACCGGCCTGCGCGACCGGCGGTTCCTGAGAGGCCACGGACGAGTGGGAGGCGACCGGTTCGCGCCGAGCCGACCGCACGCCGTCGGCTCCCGCGCCGCCGCCGGGTTCGGCACCGGGACCCATGTCGCCGACTTCGTCGGCAAGTTGGTGGATGAGGATGCCGTTGCGAAACGCCGTCTCGCCGACGTCGGCGGTCGTGCTGCCGTACACCGAGAGGCGGTTGCCGCCTTCCCGTACGACCTCCACGGATCGGCGGGCGGTGCGGGCCTCCTTGGTGAGCAGGGCCGCCAGGCGCGCCGCGTGGGGGCTGCGGACGGCGACCCGCGGGCGCAACCGGGTGCGGGCGAACTCCTTGGCGTCCTGGTCCGCGACGAGCCTGCCGCCGTCGAGGGTGACGACGCGGTCGGCCGTGCGCGCGGCCTCCTTGGGGTCGGCCGTGGTGAAGAGCACGGTTCCGCCCTGGCGGGCGTGCGCGCGCAGCATCTCGTGCAGCCACTGCGCCTCACGGGCGGAGAGCCCGTCGGTGGGTTCGTCCAGGACGAGCGTGTGCGGGTCGGGCAGGAGGGCGCAGGCCAGGCCGAGTCTGCGGTCCACGCCGCACGACAGCGTGTCGAGGCGTTCCTCGCGGAGGCTGACCAGGCCGACCACCTCGAGGACCTCGTCGGCGCGCCGGGCGGGCAGCCCCGACGCCGCGCACAGCATCCGCAGATGACCGCGGACGGAGCGGGCCGGATGCCCTGGCACGTCGCCGAGGAGCACGCCGACCTCGCGCGCGGGGTGGGCGATCCGGTGCAGGGGCCGCCCCTTGAAGTAGGTGACGCCACGGCCCGGTTGCAGCTCGAGCATCAGTCTGAGCGCCGTCGTCTTGCCCGCGCCGGCCCCGCCGAGGAGCGCGGTGACGTGCCCCGCGCGCGCTTCGAAGGAGACGTCGTCGATGGCGGGCGGGTGCGCCTTGCGGGCGTTGCTGGTCAGTCCGAAGGCCTGGATCACCTGCAGCAAGATAGCGCGCTATGTCCCATTTTTTGGTGTATAGCGCGTTCTGTCGCCATGTGCGGCGCGCGGAGCCCCGTCCGTGTCCGCCGTTCGACTGATCCTGGGCTCGGCTCTCACGGCCGGTTCGACCTGGCTACCGGCGGCCGGCCGCGCGGCGGCTCAGACCTCGGGGCGCAGCATCGGAGGGTTGAGCAAGGTGGCTCCGCCGGCCCGGAAGAGCTGGGCCGGCCGGCCACCCTGGCGGGTGGTCGTACCTCCCGTGGGGACCAGGAATCCGGGAGTCCCGGTCACCTTGCGGTGGAAGTTGCGCGGGTCGAGGGCCACACCCCACACCGCCTCGTAGACCCGGCGCAGCTCTCCGACGGTGAACTCGGACGGGCAGAACGCGGTGGCCAGCGACGAGTACTCGATCTTGGACCGGGCCCGCTCCACCCCGTCGGCGAGGATCTGGGCGTGGTCGAACGCCAGCGGCGCCACCGGCTCGCCGTCGCGGCCGTACCCGCCCTTCTCGAGCAGTTCCTCCACCGGCACCCAGCGCGCGTTGCTGGCATCGCCGCCCGCGCGTGGTGCGGGCAGGTCGGGCGCGAGCGCGAGATGCGCGACGCTGACCACCCGCATGCGCGGGTCCCGCTCGGGGTCGCCGTAGGTGGCGAGTTGCTCCAGGTGAGCTCCGTTGTCCTGGGCCGGGGCCGAGGGATCGTGGGCACGCAGCCCCGTCTCCTCGGCCAGCTCGCGTGCCGCCGCCTGGGACAGATCCTCGTCGGCCCGTACGAAACCGCCGGGCAGCGCCCAGCGTCCCTGGAAGGGAGGCTCGCCCCGGCGTACCGCCAGCGCGCACAGGGCATGGCGGCGCACGGTCAGCACGACCAGGTCCACGGTCACGGCGAAGGGCGGAAACGCTGACGGGTCGTAGGGCATGCGGCGATCATAGTCGTCTGCCTGACGATAAACACTCCCTTCGCCGGTCGCGCAGGTCGTGCCTCCGCCTCGTTCCCGAACGAAGCGGGAGCCGGCTCCCGCTCGCCGTGCCGGTCGCGTCGTACGGGGTCACACGCCCCGGCGCCGGGGCTCACACCCCCAGTTGCAGGCCGGCCGCGGCCTCCTCGACCATGGCCAGTCCCAGCCGGCTGATCCGCACGGCGAACGGGGCGCCCGCCACGCGCAGCCCGGTCAGCCCCAGTTCACCGAGCGGCGCACCGCTCACCGGGCGCAGGGTGACGGTGCCGGCGGGGGCGTCGGGGCGGACACCGGCGATCGCGGTGAGCATCAGGATCACGGAGGCCGCTGCGGTGGCTGCCGGGCGGCAGGCCGCCGGGTGGGGCAGGGGCGCTTTGCCGACGGAGCGCTGTTCACCGCCGAACATCTCGGGCAGCCGGTGGTCGAAGTGCGCCGCCGCCTCCAGCAGCCCCTGCAGCAGGCCGGCCGCCTCTCTCTCGTATCCGGCGGCGGCCAGTCCGGCGACGGCGAGCGCACTCTCGTGGACTCGGACGGCTCCGGTCCGGTGGCCGAACGGGTTGTACGCCGCCTCTTTGCTGCCGAGGCCACGCAGCCCCCAGCCCGCGTCCATGGCGGGGCCGCCGAGCAACCTGGCGAGGTGTTCGGTCTGCACCTTGTCCAGCAGGCCCGGGGCGAGCCGGCCGGAGCCGAGCAGCCCGGTGTCGAGCAGGTGGACCGCGGCCGAGCCCAGGTGCGGCACGGGGCGGCCGTCCGGTGCCAGCGCCGCGGCGGGGCGGCCGCCGCCGGGATCGTCGATCCAGAAGCCGGTCCGGAAGGCGGACCGCAGGGCGGCCGCCCACTCCCGCAGCTCCGTGGCGCCCGGGCGGGCGTACGCGTCGAGGAGGTCGGCCCCCAGCAGCGCCGCGCGATGTGCGTGGGCCTGCGTCTCGCACCGGGCCGGCCCCGCGGGCTGCGGATCGGGAAGGTAGGTGCCGTCGCCGACGGTGGTGCGCAGCCAGGTCAGGCAGCGTTCGGCCGCGGGCAGCAGCTCCTGCATCTCCTGCTCGGGGAGACCCCATCGGCGGGCCTCGGCGAGCAGGACGGGGAAGAGCAGTGTGGCCTCGGTTCCCGTGCAGCCCGGCGGAAGGAGGGGGCCTGCGTCGCGTCGCGGTCCGGGGATCATGCCGCTGCGGGGGCCGGGCCCCGGCAGCTGAGTGCGGGCCAGGGCCCGCAGGGTGCCCGCGGCGAGGCGGGTGCCCAGGGGCAGCGCCATGCGGGCGGCGGCGAGGGCGTCGGCGGGGGCCATGCCGCAGCGCCAAGGCGCGCCCGCCGCGAGGTAGGTGTCCGAGGGGTGCGCGGGGTCGCGCAGGAGCAGTGCCTGGAGGTCGGCGACGGCCGTCTCCAGCAGAGGGGCCACCCGGGGATCGTCGCCGGCCGCCCGGGCGGGGGCGAGCGGATGGGTCGCGGCATGCCCGACCGCCCGCAGTGGAGCCGCTCCGTCGGCCCGTACCCGCAGCTCCACGACCGCCGTCCCGCTCGGTGGCAGGTCGAGTTCCCAGCGCAGCAGTCCGGCGGACGCCAGGGCGTCGGCGGGTGGCGGGTCGGCGGTGACGCAGGCCGCGGCGCCCGGCGTGGTCCAGCGCAGGCCCGAGTCACGGACGGTGGCCGGGAGTTCGGGGCCCGCCGCGCCGGATGCGATGGCTCCGAGCTCCGCGAGGTCCGTGCCGAGGGCGACTTCGACGGGCAGACGCAGGGGGCGCAGGGCGGCGTTGCGGAACGTGATCCGTTCGGTCCCGTCGGCGCAACGCGTCCGCTCGACGACCACGTCCGGATCCGGTCCCGCCGCCGGGGAGAGGCGCAGCGTGCCCACGAAGCGGGCGCTGTCGGCCGCGGTCATCCGGGCCTGCACTGCAAGCGGCTCACGGCCGGCCACCCTGACCTGGCACCGCGAGAGCAACCGCCTGCCGCCTCGGTAGAAGCCGTCCAGCCCCCGGCCGGACAGTTGCCCCAGCTCACTGGAGACGGCGAGGCCGGGCAGGGCGACACAGATCAGCGCGTTGTGCGCGGCGGGCAGCCCGGACGGGGTGTGGGCGGGTTGTCGTCCCGGCGGGGTGTGCGCGGGTTGCCAGCCAGGCGGGGTGTGGGTGGGTTGTCGTCCGGGCGGGGTGCGGATGGGTTGCCGGCCGGGCGCCGGGTGCGTGGGTTGTCGTGCGGCCGCGGGGTTCGCGGGTTGCCGCTCGGGCACCGCATACGTGGGCT
>NZ_JBEOTD010000022.1:42450-137672 GCF_040426375.1 Streptomyces sp. NPDC096012
CTGCCGTCCGGCCTCGGGGCTCGCGGGTTGCCGCTCGGGCACCGCATACGTGGGCTGCCGTCCGGCCTCGGGGCTCGCGGGTTGCCGCTCGGGCACCGCATACGTGGGCTGCCGTCCGGCCTCGGGGCTCGCGGGTTGCCGCTCGGGCACTGCGTACGTGGGCTGCCGTCCGGCCTCGGGGCTCGCGGGTGGCGGCCCGGGCGCGGGGTGCATGAGTTGTCGTCCGGCTGGAGTGCGAGCACCGGCCGTGGTGGGTGGCGGCGGAGCCGTGGCGATTCGGTTGGGCGCGCCGGGAGCCGGGGGCGAGGGAGTGCGTTGAGTGGACTGGGATGCCGGCCTGTCCCAGGGCGGACGTTCGTCGTCGACGGCGGGCGGAGTCGGCTGCTGGTGCATGGGGTCGCCTCTTTCGCGCTCGATGTGCCTCGTACGTGCGGAGCGGCCGGTGTGGCGCCCTGAGGGGGGCAGGGGCGTGCGGCGGCAAGGACCGTCCGGCATTCCGCCACTCAGGTGAACGGAGCGAGCCTCGTCGTGGTCACGGCTCACTCGCGGAAGCCGACCGAACGGTGACCGTGGGCGGGCACGGCCGGTAGGGACGGAAGCCGGGCGCGACCGGAAGGCGGCATGTGCGCCGGAGGCCGCCGCAGGGCGGCCGGTCCCCACCGCGCGGGCCGGTCCTCACCGCGCGGTCCGGTCCCCACCGCGCGGTCCGGTCCCCACCGCGCGGTCCGGTGCCTCCGACGTCGAGCCCGCGCGGGCTCGCGCTCCCGGGGCTCATGCTTCCTCCTCATGCTCATACGGCCCGCTTCCCGTCGGGGCGCCGTTGGTCGTGCCGTCGGTCCCGGTCGCGCTCCGAGCGCTCGGGATGCCGCTCGCACCCCGGGTGCCGGGTCGTGAGGGCTCGGTGGACGACGGCCGGGGACGGGAGCCGGTCGGCCGCCGTCGGCCGTCTGCCGGCCGATTCGCACGACGGCCGTCTGCGCCGTCCGCGGATCGCACACGCCGCCGGCGGCGCGAACCCGCTCCTGAACCCGCTTCGGCACGCTGCTCCTCCGCATCGGCTTCGGCACCCCCACCGGCGGTAACAGCTTCGGCACCCTGACCGGCCGCGACCGGTCCTGCCGGACCCGCCTGCCCCGCCCGTCCCGCCGGTCCGGGGAGGACGGCGGCGGCTCGGGCGGCCCCGGCGAGAGCGGTGTCCGGTACCGGCTCCGTCTGTTCCGCCGTCTCCGCGGTCGTACGTCCGGAGCGTTCGGTGCGTTCGGTGCGCAGGCAGCGGCGGATCGCCTCCGGGTCGAGACCCTCGTTGCATGCCTGGTGCAGCAGACGGGCGAAGAGGTAGTCGGGGTCCGCGCCCAACGCCATGGCCAGGGCCTCGCGCGCCTCCAGTTCGTCGCCCGTGGACCAGGCGACCCACCCGGCCAGGGTCAGCGGGGCGGCGGCGTGCTCGCCGTAGGGGCCGACGCAGCGGCGGGCCAGGGCGCGCCAGAGCCGGAGGGCCGGGCCCGCCTCCGCGCCCTCCATCCAGGCGGCCGCCCGGTCACGGGTCGTGCGGTCCTGGAGTCCGAGGATGAGCGCCGCCGCCTCGTCGTGAGCGAGGAGGTCGTCGTCGCGCAGGTCGGCCGGATGCGTACCGGACACCGGCGCCGCGGCTCCCAGGCGGTGGATGATCCGCTCGGCGAGGTCGAGCGTCTCCCGCGCGACGTCCGCGCGGTTCGCCTCGTCGAGGATGCGGGGCACCAGGCTCATCCCGGCGGCGTCCAGGGCGACCTCCTGCTCCAGTGCCGCGCCGGTCTCCCAGGGCTGCAGCCTGGCCCGCAGCTCCCTGAGAGTGCCCCGGACCTGGATGCCGGCGTAGGTGGCGGCAGCGGCCAGTACGGAGGTGCCGGGAAGTCCCATCGGCGAGCCGTCCTCGGGGCAGCAGCCGTCGACCGGACAGCAGTAGCTCCAGTAACGGCCGTCCGAGATGCACAGTGCCTCGACGACCGGCACGTCGAGGTTGCCGCACGCGACCCGCAGGGCGTGGGCCAGCCGCTCCAGCCGTAGTTTGACGTCCCGGCCCGACTCACCCGGTGCCGGTTCCCGGCAGACATAGGCCACCATCCGCTCGGGGCGGGCACCGCGCCGTTCGCTGCCGGTCACCAGCCCCTGGGCCAGCTGCCGGGCGGCCGGCTCCCAGTCCTCCTCGTTGGTGGGAATGCCGAGCCGGGCCCGGCCGCCGAACCGGCCCGGGGTCTCACGGTCGTGGAGGGCGACCAGCACCATGCTGTCCTCCGGGCGGTAGCCGAGCAGGTAGGGCAGGGCGTCGGCCAGCTCGGCCGGGCTGCGGAGGGTGACCTTCGGGTCGTGCGCCGACGGTTCGCTCGACGGCTCCTGTCCCGGGATGTCGCCGTTCTCGAAGGGTCCGGTCGTTTCGCTGTGGTTCGTCATGCGCAGACGATCTCGCGGATTCCGAGGCTCCGCTTGGGCCTGTGGATAAGTCGAATCAGGGACACGACAAGGTGGGGTGGTTGTCCACAGGAGGCGGGCCCGCGTCGCCCGCTTGTCGGTCCCGTCCTGTTGTATGGACCGCATGGAGCACACGAGCAACGCGGACCTCCGGGCACAGGCCGACAGCGTCCTCGCCCGCCTCGTCGGGGACGCCACGGGCACGGCACGGCTGCGCGAGGACCAGTGGCGGGCCATCGAGGCGCTGGTCGCCGAACGGCGCCGGGCCCTGGTCGTGCAGCGCACCGGATGGGGCAAGTCCGCGGTGTACTTCGTGGCGACCTCGCTGCTGCGAGCCAGAGGAAGCGGGCCCACGGTGATCGTCTCGCCGCTGCTCGCGCTCATGCGCAACCAGGTGGATGCCGCGGCCCGGGCCGGCATCCACGCCCGGACCATCAACTCGGCCAACACCGAGGAGTGGCAGGACGTCCAGGCCGAGATCGCGGCCGGCGAGGTGGACGTCCTGCTCGTCAGCCCGGAGCGCCTGAACAACCCCGACTTCCGCGATCAGGTCCTGCCCAAGCTGTCGGCGGCGACGGGCCTGCTGGTGGTGGACGAGGCCCACTGCATCTCCGACTGGGGCCACGACTTCCGCCCCGACTACCGACGGCTGCGCACCATGCTCGGCGACCTCCCGCCCGGCGTCCCGGTGCTGGCCACCACCGCCACGGCCAACGCGCGGGTCACCGCGGACGTCGCCGAGCAACTGGGCACCGGGGGCACGTCGGACGCCCTGGTGCTGCGCGGGCCGCTGGACCGGGAGAGCCTGAGCCTCGGCGTTCTGCGGCTGCCGGACGCGGCGCACCGGATGGCCTGGCTCGCCGACCACCTCGACGAGTTGCCGGGATCCGGCATCATCTACACGCTGACCGTCGCCGCCGCCGAAGAGGTCACCGCTTTCCTGCGGCAGCGAGGCCACGCCGTCGCCTCGTACACGGGCAAGACGGAGAACGCCGAACGGCAGCAGGCCGAGGACGATCTGCTCGCCAACCGGGTGAAGGCACTGGTCGCCACCTCCGCGCTCGGCATGGGTTTCGACAAGCCCGATCTGGGCTTCGTGATCCACCTCGGTTCGCCCTCCTCCCCCATCGCCTACTACCAGCAGGTGGGCCGGGCCGGCCGTGGCGTCGAACACGCCGAGGTGCTGCTGCTGCCGGGCAAGGAGGACGAGGCGATCTGGCAGTACTTCGCCTCCTTGGCCTTCCCCTCCGAGGATCTGGTCCGGCGCACCCTGGACGTCCTCGCCCAGGCGGACAGGCCCGTGTCGCTGCCGGCGCTGGAGCCCCTGGTCGAACTGCGCCGCTCACGCCTGGAGACCATGCTGAAGGTCCTCGACGTGGACGGGGCGGTACGGCGGGTCAAGGGCGGCTGGATCGCGACCGGGCGGCCGTGGTCCTACGACTCCGAGCGGTACGACTGGGTCGCCCGGCAGCGCGCGACCGAGCAGCAGGCGATGCGGGCCTACGCGGCCACCACCGAGTGCCGGATGGAGTTCCTGCAGCGCCAACTGGACGACGAGGGCGCCAAACCGTGTGGGCGCTGCGACAACTGCGCGGGACCCCGCTTCACCGCCGACATGTCCACGACGGCATTGGATGCCGCACGGAGCGACCTGGGCCGCGCGGGGGTCGAGGTGGAGCCCCGACGCATGTGGCCGACCGGCCTGCCGGCCGTCGGCATCGACCTCAAGGGCCGCATTCCGGCCGGTGAACAGGCTGCCCAGGGACGGGCCCTGGGGCGGTTGTCGGACATCGGCTGGGGCAACCGCCTGCGCCCTCTCTTCGCCCCGCAGGCACCGGACGCGCCCGTGCCGGACGACGTGGCGCGAGCCGTCGTGGACGTGCTGGCCGACTGGGCCCGGGGCCCGGGTGGCTGGGCCTCCGGCGCGCCCGATGCCCAGGCCCGGCCGGTGGGCGTGGTCACCATCGCCTCGCGCACCAGGCCCGAGTTGATCGGCTCCCTGGGCGCCCGGATCTCCGAGATCGGCCGGCTGCCCCTGCTCGGCTCCGTGGACTACGCCGAGGACGCGCCCCGGATGTCACGCAGCAACAGCGCGCAGCGACTGAAGGCTCTGGACGGCTCCCTGACGGTGCCTCCCGCCCTCGCGTCGGCGCTCGCGGACGCCGGGGGCCCCGTTCTGCTGGTGGACGACTTCACCGAGACGGGCTGGACCCTCGCTGTCGCGGCGCGCCTGCTCAGGAGAGCCGGCGCGCAGGAGGTGTTGCCGCTGGTCCTGGCCGTTCAGGGCTGACCGCGCGACCGCCGGCGGCGGCCGGGCAAGAGGCGATCCGCCCCGCCAGGCGTCATCGGCGCGGTCCGTGGGTAGGGATATAAACCCCGCACCGACAGATAACCGGCGGTGGCGCCAATTGCTCGTTGCCGCATCCCAGTTCGGCAGGAAGAATTGAGATCCGCTCCCCGCACGGCTCGTCCGTGATCCGGCTGGGCTTCACTGCGGTGCGCGCTCCCCCGAATCCGACCTCGCCCGCAGTATGGGCGCGTAGCCGAAGGGAGGAACGTGACCTTCGGATTCGCCTCGTCCTCGGCGGCCTCGTTCTCGACGTCCGCGCCCGCCGCCTCCGCCACTCGTCTGCTGGAGCCGGCGGAGTGGGCTGCCGCAGGAATCCCGCTGCTGCGCAACCCCCGTGAGGTCGTCAGCGGGCTGCACACCCGGCATCAACCGAAGCCGTCCACGGCGGTCGTGGCGGTCCTCGATCCGGACGAGCGGCTGTGCGCCAGCGCCTCGTTCACCCGTCGCCCCGCCCCGGCCGACGGCTGGATGTTCCGCAACGCGCTCCTGTCCCAGCTGCGCCGGGTCATTCCGCACGACCTGCGACGCCGCACGCCGGTGCGCACGGCCGTACTGCTCTACTGCCGTGAGGGCGACGCACGGTGGACGGAGGAGGACGGTGCCTGGATGTGGGGGCTGCGCGACGCCTGCACGTTGCACGGACTGCGCTGCGGGGCCTACATCACGCTGACCCACGAGGGCTGGCAGGTGCTCGGCGAAGGACGCGGCGGACGCCGGCCCAACTCCCACTCCGCGCCGGAGCCCCTGGCCATGACCCAGGCCCCGCCGGCCACCCCGCGCACCGGCGGTCCGGTCTCCGAGGTCCTGCGTCGCGCGGCGGCGCGCTGAGGGGCCCGTCACCGGAGCAGATCTCCGCGGCGCACTGGCGGGCGCAGCCACCTCGGACCGGGGCGGCGGAGGCCCGGCCACACCACACCGCGGCGGCGAAAGCGCGGTCACCCCACACCGTGGCGGAGACGCACTCGCCCCACAGTGTGGGCGCACTCACCCCGCAGCGGAGGTGGCCGCCGGTGGTCCGGGCACGCCGAAAGCCGCACCGTGCCCAGAGCATCGGCGCGGCTCCAACGTCACCTCGGCGCACGAGGTGACGTCCGCGGCTCAGAGACCGGCGCCCAGCACCGAGTTGATCTGCTGCGGGTCGCCGCAGACGATCAGCAGTGCACCGGCCCTGGCGTGGGCCAGTGGGAGGGCGGTGGCAGCGGCGGAGGCGGGACCTCCGTTGACGGCCACGACGACCACGGGACGCGACGCGGCACGGGAGGCGACGGCGGCGTCTGCGTAGAAGACGTCGTCACCGGTGTCGTGCTGCGCCCAGTAGGAGGCTTCACCGAAGGACAACTCGTGCTCGGCCCACGGGTGCTGGGCACCAGTGGTGATCACGAGTACGTCACCGGGGGCGCGACCCGTCTCCAGGAGCAGGTCCAACGCCTCTTCCGCGGCGTCGAGCGCGCCGTCGGCCGAGGCCGGGATCATCTGGATCTGGGGAGTCGCCGCCGGTGCGGCGGGAGTGGCCGGGCCGGACGGGCTCGGCTTGACCGGCCCCGCGTCACGCGACGTGCGCTGCACCGGCGCCGTGGGCCGCGGGGGGCCGGGACGACCGGGGCGGGACGGAGCCGCGGGGCGGGGGCCGGGTACGGGGCGTGGGGTCGGCGCGGTGCGGGGACCCTGGGCACTCTCGTGAATCTGAGGCTCCTCGGGAATGAGAGGCATGAGCTGATTTTTATCAAACATTGGTGCGGTGCGGACGACCGGGTGGCACGTCAGTGCGACCGGAGTCGTCAGAAATCGAAGCCGAGCTGACCCTCGATTTCCGGAACGCTTCCGTCCGCCCAGCTGCGGGCCTTCTTGAGGTGCCGCCACTGGGGCAACGCATCAAGATACGCCCACGACATCCGGTGATGCGGGGTGGGCCCCCGCTCCTCCAGTGCGGCCTTGTGCACGGGCGATGGATACCCGGCGTTGTCCGCGAAAGCGAAGTCTGCATGGTCGACACCCAGTTCGGCCATCATTTTGTCGCGCTGAACCTTGGCGATCACCGATGCCGCCGCGACGGCCACGCACGAGCGGTCGCCCTTGATCACCGTGCGCACCCGCCAGGGGGCACCGAGATAGTCGTGCTTCCCGTCGAGGATGACGGCGTCGGGGCGGACCGGCAGGGCTTCCAGGGCACGGCCTGCGGCGAGCCGCAGCGCCGCCGTCATCCCCAAGTCGTCGATCTCTTCGGGGGAAGCATGCCCCAGCGCATGGGCCGTCACCCATGTCAGGAGGACCTCGGCCAGTTCCGTGCGCCGCCTGATCGTCAGCAGCTTGGAGTCGGTGAGACCCTCGGGCGGTCGGCGCAGTCCGGTGATCGCCGCGCAGACGGTGACGGGCCCGGCCCAGGCGCCGCGCCCCACTTCGTCGACGCCGGCGATGACCTTCGCTCCGGTCGTGGCGCGCAGGGAGCGCTCGACGGTGTGGGTAGGCGGTTCGTACGGCATGGCGCCCTTAGGGTACGCCGCCGGGATCGTCACGCGACACCCCGGGCCGCCGATCCGCGCCGGGACCGCCGGCCCGGGCGGTCAGTCCGCCCGGGGACGCAGCAGGGGGATCATCAGCTGGTCGATCATGCCCACGAGCTCCTGATCGCTCCATTCGCTTGCGCACACTTTCGAGCGGTACATCATCATGGCCGGGACGGCGTCGAAGACGAAGTCGTTGACGGCGTCCGGACGCACCTCCCCCCGCTCAACACCCCGAGAGATGACGTCGCGGAGCAACTTGACCGTCGGTTCCACCATCCCTCCGATGATCACACCCTGGAAGCGTTCCGCTTGCGCCTGATTGCATTCATAAAGCACCGCGCGGAGCGCCGCACCCGGGGCCGAGTACATGATCCGCCGGACCTGCCGGCACAGGGTGAGCAGGTCCTCGCGCACGCTTCCGGCGTCCGGAGCCGCCTCGACCTCGGGCAGTCCGGCCGCCAGCGCGTCCGCGACGAGATCCTCCTTGCAGGGCCAACGGCGATAGACCGCGGCCTTGCCGGTCTGGGCGCCGGCCGCGACGCCTTCCATGGTCAGGCCTTTCCAGCCGACCTCACCGAGCTGTTGCAGAGCGGCGCTCAGGATCGCGCGCTCCAGTACCGCACCGCGCCGGCGAGCGGGGGCCGTCCCGGCAGGGACGGGCGGCCAGCCAGAGGTAGCCATCTGTGTTTCTCCAGCGTGCATGGGGAGCGGGGATTTCGGGGCCAGAGGGGCGCCGCGCAGCAGCAACAGGGGGACGCGAAGCGGGGCGCGCGCTTAAGTGAACGCTTGCGTTCACTGTGGGGGACTCACTACCGTGGACGCGACAGTGAACGCAAGCGTTCACTAAAGCCTTCAGGGGGGACCCATAGTGACGACCTCTCAGCTGCTGCGGGATCAGACGCCGGGTGCGGCCCGCCGGGAGGGGCATCCCGGCATAGCACTCGCCGTCATCGCGGCTTGCCAACTCATGGTGGTACTCGACGCGACGATTGTTAACATCGCGCTTCCGCACATTCAAGACGCTCTCAAGTTCAGCACCACCGACCTCACCTGGGTGGTCAGCGCCTACACGCTCACCTTCGGCGGCCTGCTGCTGCTCGGTGCGCGGGCCGGTGACATCCTCGGTCGCCGCCGGGTGTTCATGACCGGCATCCTACTGTTCACCTTCGCCTCTCTGCTGGGCGGTCTCGCCCAGGAGCCCTGGCAGTTGCTGGCCGCGCGGGCCCTGCAGGGCGTGGGTGGCGCGATCGCGTCGCCCACGTCGCTGGCACTGATCACGACGACCTTCCCCGAAGGCCCGGAACGCAACAGGGCCTTCGGCGTGTTCGCCGCCGTGTCCGCGGGCGGTGGCGCCATCGGCCTGCTCGCGGGAGGCATGCTCACCGACTGGCTCGACTGGCGGTGGGTGCTGTTCGTCAACGTACCCATCGGTGTGCTGATCGCCTCGCTCGCACCGCTGTACATCAACGAGTCCCAGCGGCATCCCGGACGCTTCGACATCACGGGTGCGGTGACCTCGACCGGGGGCATGGCCCTGCTGGTATACGGCTTCATACGGGCGGCGGAGGACGGCTGGCGAGACGACCTCACCCTCGGTTCGTTCGGCGCGGCCGTGGTGCTGCTGCTCGCCTTCTTCTTCACCGAGAAGCGGGTGAGGGAGCCGATCACCCCGCTCCGGATGTTCACGGACCGCAATCGCTGGGGCACGTACGTGATCATGCTGTGCCTGGCCGCTGCGATGTTCGGCATGTTCTTCTACATCGTGCTGTTCGTGCAGAACGTGCTCGGCTACAGCGCCATCGAGTCCGGCGTGGCCTTCCTCCCCGTGACGGTCGCGATCGCGATCGGCGCCGGCCTGGCCCAGCGCTTCCTTCCGGCGTTCGGCCCCAAGCCGTTCATGGTGGCCGGCTCGGCGCTCGTCGTGATCGGGCTGGTGTGGCAGACCTTCATCCGGCCCGACAGCACCTACGTCAGCGGGGTCCTGGGACCGATGCTGGTGTTCGGCTTCGGCATGGGCCTGAACTTCGTGACGGCCACCGTCACCGCCGTGACCGGTGTCGCCCAGCATGAGGCCGGGGCGGCTTCTGGCCTGCTCAATGCCACGCAGCAGGTGGGCGGTTCGCTCGGGCTGTCCATCCTGACGACCGTCTTCGGTTCGGCAGG
Source organism: Streptomyces sp. NPDC096012 (assembly GCF_040426375.1). Classification (NCBI taxonomy): domain Bacteria; kingdom Bacillati; phylum Actinomycetota; class Actinomycetes; order Kitasatosporales; family Streptomycetaceae; genus Streptomyces; species Streptomyces sp. NPDC096012. Next base: position 51,913 of record NZ_JBEOTD010000022.1, read on the forward strand.
GAAGGACGAGGCGAAGAAGCAGTTGCCGAAGTTCCTGGCCGAGGGGTCGCCCGAGCAGAAGGCGCAGTTCGCCAAGACCCACCAGCTGCCCGCGCCCTGGGGCCACGAGGTGCTCGCGCACGGCATCTCGGTCGCCTTCATCCCGGCCGCCGCGATGGCCGCTCTGGCGTTCCTCACCGCCTGGCTGGTGATCAAGGTCCGCAAGAGCGATCTCGACTCCCTCGCCGGGCTCGCGGGTCCGGGCATCGGCTGACCCCGCTCGAGCCGCGCGGAGCCGCGGCCGGCCGGACCGCCGCACGGGGACGGACGACCCGCGCAAAGGTCCGGCCGGCCGCTCCATGACCACCCACAACGACCTCAGAACCAGGGCTGGGACCAGCACCCGCACCCACACCCACACCCACACCCACACCCACAGCAGGCTCGACCTCGCGCTTGCCATCACACACCCCCTCACACCCCGACCACCCGTATGTCCCGCGCAAGCCTGCGGCGGATACGGGAAGAACGGTCGGCCGTCACAGAGAGTTCCCGGCAAGCACGCAGAGTGTGCGCATCGACGGCACGAGCTGACGCCGGCGCGGGCCGAAAGCGGAAGGGGGCGGCATGCTTCCGGCGCGCGGGCGGCGCCCCCGAGGCTTTTCCGCCGTTCCGGCCCGTCAGAGTGCCGCGGGCACCCAGGCGGGGAGTTCCTCGGTGCGGTCGACCCATTCCGCGGGCGGGGCGCCGGACTTGCCGGATGCGAGTACGCCGCCCACGATGGCGCAGGTCGTGTCGACGTCCCCGCCGACCTGGGCGGTCGTCCAGAACGCCGTCTCGAAGTCACCGAGGCTGCGCGCCGCGGACCACAGGGCGAAGGGCACCGTGTCGTGGGCGGTGGTGCGCCGCCCACAGCCGAGGACGGCCGCGACGGTGGCCGCATCGCCGTAGTCGAGCATGTCCCGGGCGCGCCGGAGACCCTGGCCGACCGCGCTCTTCGGCACCAGGGCGACGACGCCGTCCAGGAGTGCCTCCGGGCTGGGTGGACCGCCCGGCGAGCCCGCCAGAGCGGCGGCCGCGGCTACAGCCATGGCCCCGACCACGGCCTCCCGGTGCTGGTGCGTGGGATAGGCCGAGATCTCGGCCTGGTGGGTGGCCTGCTCGGGGTCGTCCGCGTACCAGGCGCCCAGGGGCGCGATGCGCATGGCCGCGCCATTGCCCCACGATCCCTGCCCGCCGAAGAGGGCGGCGGCCAGTTCACGCCAGTCGCCGCCTTCCCGGACGAGTCTCAGCAGCCGGTTGACGGCGGGGCCGTAGCCCCGGTCGAAGTCGTGGTGCTCGGCGAAGGAGCGGGCCAGCGCGTCCTGGTCGATGCGGTGGTGGGAGGCGAGAACGGCGACCACGGAGCAGGCCATCTCGGTGTCGTCCGTCCACTGCCAGGGTCCTGCGGGCAGCTCGCGCCGCTGCAGCAGGGGGTAGTTCGCCGGCACGAAGTACTGGGAGCCCAGAGCGTCGCCCACGGCCAGTCCGCGCAGGCTGGCCAAGGCGCGCTCCAGGCGCCCGGGGGAAGAGGAGTCAGCCGTCATCGCCCTGCCACTCTATCCGCTGAACCAGTTCGGCATCGGCTCGCGCCAGCGCTCGAAGGGCCGGTCGAGTGTGTACCTGCCGTCCTCACCCAGAACGAGCATCCGCACCTCGGCGTTCCCGGGATTCGACAGCGACTCGAATTCCGCGACCGTCCAGTGGAACCAGCGCATGCAGAACAGCCGCATCGCCAGGCCGTGGGTCACCAGGAGCACGTTCGGCGGGTGGTCCGGGGCCTCGAAGCTGCGGAACAAACTCTCCAGGAAGCCGCCGACCCGGTCGTAGACGTCGGCGCCGGACTCCCCCTGCGGGAACCTGAAGAAGAAATGACCGTAGGCGTCGCGATAGGCCTTCTGCAGACGCACGTCGTCGCGGTCCTGCCAGTTGCCCCAGTCCTGCTCGCGCAGCCTCGGCTCCTCGCGGACGCGTATGAGTTCGGGGTCCAGGTGGAAGGCCCGGAGCGTTTCGTGCGTACGCCGGTACGGGGACACGTACACGCTGACGGGTTCGCGGCCGAAGAGTTCCCTGAGCCCCTTGCCGGTCTCCTCGGCCTGCCGCACGCCGCGCTCGGTCAGCCCGAGCGCGTGGTCGGGTTCCCGTTCGTACACGGAGTCGTCGACGTTCCCGGTGGACTCGCCGTGCCGGACAAGGACGATGCGCCGTGGTCGTGCCATGCCGAAACCCTAGATCGAACGGAGGCGAGTCGAGCACTCGTAACGGGCTCATACGGCGTAGGTCACACGATTTCCCCGTCCGGAGCACTTGATCGAGACGCACGCCACACCTTCGGAGGCGTGCATTTGCTTTTCAAACCATCCCGGACGGGACTCAGACCGTCCAGGACGGCTCCATTTCCACGATGTCCCCGGAGAGCGCCGCGACGTCCGCCTCGGTCTGCGCGCGCAGGGCCAGACGCTCCACCCGCTCGGTGCGGTACTTGCCGTGCTCGGCGGCCGCCCGCCACATGGACAGAACCAGGAACTCCTGTTCGGGCGCCTCGCCGAACATGCCGCGGATCATGCCGGGCGAACCGGCCATCGCGGGGTTCCAGACCTTCTCCTGCATGAGCATGAAGTGCTCCACGCGTTCCTCGTGCACCCGGCACAGGGCCACTCGGATCAGATCGGAGTCGGTGAATCGCGGCTCGAATCCGGTCTTCACGTCGAAGCGGTACTCGAAGAGCTTGACCTGGGCGTCCTTGAACGTGCCGGATTGTGCGGCCGCCAGCCGGTCGTGAGAGCGGGCCATGAAGGAGTCGTAGAAGGCGCGGCTTTCCCAGAAGGCGAAGATGTGGGCCACTCCCTGCCGCTGCCGGCTCCAGCCTCCGCCCTGACCCCGAAAACCCGGCTCCCCCAGAAGCCCCGCCCATTTCCGCTGCCCCCGCTCGAACCCGCGGCGGTCCACCACGGTGCAGCGAATCCACTTGACCAGCACCGCGCCATCGTAAGGCCAGCGGGCGTGGCGTCGGTCACGCTCCGGCGGAGATCGCCCGCGCGTGCGCCCCCTCGCGCGTGGCACGATGGGCAAGGAGCCCGGACTCCGCGGGAGTTGGGGCGAGGAAACCTCAGGGGGAAGGGGAGGCCCGGTGACCGGCTTCAGCAAGGGGAACCGCAAGATCGAGGTCGCGCTCAAGTGGGATCCCAGTCCGGCGGATCAGCCCGCCACCGACCTCGACATCGTCGCGGCCACCTTCGACACAGCGGACCCCTACGGGGCTCCGGTCTATCTGGTGCACTTCGACAGCCGCTCGCCGGACGGGACGATCTTCCTCAACCGGGACAGCACGGACGGCAAGGGCTTCGGCTGGGACGAGGTCATGATGCTCGAACTGGACCGCCTCGGTGACCGCTACGCGCGCGTGGTGGTGGGGGTCGTCATCCAACAGCAGCTCGCGCGCCGGACGTTCGAACACGTCCTGAATCCGGCCATGCGGGTACGGGAGGGCTACACCGTCCTCGCCGAGGACCGTTTCGGTTCGGTGCCCGGGGCGACGGCGGCCACGATCGCCGAGTTCGAGCGCGACGGCTCCGGCGAGTGGATCTTCCGTCCCGGTGTGCACGGTTTCGACGAGGATCCCGCGACGTTCACCCGGGTCATGGGCGGGCGGCACCGGTCCTGACGCTCCGCGCCCACGAAAGCAAGGGGCGCCGTGTCACCGTGTGCACGGAACGCCGAATTACGTACCTCGTTAGGTATAGCGCTCACGGGAGACGAATGGCGAAGGAGCGCATGCCGGCCGGGCAGGAGCCTCAGACGACCGACAGCGGCAGCAGCTACCGACCCGTCGGACCTATCTGAATGTTGGTGTCCGTGCACGGCTCGAAATCGTGACCGTGACCGTCTCGGACACCCTGGCCGAGTTCTTCGACGGCCTTGCGCGCGACAAGGGGCACGCACTGCTGATTTCGATCACGCTGCTGCGGGAGCTGCAGGATCGGTGCGAGGAGATACTGCACGACATGCTCGACTTCGACCATCGGCACGCGTGACACAGGGCACCGACATGCAGATAGGCTACGTGGCCGCTCAGGGGAGGCAGGGAAGGTAGTGGCCGTCTCACCGACGAAGATGTGCAGTTTGGCAGCAGGGTGTTTGGCCCTGCTGTTGGTCGGGTGCGATGGGGCCGATACGGCTGCCCACCCGCGGGCTGGAAAATCCCAGTTCCATGCGGTGACCACCGCGAGGGCGACCGGCAGGTCCACGTATACGCCGACCGGCGTGGCGACTGTATCGCCATCGCCCACACATAAGAAGCCAACTCCGAACTGGGGTAAACAGTCTGGCCCGCGTTTTGTCACCGAGATGGGAGACCGGCGCACCCGCCCGGCACCGAAGCTGGTTGCCCTCGGACGACCAGCGGGAGCTCAGATTGAGGTGAGCGGAGGCTGGACGGCCAGTCTGCGCGTTACGGCGGCAGGCGCCCAGACTCGTGTGAAGTGCCAAAGTCGGCCCTACGGCGGGAGTCAGCGAGTGTGGACCTATACCGTCACGAGCCAGTCAGGCCTCAGTGAATTCGGGTTGCCACGGCGGGGCATGTTCTTCGAGATAGAACGTGTCTCTGCGGAGCACGGCGGAGGGTGGGAAACGTCCGTCTCTGGGACCTGACAGTCCACCGAGGACGTGCACTTCTCCTGGAGCGAAGGGAGCAACTCTGACGGCTTCGACGGGGCAGCAAGTAGGCCCACGACGATCCGGTTGCGTGAGAGCGCGGACCACAGAAGAGTGAGTTTTGCGGCCGCCAGTGTTGCGGTCGCGGATTTTACGTACACGCAGCCCGTCGCCGGAATCAATGTGTGGGGCACGGTTGTGTGCCCACGCTGATACTGGGCGGCTGCGGCAACTGGTCGGACCCACGGATCACCCACCCCCGAAGGCGGCGTTGGCCGGCCGGCCCGTGAGCGATGCTCCCGCACGAGCCCGATGAGGCAGCAGCTCTGCCGTCGTGACCCGGATCTACTTTTTGTCGCAATATGCCGGAACCCGAGTCGCTTCAGTCCCTGCCGCCAGTCCAGTTTTCCGCGCGGACACATGTCCGCATCGCATCCGACCTGCATCGATACGTCGAGGATATGTTCGCGATGTCGGGAATAGCGATGATCCGTTACGCCGACGCGGCGGCCGAAGCGGCTGCGGGCGCGGGTTTCCTGGTCCTGCATCTGATGCGCTGCCCCGACGAGATCCGTGACTCAGCTGAGCTCACCCCGCCCACGGTGCAGCTGTAGGAGCAGGAGGTCGAGGGCGCGCTCGCCCTCATGGACACCATGCCCCGCGATGACCTCGAGGGCGACGAGTTCCGCGACGCCTACACCGAGGCACTGGAGCAGGTCATCGAGGCGAAGAGGGAGCACATCGAACATTAGGTACGCAGGTCAGGGCGTTGCCGCAAGCGGACGAGAGCTGTTGGATCGACAGACCGTAGTACAACCTCCCTGGAGGAATCCGTGAGTAACAACGCAACAGGCGATGCCGCTACCCCCCTCGCCGTCCGGCTGTTGGACACGGACACCTGGCCCGCGTTCGCCCGACTGGTCGAGGCGAACAACGGTGTGTGGGGCGGCTGTTGGTGCATGGGCTTTCATGTGAAGGCCGGCAAGGGGCGGACCCCCCAGCGGAACCGAGCCGAGAAGGAGCAGCGTGTCCGTGAGGGCCGGACCCATTCGGCGCTCGTCTTCGCTGGCGACGACTGCCTGGGCTGGTGCCAGTTCGGCTCGCCGGCCGAGCTGCCGGAGATCAAGAGCAAGCGGAAGTACGAAAAGAACCTCACGGTGCTGCCGGACTGGCGCATCACCTGCTTCTTCACGGGGAAGGGCCTGCGCAACCGCGGCGTCGCGCACGCCGCTCTCGGCGGGGCGCTGGCCGAGATCGCCCGTCAGGGCGGTGGCACGGTCGAGGGCTACCCCGAGGAGACCGATGACCGTTCGGTGTCGGGCTCGTTCCTGCACACCGGCCCGATGGCCGTCTTCGAGAACCACGGTTTCACGCGGGTCCGGCCGATCTCACCCCACCGCTGGGTCGTCACCCTCACCATCGCTCCGGGGTGAGGCTGTACTTGCTCTGCGGTCTGTCGATCCAACATGCTCTCGGGGTCGCGGTGGCCTTCGAAGGGGTGACGGCCCCTGTGGTTGACGAGGAAGTCCACCCAGCCGACGAGGTCGGAGGCTATGCGGGTGGCGGTGTCGACCTCGGGCTTGGCCAGACAGTGATGGCGCAGGAAGTTGCTGGTGAGCCCGTGAATGCGGCCATCGATGGTGATAAAAGGGGCCAGGACCCTTTCCGCGTGGCCTAACGGGAGGGGTACCTCGCCGAGGGCAGCCTCAACCTGTGCGTCGTCGTAAACGATCGCCCGCTGCACGCGCACATCCAGGGCCATGCTGTCTCCCAAAGCAGTGTGTCCCCTCGAAGCACTGATGCTTCGAGGGGACACAGCTTGGTCACATCAGCGTCGGTCGACGCTTCGCCTGATGTTCACTCCGACGGGTGACAAGGGGACACATCCAGGATGGTCATTTTCAGCTGCAGCCGCTGGTCGAACCGCAGCCCTCGCAGATGTAGCAGGAACCGGCCCGCTGCATCTTCGTACCGCAGGAGAAGCACAGCGGGGCGTCGGCCTGGATGCCCAACTGCATCTCCACCAGTTCGGCGCTGGTGTGCGCCTGCTTCGGGGCGGGCTTGGCCACCTCCGGCTCGGCCTTCGGCGTGGCCACCGCCTTCAGCTCCTGGGTCCGCGGCGCCGACTGGGCCAGGCCCTCGACGTCGACCTCGTCCTCGGACGGCTCGTAGGAACCCGTCTCCAGGTGACGCTGGCGCTCCTCGGCGGAGTGGATACCGAGTGCCGAACGCGTCTCGAAGGGCAGGAAGTCCAGCGCCAGGCGGCGGAAGATGTAGTCGACGATCGACTGCGCCATCCGCACGTCCGGGTCGTCGGTCATGCCGGCCGGCTCGAAGCGCATGTTGGTGAACTTCGAGACGTACGTCTCCAGCGGCACGCCGTACTGCAGACCGACCGAGACGGCGATGGAGAAGGCGTCCATCATGCCCGCGAGGGTCGAGCCCTGCTTCGACATCTTCAGGAAGACCTCACCGAGACCGTCGTCCGGGTAGGAGTTGGCGGTCATGTACCCCTCGGCGCCGCCGACCGTAAAGGACGTGGTGATGCCGGGACGGCCCTTGGGCAGACGCTTGCGGACCGGGCGGTACTCGACCACCTTCTCGACCGCGGCACGGATCGTGTCCTCGGTCCTCTCGGTGACCTCGGCCTTCTCCTCCTCCTTCTTCTTGGCGGAGAGGGGCTGGCCGACCTTGCAGTTGTCGCGGTAGATCGCGAGCGCCTTGACGCCGAGCTTCCAGGCCTCGAAGTAGATCTCCTCGATCTCCTCGACGGTCGCCGTCTCCGGCATGTTGACCGTCTTGGAGATGGCACCGGAGATCCAGGGCTGGATCGCGGCCATCATGCGGACGTGGCCCATCGGGGAGATGGCGCGCTCGCCCATGGCGCAGTCGAACACCTCGTAGTGCTCGGGCTTCAGGCCGGGGGCGTCGATCACGTTGCCGTTGTCGGCGATGTGGGCGACGATCGCCTCGATCTGCTCCTCCTGGTAGCCCAGGCGGCGCAGGGCCTGCGGGACGGTGCCGTTGACGATCTGCATCGAGCCGCCGCCGACGAGCTTCTTGAACTTGACCAGGGCGAGGTCGGGCTCGACACCGGTGGTGTCGCAGGACATCGCGAGACCGATGGTGCCGGTCGGCGCGAGCACGGACGCCTGGGAGTTACGGAAACCGTTCTTCTCGCCGAGCCGCAGCACGTCCTGCCAGGCCTCCGTGGCGGCGGCCCAGACCGGGGAGTCCAGGTCGTCCATGCGCACGGCCGTGCCGTTGGCCTCGGCGTGCTGCGCCATGACGCGCTTGTGGGCGTCGGCGTTGCGGGCGTAGCCGTCGTAGGTGCCGACGACGGAGGCCAGCTCGGCGGAGCGGCGGTAGGCCGTGCCGGTCATCAGGGAGGTGATGGCACCGGCCAGAGCGCGGCCGCCGTCGGAGTCGTACGCGTGGCCGGTGGCCATCAGCAGGGCGCCGAGGTTGGCGTAGCCGATGCCGAGCTGGCGGAACGCGCGCGTGTTCTCGCCGATCTTCTGGGTCGGGAAGTCCGCGAAGCAGATCGAGATGTCCATCGCGGTGATGACCAGCTCGACGACCTTCTGGAAACGGTCGGCCTCGAAGGACTGGTTGCCCTTGCCGTCGTCCTTGAGGAACTTCATCAGGTTCAGCGAGGCCAGGTTGCAGGACGTGTTGTCCAGGTGCATGTACTCGCTGCACGGGTTCGACGCGGTGATCCGGCCGGACTCGGGGCAGGTGTGCCAGTTGTTGATGGTGTCGTCGTACTGGATGCCCGGGTCGGCGCAGGCCCAGGCGGCCTCGGCCATCTTGCGGAAGAGCGACTTGGCGTCGACGTTCTCGATGACCTCACCGGTCATCCGCGCACGCAGGCCGAAGTCGCCGCCCTGCTCGACCGCCTTCATGAACTCGTCGTTCACGCGGACCGAGTTGTTGGCGTTCTGGTACTGGACGGACGTGATGTCGTCGCCGCCCAGGTCCATGTCGAAGCCCGCGTCGCGCAGGGCGCGGATCTTCTCCTCCTCCTTGACCTTCGTCTCGATGAAGTCCTCGATGTCGGGGTGATCGACGTCGAGCACGACCATCTTGGCGGCGCGGCGGGTGGCGCCACCGGACTTGATGGTGCCGGCGGAGGCGTCGGCGCCGCGCATGAAGGAGACCGGGCCGGAGGCGTTGCCTCCGGAGGAGAGCAGTTCCTTGGAGGAGCGGATGCGGGAGAGGTTCAGGCCGGCACCGGAGCCGCCCTTGAAGATCATGCCCTCTTCCTTGTACCAGTCGAGGATCGACTCCATGGAGTCGTCGACGGACAGGATGAAGCAGGCGGAGACCTGCTGGGGCTGCGGGGTCCCGACGTTGAACCAGACGGGGCTGTTGAAGCTGAAGATCTGGTGCAGGAGGGCGTAGGCCAGCTCATGCTCGAAGATCTCGGCGTCGGCGGGCGAGGCGAAGTACTTGTAGTCCTCGCCCGCCTTCCGGTACGTCTTCACGATGCGGTCGATCAGCTGCTTCAGGCTGACCTCGCGCTGCGGGGTGCCCACGGCGCCCCGGAAGTACTTGCTGGTGACGATGTTGACCGCGTTCACCGACCAGAAGTCGGGGAACTCGACGCCACGCTGCTCGAAGTTGACCGAGCCGTCGCGCCAGTTGGTCATGACGACGTCACGGCGCTCCCAGGCGACCTCGTCGTACGGGTGTACGCCGGGGGTGGTGTGGATGCGCTCGATGTGCAGCCCCTTGTTCCCCGCCTTGCCGCCCTTGGCTCGGGAACCTCGTGCCGGACCGCTCGCCGTCTCTGTCATGCCGCCTCCCTGTACGGGCGAAAACGCCCTGAAGTGCCCCGTTTGTTCCCGTGGCACGGTGTTCTGTCTGGTGTTGCGGGCTCCCTCAGCTGCCGCCCGCAACAGGTCTTCGGTCGCCGCCCGACGGCCGGGCCCGGATCTCCTCCGGGCCTCCGGCCCACCGGTCAGTCGGCGGCGTGGGCGGGCACGGGGACCTGAGTGGTCCCGCCGGGCCCGCCTTCGTCTTCCCGGCTCCCCGCTCCCGCGTTCCCGCCGTCCGGGGCGCCGTCCCGCGTCGCCGCCCGCAGTTCCGCGATGGCCGCCTCGAAGTCCTCGAGCGAGTCGAAGGCCCGGTAGACGGAGGCGAACCGCAGATACGCGACGAGGTCGAGCTCCTGCAACGGGCCGAGTATGGCCAGGCCCACGTCATGGGTGGTCAGCTCGGCACTTCCGGTGGCCCGCACCGCCTCCTCGACCCGCTGGCCGAGCTGGGCGAGTGCGTCCTCGGTGACAGGCCGCCCCTGGCATGCCTTGCGCACGCCATTGATGACCTTGGTACGGCTGAAAGGCTCGGTGACCCCGGACCGCTTCACCACCATCAGCGAGCACGTCTCCACGGTCGTGAAACGACGGGAGCAGTCGGGGCACTGGCGGCGCCTGCGGATCGACGTGCCGTCGTCGGTCGTACGACTGTCGACCACACGGCTGTCGGGGTGCCTGCAGAAGGGGCAGTGCATGATCTCCAACCCTCCTCACAGCAGACTCAATAGCCTCGCCAGACCCCATGAGTCCCGCGAAGGAGCCCTAAGCATAGGCGATCGCCGAACCGTCCGAGACCCGGGGGACCACAACTTGTGGGCTGCGGTAGCCATCCAACCACTACATGTGGGGATTGGCTCATACACAGAGAAAGACTCGCGTGTCGCGGGGAGTGAGCAGGGCGCGCCCCCGGCCGGAGAAAGACTCTCGTCGCGGGGAGCGAGCAGGGCGCGCCCCGGCCGGGGGATCCACCCGAACGCGCGGACGCACGGTCGCACCCCTGTGGCACTTACGGAGATAGCGTGGGCGCCGCACGGAGGACACGTGGGACTCCGGCACAGAAGCCCCCCGGGCTCCGGCAGGCCGGATCCCGGATGGCAGACTGGGGTCGCGGCCCACGAGGCCGACGAGCCCGGCGGTGAACAGTACAACAATGAGCGGTTCCGCCCGTTAGGTACCGCGTCAGCCATACACCCACACGCTTGATTTCGACAGGTGAATCGCACTTTTTCACTCGAACGTGTGTTTGGCGCAACCTTTCGAAAGCAACTACCGTTGTGCAGCAGGGAGACCATCGAGAGGGGCCGACGTGACCACCACCGCAGACAGTGCCACCATCACTGCCCAGGACCGCTCCCAGGGCCGAGTCGAGCCGGTACACGCGATGAACGAAGCCACGAATCCCGAGGCGCACAAGCGCTCCCTACCCGGGCGACCTCCAGGCATCCGGGCCGACAGTTCCGGACTCACCGACCGGCAGCGCCGGGTGATCGAGGTCATCCGGGACTCCGTCCAGCGACGGGGTTACCCGCCGTCGATGCGCGAGATCGGCCAGGCCGTCGGCCTCTCCAGCACGTCCTCGGTCGCCCACCAGCTGATGGCACTGGAGCGCAAGGGCTTCCTGCGCCGCGACCCGCACCGCCCACGGGCCTACGAGGTGCGCGGTTCCGACCAGGCCGTGACCGTGCAGCCCACGGACACCGCCGGCAAGCCCGCCGCGTCGTACGTCCCGCTCGTCGGCCGTATCGCCGCCGGTGGCCCCATCCTCGCGGAGGAGTCCGTCGAGGACGTCTTCCCCCTCCCCCGTCAGCTCGTCGGCGACGGCGAGCTGTTCGTGCTGAAGGTCGTCGGCGACTCCATGATCGAGGCCGCGATCTGTGACGGTGACTGGGTCACCGTCCGCCGCCAGCCGGTCGCCGAGAACGGCGACATCGTCGCCGCCATGCTCGACGGCGAAGCCACCGTCAAGCGCTTCAAGCGCGAGGACGGCCATGTCTGGCTCCTCCCGCACAACTCGGCGTACGAGCCGATCCCCGGTGACGACGCGACCATCCTCGGCAAGGTCGTCGCCGTGCTGCGGCGGGTGTGACGGCTGCGGCGGGCGGGTCGACAGACCCGCACCCTGACCGGGCCCCGGGACCCCTGCGCCGGTTCCGGGGTCCTGCTATGCCCGCTGGGCTCCCACGCCTCCCCCACATCGGGGTGGATCGGCGCGGTCCCGGACGGTGGCGCCTCGTGGGGTGGCCTGACCGGAGTCGGTCAGGCCACCCCACGATCACTTGACCGCCGGCTGCTCCGCCTCGGCCGACTCCGCCTCCGCCTGCTTGGCCTTGGCGTCGATCGCCGCGAGCGACTTGCGCACCTGGTTACGGTCCGTGGTGTACCAGAAGTCGGGCAGTGACGTCTTGAGGTAGCCGCCATAGCGTGCCGTGGCCAGCCGCTGGTCGAGCACGGCGACCACACCCCGGTCCCCGGACGCGCGGACGAGGCGGCCGGCGCCCTGAGCCATCAGCAGGGCCGCGTGGGTGGCGGCCACCGCCATGAAGCCGTTGCCGCCCGCGTCCTCCACCGCCTTCTGGCGTGCGCTCATCAGCGGATCGTCGGGGCGCGGGAACGGGATCTTGTCCATGACGACCAGCTGACAGCTCGGCCCCGGGACGTCGACGCCCTGCCACAGCGACAGTGTGCCGAAGAGACAGGTCTTCGGGTCGGCCGCGAAGTTCTTGATCAGTTCTCCCAGCGTCTCCTCGCCCTGCAGCAGGATCGGGAACTGGGGAATGCGGGAGCGAAGCTCCTCCGCGGCGAGCTGGGCGGCCCGCATCGAGGAGAACAAGCCGAGGGTGCGACCGCCTGCCGCCTGGATCAGCTCGGTCAGCTCGTCGAGCATGTCGGTGCGCTCGCCGTCGCGCGCGGGGCGCGCCAGGTGCTTGGCGACGTACAGGATGCCCTGCCTGCGGTAGTCGAAGGGCGAACCCACATCGACGCCCTTCCACTGCGGCAGGTCCTCGCCCTCCACGCCTTCCGGTCCGAGGCCCAGCGATGCGCCGACGCCGTTGAAATCGCCACCGAGTTTGAGGGTCGCGGAGGTCAGGACGACACTGCGGTCCGCGAAGAGCTTCTCTCTGAGCAGCCCCGACACGGACATGGGGGCGACGCGCAGGGAGGCGCCGAAACGGTCGTGCCGCTCGTACCAGACGACGTCCCACTCCGAGCCGTTCGCGACCCGCTCCGCCACGTCGTGCACCGACTCCACCGAGGCCAGTGCCTGCTTGCGGACCGCGTCCTCGTCCTGGACCGATTTGTCGCGGGTCGTGCCGATCGCGGAGATGACCGTGCGGGCGGCGTCCCGCAGCGCCATGAGGGAATAGGCCAGATCCTCGGGGATCTCCTCGAGGCGGCCCGGCAGGGCCAGCTCCATCAGCCGTTCGAAGCCCTCGGCGGCGGTCTGGAGCTGGTCGGCGGCCTTCTCGTTGACCAGCTTGGCCGCCCGGCGCACCGCGCGGTTGACCTGGCCGGGCGTGAGTTCGCCCGTGGCGACGCCGGTGACCCGGGAGACGAGTTCGTGTGCCTCGTCCACGATCAGCACCTCGTGTTGCGGCAGCACCGGGGCGCCCTCGATGGCGTCGATGGCCAGCAGCGCGTGGTTGGTGACCACGACTTCGGCGAGCTTGGCACGCTCGCGGGCCATCTCCGCGAAGCATTCGGCGCCGTACGCGCATTTCGACGCACCCAGGCATTCGCGCGAGGACACCGACACCTGGGCCCACGCCCGGTCGGAGACGCCCGGTGTGAGGTTGTCGCGGTCGCCCGTCTCGGTCTCGTCCGCCCAGTCCCGCAGCCGCAGCAGGTCCTGGCCCAGCTTGCTGGTGGGCGCCGCGGCCTCGAACTGGTCGAAGAGACCGTCCTCCTCGTCCTGTGGCATGCCTTCGTGCAGGCGGTGCAGGCACAGGTAGTTGGACCGGCCCTTGAGCATCGCGAACTCGGGGCGGCGGCGCAGCAGCGGATGGAGGGCGTCGACCGTGCGGGGCAGGTCCCGCTCCACAAGCTGGCGCTGCAGTGCGAGCGTGGCCGTGGCGACGATCACCCGTTCTCCGTGCGCGAGCGCGGGCACCAGGTAGCCCAGCGACTTACCGGTGCCGGTGCCGGCCTGGACCAGCAGGTGGGATCCGTCGTCGATCGCCTCGGCGACCGCTTCGGCCATGGTGACCTGGCCGGGGCGCTCCGTGCCGCCCACGGCGGCGACGGCGGCATGCAGGAGTTCGGGGAGTGAGGGCTTCGTCATAGCCCGACCACCCTACGGCCCGGCACTGACAAACGGACGGTCACCGCGGAGCCCGGGGCGCTGCCGACGGAGCCGGGGCACGGCCGGAACCGGTTCCCGGCCCGCTCCCGATGCCGCCGGCGAGTGGGATTCCGCAGGCCCGCAGACCGAAAAGGGGCGAACCGGTCCGCTGCAGCGCACGCCTGACCGCTGGGATTTGCGCAGGCCGGAGGACCGGAGACGACATCCGCACGAGTGAAGTGACTCCGGCGGCCGGCACCCGCATGGGCTCGGTTCGGCCTTGCGCGGTAGGGGCCGACGTCGTGATGCAGCGCGCGGGCCAGGTGCGGCATGGGCCGCCCCCGCCCCGTGTGGCAGCGCAGGCCACGTGCGCCAGGGACGGGACTCGTGTGGCAGCGCAGGCCACGTGTGGCAGGGGCGGCACCCGTGTGGCAGCGCAGGCCACGTGTGGCAGGGGCGGCACCCGTGTGGCAGCGCAGGCCACGTGCGCCAGGGACGGGACTCGTGTGGCAGCGCAGGCCACGTCTGGCAGGGGCGGCACCCGTGTGGCACGTGCTGGTCCGTACGACAGTGCCCAGGCCCTTGCGGCATGTCTCACCCCTCCGGCGACCGCCACCAGCCCACCGGCCCGCATCCGGCTGCCCGCATCGGCTCGCCGCCCGGCATCCCCCTCGAAGCCTCCTCGGGTGTTTTCCGCCTAGCGGGGAACACCGCTCCCCCGCCACTCGTACTCATTGTGAGCACAAAAGCACGCACAGCTACAGAGCGTCGCGCAGGAGCCGGTCCCGGATCATGAGCGCGGCCCGCTTGTCGGGCAGGTCGATCTCCGCGGCGTACCGGAAGCCTGCGCTCAGGAAAGCGGAGAGGGAGGGGGCGTTGCGTAGATCGGGTTCCGCCACTACTCGCGCGCAGGCGGGACGCCGGTCGAGGACGAGATCGGCCACGGCTTTGAGCAGGACGGATCCAAGGCCTCGTGCACGGTCCGCGGCCTCGCCGACCAGGAGGTGGATGCCGGTGTCATGGGGCCGGGCCGGATAGTGCCGGGCCAGCGGGTCGAGGTCGGCCCGGTAGATCTCCCAATAGCTCATCGGGGTGCCGTCCAGCATTCCCAGGCACGGCATGCTGCGTCCGTCGCCGTCGAGTTGAGCCCGCAGATGGTCCTCCGTCCGCTTCCGGGGCCCGGCCAGGTCCCAGAACTCCGCGACGGCGGGGTCGTTCATCCAGCCGTGGATCAGCGGCAGATCGTGCTCGGCATGTACGGGCACCAGCTGGAAGGAGCCGACGGGGGTGGCGACCGGCCCCCACGTGTGGAGTCGGTCGAGGAGATCGGTCGTCCCCTGGGTGAAGAGAGCGAGGTACTCGGAAGGGAGGTGCAGGTCCAGCGTGTCCTCACTGTCGGCGTCGTCGTCCTCGACGGTGAAGTCGCCGAACGGGGCGTCCCGGGTGCCGCCGGTGTCCGCGCGGGGGCCGGTGCGGCCCGGGCGGGCAGAGGTGGGGCCGGGGGCGGCGTTCGCATCGGCGGGAGGCATGGTGCGCTCCTCTCAGGAGACGGACTGGGGCGTGGTCCTCGGAACTACGGGGAGGTGGAGGGCCGCTTCGTAGCAGGTCCAGGAGTCGGGAACGGGCTGGGTCCGGGTCCGGGAGCCGGCTGCGCGTGGAGTGCGGGAGTCGGGAACGGGCTGGGCGTCGGCTCCGGGAGTCGGAAATCGGGAGTCGGATCGGCGTCGGGAGCCGGCTTGGGGACGGAGACGGGTTCAGGGGACGCGAAGAGGCTCAGGAGTGGAGGGGATTGGCGATGGTGACGTAGACCGACTGGGTTTCGACCGGGCCGACGAGTTCGTCGAGGCCGTGCAGCCGGGTCAGCAGGTTGGCCTTGCAGCGCAGGACGGGTGAGTCGAGCAGGTGAGCGGGCAGGGGGGTGCGCAGGGCGCCGGGGCCCGACGCGAGAGCGGTGAGGAAGCGACGGAAGGCCGCGAGGAGCAGCCGCTCGTCGGCCAGACGCTGGGAGCCGAAGGCGCCGATCAGTCCGAGCACGTTGTTGACGGCGAGGTAGTAGGTGAAGCGTTCGTCGGTGACCGAGTCGCGGACGAAGGTGTCGCTCCGCTCGCCGATCCCCGGCAGCCGGGCAGCGAGTTCGGCGCGCCGGGACTCGCGGAAGTAGAACCCCTGGTTGTCGCGGTAACGGCCGCCTGCGGGCCAGCCGTCGCCGTCGAGCAGGAGCAGGACGTTCTGCTGGTGGGCTTCGAGGGCGATGCCGGCCTCGCCGTCCAGCCAGAGCACGGGCCGGACGACCTGCTCCAGATACCTCAGGAACCACTCCGTGGCGACCGTCCCGATGGGTCGGCCGGTGCGGGCGGCGAGTCGCGTCAGGAGCCGGGCGAGTCGGGACCGCATGGGGCGTGCGGTCTGCCGGGGCGAGGAGTCGGGTTCCGGTCCGGACAGGGGCCGGGGAGAGACGAGTCCGGCGACGCAGCCCACGTCGTCCGCCGGGGTGAACGGATTGTGTCTGATCATCACGTCCAGTCCGGGCACCGGCAGTCCGTCCGGCCCGTCCACGGCCAGCCAGGCGGGGTCGCGGACGATGTCGAAGCCGGGGTGTACCGCCTGCCACTCCCGGGACAGCCCGGTGCGCAGCAACCGGTGCACCTCGACGCCGCGATGGAGTTCCTTGCGCAGGTTCTCCCGGCGGGAGTTGGTGATGCGCAGACCGAGCGACAGCTTGAGCATCGCGGGCGCCCCGGACCGGTGGACGGTGCGCACGGAGGAGGTGGGGTGCCAGGGCGCCCCGGCGGGACCGAGGTCGCGCAGCAGTCCGGAGTCCAGGAGGGCGGCGACGGTGTCGCGGTGTCGAACCTCCCGCATCTGCCAGGGGTGGAGCGGCAGGGCGGCGTATCCGTCGGGGAGGGGAAGTGCGGCTCCGGCGAGGCGTCGGGTGAGGTGGCCGGCGGGGACGGGACGGCCCCGTTCGGTCCAGGCCGAGTCGGTGGCGAGCAGAGAGGGGGCGACGGCCAGCCAGTGCAAGGGGAAGGAGCCGCGCAGCTCGGGTGAGTAGAGGCGGACTTCGGGATCCGTCAGGCCTTCCCGGCTCTTGGGCGCCGGGTGCAGGGGGTGGCCGAGGAGAAGGGACTGCTCGGCGCTGAGGAAGAGGTCCGGGGTGTCGGCAGGGTCTGCGCGCCGCTCGCGGATGAAGACCGAGGTGTGGCGCAGGGAGTCGGCGACCCGGGTCACGAGATCGGCTCCGTCGGAGCGTGCGTCGGCGGCGATGGCTCCGGCGGGAAGGGGGCCCGAGGCCCGGGGGACGCTTCGCGGGGTGCTGGTGCTCTCGCGGGTGAACGGCGCCGGGAGGGTGATGATGTCGGAGGGAGGGGTCTTCTTGGGTGCCGTCTCCCTGGCCAGGAGCGCCGCGAGGGTGACGGCGTCGGTCGGTGGGGCGCCCTCGGGGGCGCCGGTGAAGCGGGCGGGTCCGAAGCGGTGCCAGCCCGTCGGGGACCAGTAACGGATCGGAACGGTCAGGGAGGTGCCGGTGGCGGGCAGCGGGACGTGGAGGATGCCGGTCACGGGGGCGGCGAGGCCGGTCTCGCGCACCCAGCACCGCAGCAGGTTGTCCAGGGCGGCGGCCTGCGCGGCGATGCCGGGGACGGGGTCGTCCAGCGGGTCGGCGCCGGACTCCGTCGGTCGTACCGGTGCCACGCTCCGTCTCTTCTGCTGGGGGACGGCGTCGGCGAGCGGTACGGGAGAGTTCGAGGCGGGGTCTCCCTGTTCGTCGGAAGCACCGGAGCGGCCGTCGGGGTTAGGGGTGTCGTTCATGCCGACTCCTGGGGCTGGGGCGGGGATGGTGGCGCCGGTTCCGTCGTCGGCTCGGCCGCTGGGCCCCCGTGGGCGGAAGCCGCCCGGGTGGGATCCGGGGCGGCTTCCCCGGCAAGGCCCGACGTGCGAGATGGCGGCGTGCACGACGGGCACGCCCCGCGCACCGGCGACGTGTAGGACGGCAGCACCTGTGAGTTGGCGGTGTGTAGGACGGGCACGACCTGCGCACCGGCGACGTGTACGACGACATGACCTGCGGACTCGCGGCGTGCACCTCGGCACACGACGACATGACCTGCGGACTCGCGGCGTGCACCTCGGCACACGACGACATGACCTGCGGACTGGCGGCGTGCACCTCGGCACACGACGGCATGACCCATGTGCTGGCGGCGTGCGTCTCGGCACGGCCCGGGGCTCGGCGGGTGCAAGGGGCTCAGCCTGCGCGCTGGGCAGGGCCGTTGTGCCGTCGGCGGTGAGCGCCGTGGACCAGGTGGTCGCGGGCCACCGCTGCCACCGCGTCCGTGAGGCGGTCGAGGACCGCGGCCGCCTGCTCGTCGCTGAGCGTCAGGGGAGGAAGCAGCCGGACCACGGCCGTATGGCGGCCACCGAGTTCGACGATCAGTCCCCGCTGGAGGCACTCCCGCTGAACGGCCATGGCCAGTTCGGGCGCGGCCGGGCGTGGGAGGGGGCGTGGCCGGGGGCCGCCGGGCACCACGAACTGGTCGTCGTCGGGGGGCCCTGCGCCGAAGGCCGGCCCGTCTCCCTCCGGCTCGACCAGCTCGATCCCGATCATCAGCCCTCGCCCCCGCACCTCCGCGACGCAGGGCAGGTCACCGAGGGACTGTCTGAGTTGGGCCAGCATCCGGGAGCCGAGGTCGGCGGCCCGGGCGGCGAGGCCGTTCTCGCGGACGTAGGCGAGGGTCGCGGTGCCGGCGGCCATGGCGAGCTGGTTGCCGCGGAAGGTGCCGGCGTGGGCGCCTGGCTGCCAGACGTCGAGATCGTCCCGGTAGACGATCACGGCGAGGGGCAGGCTGCCGCCGATGGCCTTGGACAGGACCATGACGTCGGGCGTGATGCCGCTGTGCTCGACGGCCCAGAAGGCACCGGTCCGGCCGACTCCGGTCTGGATCTCGTCGGCGACGAGCGGGACGGAACGGTCCTCCGTGAGCTGTCGCATGCGCCGCAGCCAGTCGTCCGGCGCGGGGATGACCCCGCCCTCGCCCTGGACGGGTTCGAGGATCATCCCGGCGGGCAGCGGTACGCCCGACTTGGGGTCGTCGAGAAGGGACTCGGTCCAGCGGGCGGAGAGTTCGGCGCCGTGCGTGCCGCCGACACCGAAGGGGCAGCGGTAGTCCTGCGGGTAGGGCAGGCGGGTGACCTGGACGTCGCGGGCACCGCCGGAAGCGGCGAGCGCGCCGGCGGTCATGCCGTGATAGGCGCCGGTGAAGGCGAGGATGCCGGTGCGGCCGGTCGCCACCCGGACCAGCTTGAGGGCGGCCTCGACGGCGTCGGTGCCGGCCGGTCCGCAGAACTGCACCCGGGCACGCTCGGCGAGGCCGGGCGGCAGTGTGCCGAACAGTTCGGTGATGAAGGCGTCCTTGACGGGGGTCGCGAGGTCGAGGACGGAGAGCGGGGCACCGGAGTCGAGGACCCTGCGGACGGCTTCCAGGACGACCGGGTGGTTGTGGCCCAGCGCCAGTGTGCCCGCGCCGGAGAGGCAGTCGAGGTAGCGGCGGCCGTCGGCGCCCTCGATGGTGAGTCCTCGTGCCCGGACCGGCACGATGGGCAGGGTCCGGGCGTAGGTGCGCGCCGCGGACTCGCGCGCCGACTGGCGTCTGAGGATCCCCTCGTGCGCGGCCCGGGCTTCCCCGTGCAGCCCACCCGCCATCGACTCCGTAACGGCCACGGCTCGTCGTCCTCCCCGCTGTTCGAAGGCATGTCGGTCCCGGGGACCGGACGCAGGCAGCAGGCCCCCCACCGCTACAACCGTGGACCGGTCGCCGGGTTACGGGTCTCCCCGAGATCATTTGCCGGAGCCCTGCCGGTCGTTGGCCGCGGGGGGTGCTGGAGGTGAGTAGACGTCAAATCGGACGATGTGCGAATGACCGGCCAGGTCAGACGGCTTGTAGCCGAACCGTTGCCGTTCCGTCGGAAGTCCCCCACGGCGAGCACATAGTGTGTGATGCCGTTCCCAGAAGGTCGTGGGACCGGCATGAACTCCCCGCGAGTCGCCCGCCGGTGGCACGACCGAAGCGCCGAGTTCCTTCACAGCAGGGGGAGTCAAGAGCATGCGATCCATACGGCCGTCGTCCACCGTTCGGCGAGGGAGGGGCGACCGCCGCACCCCCGCTCTGGCGGCGGTCGCCCTCGTCTCGGCGCTGGCGCTGACCGCCACCGCCTGCAACGGCGACGACAACGCCGCCGGCGAGCCGAGCGCCGGCGCGACCGCGGCCGGCTCCGGCGACGGAAAGATCAGGATCCCGGACGACCTCAGGGAGAGACTCAAGGCGCACGGGATCGACATCGACAAGTGGAAGAAAGGCGCCTGGAAGAACTGGAACAGGGAAGACTGGCTGCGCGAGGCCAACGACTTCGTCAACCCGATCATCAAGGGCCTGTGGAACCCGGACCGGATGCGGCACGCGGACGACCCGGACAAGGGCGTCGACGCCAACGACATCTCCGGTGACCAGGGTGTCACGGACCCGGCGCCGCAACCTGTGAAGGCGCAGGCCGTCGCGCCGCCGTACCACACCAGCGCGGCCACCTCGGGCAAGCTGCTCTTCGACTCACCCGAGGGCACCATGGTCTGCTCGGCGACGGTCGTCCAGGACCCCGCGCATCCGGGCAAGTCGAACCTGATCTGGACGGCCGGTCACTGTGTGCACGCGGGCAAGAAGGGCGGCTGGTACCGCAACATCGCCTTCGTGCCGTCGTACAACAACGCCGGCAGGTCCGCCGCCCAGCTGCAGGGCGCCAGCAGGTCCGAGATCGCCCCGTACGGCGTGTGGTGGGCCGATGCGGCGCAGACCTCCCAGCAGTGGATCAACCAGGGCGGCCAGACCGGCGGCAACGGCGCCTCGTACGACTTCGCGGTCATTCACGTCACGCCGGAGCAGGGCAGCGGCGGCAAGTCGCTGGAGGAGACGGTCGGCGGAGCACTGCCGGTGAACTTCGGGGCGCCCGCCGTGGCGAAGGTGCAGGGCATCACGGCGTCCGGCTACCCGGCGGCGGCCCCGTACGACGGCCAGCTGCTGTACCGGTGCCAGGACAAGCCGGGCCGGCTGTCCATCGAGAAGTCGGCCCCGACGATGTACCGGATCGGCTGCACGATGACCGGTGGCTCCTCCGGCGGCGGCTGGGTGGAGACGGGCGCGGACGGCAAGCCTGCGCTGGTGTCGAACACGTCCATCGGCCCGGTGAGTTCGGGCTGGCTGGCCGGTCCCCGTCTGGGCGACGTGGCCAAGGGTGTGTACGACTCGGTCAGCAAGAAGTTCGCCGGCCGCTGACACGGCTCGCCGGGGTATGACGAAGGCCCGCCGCCCTCAGGGGGTGGCGGGCCTTGTCGGTGTGCCGTGGGTCAGGCCGCGGAGGCCGGCGTGTAGGGCGCCAGGTCCGCCGCCAGCTCCTCGTGGACCCGGACCTTGATGAGGGTGCCCTCCGCGGTGTGCTCCTCGGAGATCACCTCGCCCTCGGTGTGGGCACGGGCGACGAGCCTGCCGTGCGTGTACGGCACGAGCGCCTCGATCTCGACCGAGGGACGCGGCAGCTCGTCGTCGATCAGGCCGAGCAGCTCCATGATGCCCCGGCCGGTGCGGGCCGAGACGGCGATCGAGCGCTTCTCGACCCTGAGCAGCCGCTGCAGGACCAGCGGGTCGGCCGCGTCCGCCTTGTTGATCACGACGATCTCGGGCACACCGGTGGCGCCGACGTCCCGGATCACCTCGCGCACGGCGGCGAGCTGCTCCTCCGGGTTCGGGTGCGAGCCGTCCACCACGTGCAGGATCAGGTCGGAGTCACCGACCTCCTCCATGGTGGAGCGGAAGGCCTCGACCAGGTGGTGCGGCAGATGCCGGACGAAGCCGACGGTGTCCGCCAGCGTGTACAGCCGGCCGCTCGGGGTCTCCGCGCGGCGGACGGTGGGGTCCAGGGTCGCGAACAGGGCGTTCTCGACCAGGACGCCGGCGCCGGTGAGGCGGTTGAGCAGGGATGACTTGCCGGCGTTGGTGTAGCCCGCGATGGCGACGGACGGCACCTTGTTGCGCTTGCGCTCCTGGCGCTTGATGTCGCGGCCGGTCTTCATCTCCGCGATCTCCCGGCGCATCTTCGCCATCTTCTCGCGGATCCGCCGCCGGTCCGTCTCGATCTTGGTCTCACCGGGGCCACGGGTGGCGAGGCCGCCGCCCGAGCCGCCGCCCATCTGCCGGGACAGCGACTGACCCCAGCCTCGCAGGCGCGGCAGCATGTACTGCATCTGTGCGAGCGCGACCTGTGCCTTGCCCTCTCGGGACTTGGCGTGCTGGGCGAAGATGTCCAGGATCAGGGCGGTCCGGTCGATGACCTTGACCTTGACGACGTCCTCCAGCTGGATCAGCTGGCCGGGGCTCAGCTCACCGTCGCAGATGACGGTGTCCGCGCCCGTTTCGAGGACGATGTCGCGCAGCTCCAGGGCCTTGCCGGAGCCGATGTAGGTGGCCGCGTCGGGCTTGTCGCGGCGCTGGATGACACCGTCGAGCACCAGCGCGCCCGCCGTCTCGGCGAGGGCGGCCAGCTCCGCGAGGGAGTTGTCCGCGTCCTGCACGGTGCCCGTGGTCCACACGCCGATGAGCACGACCCGCTCCAGACGGAGCTGGCGGTACTCGACCTCGGTGACGTCCTCCAGCTCGGTGGACAGACCGACCACGCGGCGCAGGGCCGCGCGCTCGGAGCGGTCGAACTGGTCTCCGTCACGCTCGCCGTCGATCTCGTGGCTCCAGGCGACGTCCTCTTCCATCAGGGCATCGGCCCGAAGGCCCTCGGGGTAGTCGTGCGCGAGGCGCTTGGCGTCCTGGGAAGGGGATGAAGAGGAGGTCATTGGATCCTTACGTCGATCGGAGTGCCGTTCCGGCTTCGGTGGTGCGGTCACCGGGACCGCTCACAGGTTTCAACGCGCGAGTACCCCGGGAGATTCCCGTGCCCCCCGCGTCGCACCGACCTGAAGATGGTCGCACGGACGGCACGTCTCGTCATCGGTTTATCGGGGGGTCGGTGCCGTTGTCGGCGGGTCGGTGTGCCGGTGCCGTCATCGGCGGGTGAGTGTCTTGTCCGGCTTGGCGGCCGCCTGGGGCTTCCAGTCGGGGTGTCCGGGCATCGGCGGGGTCTTCTCGCCGTACAGCCAGGGCTGGAAGAAGGCGTTCAGGTCGCGGCCGGCGACCGCCGAAGCGAGCCGGACGAAGTCGGCGGTGGTGGCGGTGGAGTCCCGGTGCTCCTGGACCCAGCGCCGTTCCAGCCGCTCGAAGGCGGGCCGGCCGATCTCCTGCCGCAGGGCGTAGAGCACGAGCGCGGCGCCGTCGTAGATGTTCGGCCGGAAGAGGCTGATCTTCTGGCCGGGGGCGGGCTCCTTGGGCCGGGCGGGCGGGCCGCCGGCCTCGCGCCAGCGGTCGGAGGCGCCGTAGGCGGCCTTCATCCGGTCGTCCATGGGCCGGTGCGCGGTCTCCTCGCTGTACAGCTCCTCGTACCAGGTGGCGTGCCCCTCGTTCAGCCAGACGTCGGACCAGGTGCGGGGGCTGACGCTGTCGCCGAACCACTGGTGGGACAGCTCGTGGACCATGACCGACTCGACGTACCACTTGGGGTAGGCGGGCTCGGTGAACAGCTCCTTCTCGAAGAGGGAGAGGGTCTGGGTCTCCAGCTCGAAGCCGGTGGAGGCCTGTGCCATGAGCACGCCGTAGGTCTCGAAGGGGTAGCGGCCGACCTTGCCCTCCAGCCAGGCGACCTGCTGGGGCGTCTTGGCGAGCCAGGGTTCCAGGGCCTTGCGGTCGGCGCTGGGCACGACGTCGCGGATGGGCAGGCCGTGCGGGCCCTCGCGGTGGACGACGGCGGACCGGCCGATGGACACCTGGGCCAGCTCGGTGGCCATGGGGTGCCGGGTGCGATAGGTCCAGGTGGTGGTTCCGCCGACCCGTTCCGCTCCGGCGGGCAGGCCGTTGGCGACGACGGTGTAGCCGTTCGGGGCGGTGATCCGGAAGGTGAAGAACGCCTTGTCGGACGGGTGGTCGTTGCACGGGAAGACCAGATGGGCGGCGTCCGCCTGGTTCGCCATGGCGAGGCCGTCGGTGGTCCGTACCCAGCCGCCCTCCTGGTCCTTGGCGGGCATGGGGTCGCTGGTGTGCCGGACGGTGATCCGGGTCCAGATGCCCTTGTGCAGGAAGTGTTCCGGGGTGACGACCAGGTCCTCGCCCGCGCCGGCGAAGTCCGCGGGGCGGCCGTCGACCTCGACGGACTGCACCGTTCCGTGCGCGAAGTCGAGGTTGAGGCGGTCCAGGTCCGCGGTGGTCCATGCGTCGATGGTGGTGACGGCCTGCAGCGGCTTGTCGTTGGTCCCGGGGTAGGTGAGGGCCACGTCGTACGAGGCCACGTCGTAGCCGGGGTTTCCGAGGTAGGGGTAGAGCCGGTCGCCGACGCCCAGGGGTTCGGCCGGGGCAGCGGCGGCGAGCAGACAGACGGAGACGGCGGAGGCGAGCAGGGCCGCCTTCCGGTGCCGGGAGAACCGGGGCTGGGTCCGGGGGCGTGGGGTGAGCGACATGGACCACCGCTACCAGGGCGTACCCGCGCCACGGCGGCGACGCGCGCCCGACCCACCCGAACGGGTTGGCCCCCCGCGGCCTTCCGGCCACGCCACCGACGGGTCCGCCGTCCCTCGGGCCGCCCGAGCGGGCGCCCCACCCACGCCAGCGGCGGGTCCGTCACCCCTCGGGGCCGCCCGAGCCGGCGTCCTGGCCCGGCGACCGGGGCCGTTGCCTCCGGAGCCTCCCCGAACCGGTGCACCGGCCCGGACGTGTCCCGTCGCCCCTCGGGTCCGCTCGGCGCCGCGGGCTCAGGGGGACGGTGCCTGGTGCTGGGCGCGGCTCACGTCGTACACGCCGGGTACGTCCCGCATGGCGCGCATCAGGGCCGGGAGGTGGGCCGAGTCGGGGAGCTGGAGGGTGTAGGTGTGGCGCACCCGCTGCTGGCTGGGCGGTTCGACGGTGGCGGAGACGATCTCGGCGCCC
The DNA here is from genome assembly GCF_040426375.1 of Streptomyces sp. NPDC096012. Taxonomy (NCBI): domain Bacteria; kingdom Bacillati; phylum Actinomycetota; class Actinomycetes; order Kitasatosporales; family Streptomycetaceae; genus Streptomyces; species Streptomyces sp. NPDC096012. The sequence goes on from NZ_JBEOTD010000022.1 coordinate 76,743, forward strand.
TCCAGGGCGATCGCCTCGGTCAGGTCGGCGAGCAGATGGGGGCGGCCGAACGATTCAGCGACCAGCGTGACCCGGCACTCGGCGGTGTCTCCCCAGCGCACGCCGATCTCCGCGCGCCCCCGGCTCTTCATGTGCGCCACCGCGGCGCACTCGGCCCGGTGCACGGTCACCACTCCCCCGCGCACCATGAAGCCGGTGATCTCGTCGGGCGGTACGGGCGTACAGCACCCGGCGAGCCGGACGGGCGCCCCCGGCCGGTCGACGAGGACGTCGGCGTTGCGCGGACGAACGGCCGGGGCGCCCTCGACGGCGCTGTCGGCCGGGCGCCCGGGACCGGTGTCCCCGGCCGGTCCGAACCGCGTGCCGCCCGTCTCCTCTGTGCGGGCGCCGCCGGTTTCCTCGAAGCGGGCGCCGTTCGCCTGGTCGGTTCCGTCGCCGGCGCCGGGGTGCGTCGCGAGCCAGCGCTGGATGGCGATGCGGGCGGCCGGGGTGTGGGCGTGCTCCAGCCACTCCCGAGAGGGCTCGGAGGCGGGGTCCTGGCCCATCAGGAGCTGAACGGTGTCGCCGTCCCCGAGAACGGTGCTCAACGTGGCGAGGCGGCCGTTCACGCGGGCGCCGATGCAGGCGTGCGCGTCCTCGCCGTACTGGGCGTAGGCGGCGTCGACGCAGGTGGCGCCCTCGGGCAGGCCGAGGGTGCCGCCGTCCGGACGGAAGACGGTGATCTCCCGGTCCTGGGCGAGATCCTCGCGCAGCGTGGACCAGAAGGTGTCGGGGTCGGGCGCGGCCCGCTGCCAGTCGAGGAGGCGGGAGAGCCAGCCGGGGCGGGTGGGGTCGGCGCGCTCACCGTCGGCCGGGTCGTCGGCCCCGGGGGCGTACGGGTTGCCGAGGGCGACGACACCCGCTTCGGCGACCTTGTGCATCTGGTGGGTGCGGATGAGGACTTCGACGACCTGTCCGTCCGGCCGGGCCACGGCTGTGTGCAGCGACTGGTACAGGTTGAACTTCGGTACGGCGATGAAGTCCTTGAACTCGGAGACGACCGGCGTCATGCAGGTGTGCAGTTCGCCGAGGACGCCGTAGCAGTCGGCGTCCTCGTTCACCAGCACGAGCAGGCGGCCGAAGTCGGCGCCGCGCAGCTGTCCGCGCTTGCGGGCCACCCGGTGGACGGAGACGAAGTGCCGGGGGCGGATGAGCACTTCGGCCGGGATGTCGGCCTCGCGCAGCACACCGCGCATCTCGTCGGCGACCTCGGCGAGCGGATCGCTGCGGCGGGCGGCGTTCTCGGCGATGAGTTCTCTGGTGTGGTCGTACTCCTCGGGGTGGAGGATGGCGAAGACCAGATCCTCCAGTTCGGTCTTGAGGGCCTGCACGCCGAGGCGTTCGGCGAGCGGGATGAGGACGTCCCGGGTGACCTTGGCGATCCGCGCCTGTTTCTCGGGGCGCATCACGCCGAGGGTGCGCATGTTGTGGAGGCGGTCGGCGAGCTTGATCGACATCACGCGCACGTCGCTGCCGGTGGCGACGAGCATCTTGCGGAAGGTCTCGGGCTCGGCGGCGGCCCCGTAGTCGACCTTCTCCAGTTTCGTGACGCCGTCGACGAGATAACGAACCTCCTCGCCGAACTGTTCCCGGACCTGTTCCAGCGTCACATCGGTGTCCTCGACGGTGTCGTGGAGGAGCGAGGCCGTCAACGTCGTGGTCTCCGCACCGAGCTCGGCGAGGATGAGGGTCACCGCGAGCGGGTGCGTGATGTACGGCTCACCGCTCTTGCGCATCTGTCCCCGGTGCGAGGACTCCGCGAGGACGTAGGCGCGGCGCAGGGGTTCGAGGTCCGCGTCGGGGTGGTGGGCCCGATGGGCCTCCACGACATGGCCGATGGCGTCGGGAAGTCTGCCGCGGACGGCGGGGCCGAGCAGCGCGGCCCGGCCGAGCCGGCGCAGGTCGATCCGGGGCCGGGACTTCCTGCGGGCCGCGGCGGGTGCCGCGGACGCCGTGAGCGCCTGCGGCGCTGGGGGCGCTACCGGGCCAGGGGTCGCAGGGTTCGTGGCCTCCGCACTCATGGGCACCTCCGGCTCGTGGACCGGCGGACGGGGCCCCCAGGGCATACGCGGCTCAGGGATGGCGACGTTTCCCCCGTCCGTGCCGGTGCTTGATGCTATCGAGCCCATCACGTGCGACCGACCCGCTCTCGCCGAGCGTGAAACGGATCACCCATTCGAGCGACGAGAAGGAGGTTTAGAGTTTGCGCCACCTGCCCAGGACTCGGCCGCGGTTTCGAACGACTCCGGTCAGGGAGAACCGCTGATCCGTGCCCGTGCGGCCGTCGCCCGCGAGCTTTCCGCGGGTCAGCCGAGGGCGCTTTCCAGCCAGTCGGCGTCGATCTCTCCCTCGGCGACGATCACGGCGGGGCCGGTCATCTCGATCTCGCCGTCGGGCCGTTCGGTGATGACCAGCCGCCCGCCGAGCACGTCGACGGTGTAGGTCGCCGGGGTGCCGGTGACGGCGGGATCGGCGCCGTCGCGCCGGGCCGCGGCCACGGCGACGGCGCACGCGCCCGTGCCGCAGGAGCGGGTCTCGCCGGAGCCTCGCTCGTGTACGCGCATGGCGACATGGCGGGGACCGCGGTCGACGACGAACTCGACGTTCACACCGTCGGGGTAGGCGCCCGCCGGGCTGACCGGCGGCGGGTCGAGCAGCCGGCCCGCCTGGTCGAGGCCCGCGACGAATGCGACCGCGTGCGGGTTGCCCATGTTCACGTTGCGTGCGGGCCAGCTGTGCTCGCCGACGCTCACCGTGACGTCACCCTCGGGCAGACGGGCGCGGCCCATGCCGACGGTGACGTCGCCCTCCTTCGCGATGTGGACGGACCTGACACCCGCGCGCGTGGCGATCGCGAGGTCGCCTTCGGCCACATGCCCGGCGTGCTGCAGGTAGCGCGCGAAGACACGGACGCCATTACCGCACATCTCGGCGATCGAGCCGTCGCCGTTGCGGTAGTCCATGAACCACTCCGCCTCGTCGGCCATCCCCGCGGCCTCCGGATGCGCCGCGGACCGTACGACGTGCAGCACACCGTCGCCTCCGATGCCGGCACGGCGGTCGCACAGGGCGGCGACGGTGGCCGGGGTGAGGTCGAGGGCGTTCTCCGGGTCCGGGACGATCACGAAGTCGTTCTCGGTGCCGTGACCCTTGAGGAAGGCGATCCGCGTGCTCATTCCTCGATCGTACGGGAGCGCTCCGCAGGGGCGGCCGGTGGAGTACGCGGCTCCCGGCGCCCCTGTGGCCCCGCGCGCGTGCCGTTTGATTCCCCGCGTGTGTGTCGATGCCGCGGCCTCTGTGTGGTCCCGAGCGCCCGTGTCGTCACCGCGTCGCTGTCGGTCCCTGCGCGCGTGTCGGCACCGCGTCCCCGTGGTTCCCCATGCGCGCGTAGTCACCGCGTCCCCGTGGTTCCCCACGCGCGCGCGGTCACCGCGTGCCTGTGGTCCCGCGCCCCTGTCGGGACGTTTCAGCGCAGTCTTGCCACGCGCCAGACGGCAAGGATCACGACCACGGTCACCAGCACGACGTAACCCAGCACGACCCGCCAGTCGGGGCGGCGGCCGGAGCCCCGGGCCGGCAGCCCGGGCAAGGTGTAGCCCACCCGGCGGGCGGCCATCATGCCCCAGCCCGCGGCGCAGGAGCAGATCAGCAGGCCGAGCATGGCGATGACGGCGCCACTGTCGCCGAAGTCGAAGGCGAGCGGGAAGGCGAACATCAGGGAGCCGACGGCGGAGAGTCCCACGATCGGCGCGAGCTGCCAGATACGCAGCCGGCGCTGCGGGCGCAGCTCGACCTCGACCTCGGGCCCGCCCGGGTACATCTCCTCGGGCGTCGGCCCGTCGGCGGTCACGCCGCCCGGCGTCTCGTCGGGCCCGTCGTCGGCCAGACGGTCCACGACCTGGTCCGGGTCGTCACTCTCAGTGGTGACGTGCTCGGCACTTCGTGCGGTGTCGCGAGGGCCGGCCTCCATCGCCACGCGCCCTCCCAACTAGGCTCCACTTGGTCGATCGAAGCTCGATGATGGCACGGCGCCGAAGGCCGGGATGACCGGCGGCGCATCCCGATGCCATCACGTGATCAGGCTGTGACCGGTCGTTCGACCAACGCCAGGGCCTGCCGCGGAAGTTCCCTGCGGTCCGCGACGGCCCCGCTCAACCAGTGCACACGGGGATCGCGCCTGAACCACGAATCCTGCCGGCGCGCGAAGCGCTTGGTGGCGCGCACGGTCTCCGCCCGCGCCTCCGTTTCGCTGCACTCCCCGGAGAGCGACGCGAGCACCTGCTGGTAACCCAGTGCGCGCGCCGCCGTGCGCCCCTCTCGAAGACCGCGCGCCTCCAGGTCGCGCACCTCGTCCACCAGGCCCGCGTCCCACATCCGGTCGACCCGGCGTGCGATGCGCTCGTCCAGTTCCGGACGCGCGACGTCGACACCGATCTGGACGGTGTCGTAGACGGAATCGTGCCCGGGCAGGTTCGCGGTGAAGGGCTGACCGGTGATCTCGATCACTTCCAGAGCCCGGACGACACGGCGGCCGTTGCTGGGCAGGATGGCGCGGGCGGCCTCGGGGTCGGCGGCGGCCAGCCGCGCGTGCAGCGCACCGGAGCCGCGCAGCGCCAGCTCCTCCTCCAGGCGGGCCCGCACCACGGGGTCGGTGCCGGGGAACTCCAGGTTGTCCACGGCACCGCGGACGTACAGGCCGGAGCCGCCGACCAGGATGGGCCAGCGCCCCTCGGCCAGCAGCGCGTCGATCCGCGCCCGGGCCAGCCTCTGGTACTCGGCGACCGAGGCGGTGACCGTCACGTCCCAGATGTCGAGCAGGTGGTGCGGAACGCCGCCACGCTCCTCGGTCGTCAGCTTGGCGGTACCGATGTCCATCCCCCGGTACAGCTGCATGGAGTCGGCGTTGACGATCTCACCGCCGAGCTGCTGGGCCAGGAAGACACCGAGATCGGACTTTCCGGCCGCGGTGGGACCGACTACGGCGATGACGCGCGGGGCGACTGGTGCACTGCTCACCGCACCAGTTTCGCAAACCTGCGGACGGGCTCTCGAACGAGTTACGTGACGGCGGGTGGCCCGGATCGTTGCCCGAAGCGAAGCGTCGCCTGCCGGAGTGCCGGAGGCGGTGGCCCGGGTGAGGCAATGTGACCCACCGGGTGACGCGGGAATTCGCCCGCACGAGTACCGTATGGAGTGGATATGGGCGTTTTTGCACGACTCCTCGGCAGGTCGAAGGCGACTCAGGAGGCGTCGGCCGCCGAGGCACCGTCCGACCCGGAGCCGGAGGGAGCCGAGGCGGCGACAGCGGAGCCGGCAGAGGCGGAGGGAGCCGAGTCGGCGGAGGCGAGGGGTTCGGCCGGGGACGGGCGCGACGACGAGAACGCCCGGCCCGAGGCCGGTACGGACGACGACGTGACCGGGAGCGCCGACATCCCCAAGCAGCAGTCCGCCGAGGAGGCCGCCGACAGCGAGGCCGGTGACGGCGCCCGCAGGTAACTGCCCCGCGAGGAAGGTGGACCATGGGTCTGTTGGACAACATGAAGAGCAAGCTCGCCCCGGCCAAGGACAAGGTGTCGGACCTCGCGCGGGAGCACGGGGAGAAGGTCCAGCACGGCATCGACAAGGCCGCCAAGGCCGTCGACGAGCGGACCAAGGGCAAGTACACCGACAAGATCCAGGCGGGCACGGGCAAGGCCAAGGAGGCCATGGACCGCCTCGCGCACAAGGAGGGCCAGGGTCCCGGGCCGACGACCGGCGACCCGACGATGCCGACGAGGCCGGAGGGGCCTCCACCGACCTCGTGAGGGCGCGCCGGGGGATGCCCCGGTTCCCCGATCCGGTGATCAACGGATCACCGTGAGTCAGCGGTGATCAGCGGTGATCACTGGGGCCCGCGGAGAGTACGGCGGGGATCGGCGAACGGTACTCAATGACGGTGATCAGTGGACGGCTGCGGAGCGGAACGGCTCCCGGCCGTCCGCCGTTTTCGTCGCCGGGGGGTTCCGGCCGTCCACCGTTTCCCTCTGCCGGCCCGCGTCTTGCGGCTGGGGCTCGCCGCCGCTTCCGTCTGCCGGCCGGCGTCTTCCGGCCGGGGCTACCGTTTGCGTCTGCCGGCCGGCATCTTCCCGCCGGGGCTACCGTTTCCGTCCGCCGGCCCGCGTCTTCCGGCCGGGGCTAGCCGCCGTTTGCGTCTGCCGGCCGGCGCCGTCCGGCCGGGACTCGCCACCGTTTCCGTCCGCCAGCCGACATCCTCCCGCCGGGGCTCGCCACCGTTTCCGTCCGCCGCCTGCCGATTTCGTGGCTGGCCAGGCAGTGTTTCCGTCGCCCGGCGCCCTCCGTTTCCCGTGACCGGGCGGGCACCGCGGGACGCTCGCTAGGACCAGGTGGCGACCAGGTACCCCACGCCGTAGGGCGCGTCCTCGTACAGCAGGACGCCGCTGAGGGCCGCATCATCGGCGGCCCCGGCGAGGACCTGCCAGGGGGCACGGCCCGAGGCCTTCAGCTCGTACGCCAGTTCAGCGTCCAGCGCGCGGAGGGCGGCGAGGTCCGCGGCGCCGAGGGCCCGCGCGGCTTCCGCGTCGAAAGGCGCCGCGCGCTCGTCGAGATAGCCCGGTGCCTTGAGGCTGCGGCATGCGCTGGCGTCCCCCATCACCAGGAGCGCCACCCGCGCGGCCCGCGCGCCGATCTCCCTTCCGACTTCGACGCACCGCTCGGCCGCGAGTCGTTCCCCGATGCCGAGTCCCTCGATCGGGGCATCCGCCCAGCCGGTCCGCTCGAGCAGCCAGGCCCCGACGGCGAGCGAGGGCGGCAGTTCGCGCCCGCTCGCGAAAGCCCCGGCGGGGCCGAGCCGTACGTCCAGGTCGACACCGAACCCGCGGAAGGAGCCCGGGGTGCCCTGCGGGAAGGGTCCGCGCCCGCTCCGGTCGGCGGCCCCGAGGACCACCAGCAGGTCGGGGCGGGCGGCGGCGAGCACACCGATCGCGTCCGTGCACGCCGCGCGCGCGGCGTCCAGTTCGGCTGCGGCCCCCGCGGCGACCTCGGGTACCAGAAGCGGCGGGCAGGGGCAGACGGCGGCGGCGGCAAGCATGATCGGCAGGGTACGCCGTCAGTAGGTGATGGGCCCCGAATCCCACTCCAGCTCGGTGAACAGGAAGTGGTAGGTGAACACGCCGCCGGACGATCCGTCCCCGATCAGCATCCAGCCGTCGGCGGTGCGGAACCGCCGCATCCGCACGGGATACATCGGATGGCGGGGCTGGTACAGGCGCACCAGCTCCCCGAACCGCGCCTCAGCCTCCTCACGCGCGCCGTCGATGGTGGCCATCAGCTCGTACTGCCGACGGTATGGCCCCTCACCAGGCGGTTTGTCAAGCAGCAGCGCCCACCGAGCCATCAGCTCGTCCTCCCCCGTTCCCCCGTGTCCCGATCGCCGTCGGCCACAGCCGCCGACGATCGCCGAATGCGCTCCTGCCGCGGCACGTTCACCGGAACGTGCCGCGGTCCCGGCCCGTCACCCGAACGTGCTCCGGCCATGGCCCTTCACCTGAACCTGCTCCGGACCACGGCCCTTCACCTGAACCTGCCCATGGCCCTTCACCTGCCCCTGCACCGGACCTGCCCATGGCCCTGCACCTGAACGCGGTGCGGACCCGGCCCTTCGCCGGAACCTGCTCGGGCCGTCGCCGGTCAGTCGCAGCCGCAGCCGCTGCCCGTGGCGACCGGCAGCGGCGCCGGTACGCCGATCTTCGGCAGGCCCAGCATGACGCCGGCCGGCTTGGCGGCCGCCGCGGCGTTGCGCTTCTCCCAGGCGTCCCCCGCGCGCGTGCGGCGCACGTCGAGGACGAGGCCCTCGGCGAGGAGGTGGTGCGGGGCGGCGTAGGTCACCTCGACGGTGACCACGTCACCGGGGCGCACGTCCTGCGCGGGCTTGGTGAAGTGGACCAGGCGGTTGTCGGCGGCGCGGCCGGAGAGCCGGTGGGTGGCGCCGTCCTTGCGGCCCTCCCCCTCGGCGACCATCAGCTCCAGGGTGCGGCTGACCTGCTTCTTGTTCTCCTCCCAGGAGATCTCCTCCTGGAGCGCGACGAGGCGCTCGTAGCGCGCCTGGACGACCTCCTTGGGGATCTGGTCCTCCATGGTCGCGGCCGGGGTGCCGGGGCGCTTGGAGTACTGGAAGGTGAAGGCCTGCGCGAACCGCGCCTCGCGCACCACGTGCAGCGTCTGCTCGAAGTCCTCCTCCGTCTCGCCGGGGAAGCCCACGATGATGTCGGTGGTGATCGCGGCGTGCGGGATGGCGGCCCGGACCTTCTCGATGATTCCGAGGTAGCGCTCCTGCCGGTAGGAGCGCCGCATCGCCTTCAGCACGGTGTCGGAGCCGGACTGGAGCGGCATGTGCAGCTGCGGCATCACGTTCGGCGTCTCGGCCATGGCGGCGATGACGTCGTCGGTGAAGTCACGCGGGTGTGGGGACGTGAACCGCACCCGCTCCAGCCCCTCGATCCGGCCGCAGGCGCGCAGCAGCTTGCTGAAGGCCTCGCGGTCGCCGATGTCGGAGCCGTAGGCGTTGACGTTCTGGCCGAGCAGCGTGATCTCCGAGACGCCCTCGGCGACCAGCGCCTCGACCTCGGCGAGGACGTCACCGGGGCGGCGGTCCTTCTCCTTGCCGCGCAGGGCGGGGACGATGCAGAAGGTGCAGGTGTTGTTGCAGCCGACGGAGATCGACACCCAGGCCGCGTAGGCGCTCTCGCGCCGGGTCGGCAGGGTGGACGGGAAGGCCTCCAGCGACTCGGCGATCTCGACCTGTGCCTCCTCCTGGACGCGGGCGCGCTCCAGCAGGACGGGCAGCTTGCCGATGTTGTGCGTGCCGAAGACGACGTCCACCCAGGGGGCCTTCTTCACGATGGTGTCGCGGTCCTTCTGCGCGAGGCAGCCGCCGACCGCGATCTGCATGCCCGGCCGCGAGGTCTTCTTCGGCGCGAGCCGGCCGAGGTTGCCGTAGAGCCTGTTGTCGGCGTTCTCACGGACCGCGCAGGTGTTGAAGACCACGACGTCGGCGTCCCCGTCCGACCCCTCGGGCGCCCGTACGTACCCGGCGTCCTCGAGCAGCCCGGCCAACCGCTCGGAATCGTGGACGTTCATCTGGCACCCGTAGGTGCGGATCTCGTAGCTCTTGGGGGCTTGAACGTCCACTGCGGGGCTCCGGTCGCTGCTGCTGGTCATGCGTCAAGGGTAGGTGCTCCCGGGAACGCCTCTCCACGGCGGCCGCGGCAGCGCCACCGCTGCCGGCCACCGTGCCGTCCGCGCACACGGCAGGCCCGGATACGAGGCCGGCCCGACCGCCGACACGAGGCCAGGTTCCACGACGGGCAGGAGCCCGCTCACCCGCGAACATGAGGCCCGCTCCACGGTGGACAGGAGGACCGCCCAGCAGCGCACACGAGGCCACTCACGGCGGACGCGAGAACCACTCAGCCGCGGACACGAGGCCCTACCACGGCGGACAGGGAGGACCGCCCAGCCGCGGACACGAGGCGGCGTACAAGAGGACAGTCCGGCCGCGGACACGAGGGCCGCCCCGCTCTCACCCGTCCGCGACGCGTACGATCGCGAGCGTGATGTTGTCGGGGCCGCCGGCCTCGATGGCGGCCTTCCACAGTTCGTAGGCGGCGCGGCTGTCGTCGTGCCCCCGCATCGCCTCGTCGAGCACCTCCGTCGGCAGCGGGTCGGTCAGGCCGTCCGTGCAGATGAGGTAACGGTCGCCCGGAGACAGGGGCTCGGCCGTCACATGGGCGCGGACCGCCCGGTACATGCGCGTGCCGCCCAGGCACTGGGTGACGATGGACGTGGTGCGCCGGCCGGGTTCGAGCGGGGGGCTGTCGTCGACGCTCAGCTGACGCAGCCCGTCGTCCGAGGCCGCGAAGACGCGACTGTCGCCCACGTTGAACGACAGCAGCGCGCCCGGCTCCACGACGACGCCGGCGATCGTCGTCCCCATGGCCGCGAGCCCGCCTCCCGCGTCGCCGCCGGCAGCCGCGTGGACGGCGCGGTTGCAGGCGGTCAACGCGTCGCGGACGGCGTCCTCGCCGCTCAGCGAGGGACCGAGGGAGGCGAGCCTGCGTACGACCAGAGCACTGGCCACATCGCCGCCGGGATGCCCGCCGAGCCCGTCGGCGACGGCGACGACCAGGGGCGGACCGATCGGGAAGACCAGGGTCTGCGGGCTCTCGGTCACCGTGGCGCACAAGGTCCACGGTCCGACCACGAGACTGTCCTCGTTGCGTTCGCGGACCAGCCCGGGGTGGCTGAGCGCGCTCACCGCCACGTACCCCATGGAACGTCACCGCCTTCCCGCACGGAAAGCACTGCCGCGGGCCGGGCTTGCCCGGCGTGACACGGACCGGTCGCCGACGCACGCGACTCGGGGCCGGCCGGCTCGGAGACGGTTCGACCTCTTCTCGGGCAGGTCCTGGTCACGTTCTCGGGCAGGTTCTGGTCACGGCCGCCCACGAGTCAAGGGTAGGCGTTCCCGGAGGCCCGGGGAGGCGGCCGGCAGGCGGCAGAAGCGGCCGGCAAAGGCCTGCCCGGGCCCGAGCCGCGCAGCGCCGCGACGCGGCTGCAGGCCGTGGACACGGCCACACCGGCCGGCCTCCGGCGGCGGCTGACGAAGGCAGGCCCTTCCGGGAAGGCGGGCCTTCAGGGAAAGCGGGCGCCTCCGGGAAGGCGACCCTTCAGGGAAAGCGGGCGCTTTCGGGGAGGCGAGCCCTTCTGGGAAAGCGGGCGCTTCCGGGAGGGCGAGCCCTTCTGGGAAGGCGGGAGGCGTTCGGCGGCTCAACGCTCATCGGGGCCGGGGCCGGGGCCGGGGCCTTGCCCGGTCCGCCCGGGAGAGGAACGACGAGTTGCGCGGGGGGCAGCGGCCACCAGCCCCTGAAAACAACGCACTTCGGCCTCCAGTGACGTGAACTCGCCGTGGCCGACGTCACCTTGGGTTGTGGCCGGTTCGTGAGGGGCCCGTGCGCCTGACGTGGCATGCTCATGGCTCGCTACGCGGTTACCGACCGGTTCTACCTACGAGTAACCGAGCGTCGACACCTCTCCGCCACCCCCCACTTCACTCGGGACCAACCTTGCGCAGACGCATGAGGCACAGGCATGCCCTGTTGCCCGCCTTCGCCGTGACCACCCTCTTCCTCGCCGCGGCCTGCTCCTCCGCACCGACGCCGCACGCCGAGCGTCTCGCGGCCGGCGAGCACGGACAGCGGACCAGGGTCGACGACGGTCCCAACGACGACACGGACCACCCACTCACCGTCGCCGCCGCACCCGCCGCGACCGCGGCCGCCACCGCGAGCCCCCAAGGCTCCGGGCGGCGGGCGCACAAGACCACGCTCACCGTCAGCTCGTACGACGGCCGCACCCGGCGTGCCGTCATCTCCGACAAGCCGAAGCGGCAGGGCAGTTCACCGGGTGCCCCGGCTTCCGGCGGCTCCTCGGCCGCACCGCACCGAGCGGCCGTGGGCGACGTGATCGCCAGTGCGCCCGCGTCGGGGGCGCCGCACGGACTGCTCGCCAAAGTCACCAAGGTGATCGGCGAGACGGGCCACGGCACCGCGGTGCAGACCGAACCGGCCACGCTCGACGCGCTGCTGGGCGACGACTCGGCACACGGCGACGTGCCGGTCGACCCGTCGTCGTTCACCGTCGACAAGCTGCTGCCCGATGTGAAGGTGTCCTGGTCCAAGGCCGGTGACGTGCATGCCGGTCCCAAGGGCGCGACGGTACCGCTCGGCAGCCTCCGGCTCGATGTGAGCGCGGCCGTGCCGACGGCCGAGGGCGCCCCGGTCTCGGCCACCGCCTCGGTGCACGGTTTCGTCCAGGTCGCACCACAGGTCGACTTCGCCTACGGCGGCGCCGGAACCGGCACCGCGCCCGGTTCGGCGTACCTCGGCGTGTCCGGCGACTGGGCCTCCGGATGGGCCGTCAAGGGCCGCGTGGCCGCGGCCACCGGAACGCCGCTGCGCCTGCCCTTCGCCAAGCTGCACGCCGACCCCGTGCTGCAGGTGGGCCCCGTCCCCGTCGTGGTCAACCTGGACCTGACCTGCTACGTGCAGATCAGCGGCGACGGACGCGTCACCGTCGACGTCGAGCAGAGCCTCAAGGGCGACTTCAGGGCGGGCGGCACCTTCGGCGCGGCCAAGGGCTGGACGCCGGTCAGCGACTCGACCATGACGGGCACTCCGGTACACGCCTCCCTCACCACCGCCGGCGACCTGAAGACGGCGCTCGGCGCCGAGGCCTCCGTCGGCCTCTACGGCACCGTCGGCGTCACCGCCGACCTGGCCCCGTACCTGCGCGGCACGGCCTCCGGGACGGTCACCGCCTCCACCGGCACGGGCGCACCGAAGGCGGAGGGCACCTGGAGCGTCTACGGCGGAGTGGACCTGTCCGGGACCCTGCGGCTCCAGCTGTCCATCTTCGGTACGCCGGTCATCCAGCGGAACATCCCGCTGGGCGCCCTGCACCGCGAGTGGAATCTGGCGGCCGGTTCCCTGTAGTCCTGGACGCCGCAACGCGCACGCCTCAGGCCGCGCCGCCCGGTATCCACCCCTGGCCGCGCAGCACGGCCGACACGTCCGGCGCCCGGTAGTGCTCCCCCTTGAGGACCTTGCCGTCGGCCCGGCGGGCGACCTGCCCGTCCGGGCCGAGCTTGCTCATGTTGGCCCGGTGGATCTCGGCGATCACTTCGTCGAGGTCGATGCCGTGCACCAGCGCCGTGCCGTACGCGACGTAGACCACGTCCGCCAGCTCGTGCGCGAGCTGGTCGAGCGGCCCCTCCACAGCGACCTCGGCGACCTCCGCGGCCTCTTCGGCGAGCAATTCTCCGCGGTGGGCGGCCAGTTCGGGGGGAACCTCGACCGGTGTGCCGCGGGCGTCGAGCCCGAAGGCGCGGTGGAACTCACGGACGAGGTCGGCGGGCGATGTGCTCATGATGCGAAGGTAACGGCCGCCACTGACACTGCCCGCCGCACCCGTTCACGGGCCCAAGGCACTGCCCGCCGGCACACGTGCGGACCTCCGGCACCGCGCTCCACACCCGCCTGCGGACCTTCACGCGGTCAGGCCGGTCCGTCCCCCGCGCCGCACCACCCCGAACCGGTGATGAGCAGGGCGCCCGGGGGGGGCGAGCGGCACCTTCCCTGTCCCGGCATGGCCTCGGCCCTGGTCAGGCGCGCGCGTCGCCTGGCAGGATCGCCGCATGTCCAAGGTGCTTCAGATCAGCAGACGCCGAGCGCTGCAGAGCGCGGCCGCCGGTGTCGTGGCCCTCGGGCTGCTGCTGTGGTGGCTGCTGCCCCTGGGCGAGAAGCCACCGAGCGGGACGATCGTCTTCAGCACCGGTACGCCCCGGGGCGTCTACCAGGAGTACGGCGAGCGGCTGCGCACCGAGATGGCCAGGGACATGCCCGGCCTGGAGGTGAAGCTGCTCAACAGCGCCGGATCACAGGAGAACGTGCAGCGGGTCGCGACCGGGCAGGCCGACTTCACCATCGCGGCGGCCGACGCGGTGGAGACGTACGCGCTGCGGCACGGCAGCGGCGCCGGCCGGCTGCGGGGTGTGGCCCGGCTCTACGACGACTACGTGCATCTCATCGTGCGCCGCGGTTCGGACATCCGGAAGGTGTCGGATCTTCGGCACAGACGAGTGGCGACCGGGCTGCCCGACTCCGGAGTGCGGCTCATCGCCGACCGGGTGCTGAGGGCGGCCGGCATGGACCCGAAGAAGGACATCACCCCGGTCGCGGACGGCATCGACACCGGGCCCGGCAGGCTGGAACAGGGGAAGATCGACGCCTTCTTCTGGTCGGGCGGGCTGCCCACCAAGGGCTTGGACACCCTGGCGAAGAAAGCCGCCTTCACATTCGTACCGATCGACGCCGATCTCATCGCCAGGTTGCACGACGAGGGGCAGGGAGCGCGCTACTACCGGGCCGCCAACATCCCGGAGTCCGCCTACCCGGCCGTGCAGCAGGGCGTCCAGGTGCCGACCATCGCCGTGTCCAACGTGCTGATGACCCGGGCGGACGTGGACCCCCGGCTGACCGAGTGGGTGACGCGCACGGTGATCAAGAGCCGCGACGGCATCGGCGCCCACGTCCACTCCGCACAGCTGGTCGACCTGCGCACCGCCATCTACACCGACCCGCTGCCCCTGCAGGAGGGCGCCCGACGCTACTACCGGTCGGTGAAGCCGTAGGACCGGTTTCGCTGAGCCGTGGCCACGCGCGCGGTGCAGCCGCGGCCACCCGCGCGCTGGAACCACGGCCACGCGCGCTGGAGCCATGGCCGGCCGGCCCGGTGAGACCGTGGCCGACCCGCGGCGGAAGCCGCGGCCGGCCCCGCTGCCTCCGCTCCAGAAGGCCCGGAAGATCCAAAGGGTTCAGAAGGCGGTGCTACGCCCGCGACCCGCTCTCCGCGTGCCGGGGCACCGACACCGTCGCCCGCAGCCCGCGCGGCTCGTGGTGGGCGTAGGTGATCGAGCCGCCGCCGGCCGCGAGCAGGGCGCGGGTGATGGACAGGCCGAGGCCCGATCCCTTGACGTTCTGGTGGCGGCCGCTGCGCCAGAAACGGTCGCCCACGCGCGCGAGTTCCTCGTCGGTGAGGCCGGGTCCGGTGTCGGTGACGACGATCGTGACGGTGTCGCCGTCGACGGAGACGGCGACCTCGACGGTGCCGTCCTCGGGGGTGAACTTCACGGCGTTGTCGATCACCGCGTCCAGCGCGCTGGACAGGGCGATCGGGTCTGCCCAGGCGGTGGTGGGCGGACAGTCCCCGGTCAGCCGGACGCCGCCGGCGGCGGCGGCCGGTGACCAGGCGGCCACCCGCTCCTCGGCCAGGGCGCCGATGTCGGTCAGCCGGAGGTCGGCGTCGGCGTGCTCGGCCAGCGCCAGGTCGAGCAGGTCGTCCAGGACCCGCGCCAGGCGTTTGCCCTCGGTGCGGACCGAGGCGATCTCCTCGTTGTCCTCGGGGAGTTCGAGGGCGAGCAGTTCGATGCGCAGCAGCAGCGCGGAGAGCGGGTTGCGCAGTTGGTGCGAGGCGTCGGCGACGAAGGCGCGCTGCTGCTCCAGCACCTCCTCGACGTTGTCGGCCATCTCGTTGAACGACCGGGAAAGGCGTCTGAGTTCCGGCGGCCCGCCGGCGGCCGCGACCCGGGACTTCAGGCGCCCGGTGGCGATGTCGTGGGTGGTGGCGTCCAGGATCCGTACCGGCTTGAGCACCCAGCCGGTCAGGCGCAGCGCGGCACTGACGGCGAGCAGCATCGCGGCGATCTCGCCGGCCCCGATGAACAGCCAGCCGCGCAGGATCCGCGACCTCATCTGCCCGGTGGGCGAGTCGGTGACCACGACCGCCACGACGTCGCCGTCCCGGATGACCGGCGAGGCGACGACCAGCCGGCTGCGCTGCCAGGGCCACACCTGCCCGGGATCGTGGCTGCGGCGGCTGAGCAGCGCCTCGTCGAACGCCTCCCGCACCTCCCCCGCGCGCGGTACGAACCAGTCGCCGGGCGCGTTGGCCATCGCAGAGCCGTTGCGGTAGAAGACGCCCGCGCGGATGCCGTAGACGCCGTAGTAGCTCTCCAGTTCGCTGCGCAGGGTCTCCCAGCGCCCGTCGACGGTGGTGCGGCGGGGCCCGCTGGGTCCGTCGGTGACGAACTGGGCGAGCGCGGCGAAGCGTGCCGTGTCGTCGATGCGGTCCACGACGACCGGCTGCTGCTGGCCCGCGGCCACACTCACGGCGAGCGGGATGCCGAGCGCGAGCAGGACGGCCGCCAGGAGGACGGTGAGCAGCGGCAGGAGGCGTGTGCGCACCCGTCCCCGCTAGGCGGCCGGGGCGACGAGCCGGTAGCCGACGCCGCGTACGGTCTCGATCAGGGCGGGCATGCGCAGTTTGGCGCGCAGGGAGGCGACGTGCACCTCCAGGGTGCGGCCGGTGCCCTCCCAACTGGTGCGCCAGACCTCGCTGATGATCTGTTCCCGGCGGAAGACCACGCCGGGGCGCTGGGCGAGCAGCGCGAGCAGATCGAACTCCTTGCGGGTCAGCTGGACGACCGAACCGTCCACGCTGACCTGGCGGGTGGGCAGCTCGATGCGCACGCAGCCGAGGTGCAGGGCGCCCTCCCCGGCCGCGGCCGGGTCCTCGTGGACGGTGCGCCGGCTGACGGCGTGGATGCGGGCGAGCAGTTCGCCGGTGTCGTACGGCTTCACGACGTAGTCGTCGGCGCCCAGGTTGAGCCCGTGTATGCGGGAGCGGACGTCGGAGCGCGCGGTGACCATGATCACCGGGATGCTGGTGCGCTTGCGGATCTTGCCGCAGACCTCGTAGCCGTCCTGGTCGGGCAGGCCCAGGTCCAGCAGGACCACGTCGAAGCCGGCGCTCTCCGGGACGAGCGCCTGCAGGGCCTCCTCACCGCTGCGCGCGTGGGTGACGTCGAAGCCATGCCGCGCGAGGACGGCGGACAGGGCCGCGGCGACGTGGTTGTCGTCCTCGACGAGCAGCAGTCTCATCCCGGCCCCCTCCGGTTCAGCGTTCGTACGGTCTCGGTTCTCGTGCGTTCGTTGGTCGCGTCCCCGCGCGCGTGCACCATGGCAGTGACGCCGATGGACAAGGACGGCGTCAAGAGGGTTCCGGTTGCCCGCCGCTTCCGTTACCCGGCCGATATACGTACAGCCGGTAACTGCTACGAGACGTGTCCGATCGCTATCGGATCGTGATGCTCAGATCTCCCTCAGATGTGATGACGCAGGTCACAGCCCCTCATTACTGTCCTCGGATACCCGAGGAGGACGGAGCCTGAGAGCGATGACCAATGTATCGGTGGCCAAGGAAGACGTGGCCGCGTCCGACGAACTGGTCGTCCTGAAGAGCGTCAACAAGCATTTCGGCGCGTTGCACGTGCTCCAGGACATCGACCTGACGATCGCCCGCGGCGAGGTCGTCGTGGTCATCGGGCCCTCCGGGTCCGGGAAGTCGACGCTGTGCCGCACCATCAACCGCCTGGAGACGATCGATTCGGGCGCCATTACGATCGACGGCAAGCCCCTGCCGCACGAGGGCCGCGAACTGGCGCGGCTGCGGGCGGATGTCGGGATGGTCTTCCAGTCCTTCAACCTCTTCGCGCACAAGACCGTGCTCGAGAACGTGATGCTGGGCCAGGTCAAGGTCCGCAGGGCGGACAAGAAGCAGGCCGAGGAGAAGGCGCGGGCCCTGCTCGACCGGGTCGGTGTGGGCACCCAGGCCGACAAGTACCCCGCCCAGCTGTCCGGCGGCCAGCAGCAGCGTGTCGCCATCGCGCGGGCGCTGGCGATGGGCCCGAAGGTCATGCTCTTCGACGAGCCGACCTCCGCCCTCGACCCCGAGATGATCAACGAGGTCCTCGAGGTGATGCAGCAGCTCGCCCGTGAGGGCATGACGATGATCGTCGTCACCCACGAGATGGGCTTCGCACGTTCGGCTGCAAACCGTGTGGTTTTCATGGCGGACGGCCGGATCGTCGAAGAGGCTGCGCCCGACCAGTTCTTCAGCAACCCGCGCAGCGACCGGGCCAAGGACTTCCTGTCCAAGATCCTGCACCACTGACGACGGTGCGGGTCCGGCCCCCCGCACGCCCCGGGTCGCGCCTCCCGCAACGGACCTCGTTCCCTTCACCACTCAAAGGATGTTCAGCATGAAGCTCCGCAAGGTCACCGCCGCCTCGGCCGTCCTCCTCGCCCTCTCCGTGGCGGCCACCGCGTGCGGTGGCGACAAGAAGGACGACAAGTCCTCGGGTGGCGGCAAGAAGATCACCATCGGCATCAAGTTCGACCAGCCGGGCATCGGCCAGAAGACCCCGCAGGGCTACGCCGGTTTCGACGTCGACGTGGCCACCTACGTTGCCAAGAAGCTCGGTTACAGCGCCGACCAGATCGAGTGGAAGGAGTCGAAGAGCGCCGACCGCGAGACCATGCTCAAGCGCGGTGACGTCGACTTCATCGCCGCCTCCTACTCGATCACCCCCGAGCGCCAGAAGCTGGTGGACTTCGCCGGCCCGTACCTGCTGGCCCACCAGGACGTGCTGGTCCGCGCGGACGACACCGCCATCAAGACGGCCGCGGACCTCAACAAGGCGAAGCTGTGTTCCGTCACCGGCTCGACCTCGGCCCAGAACGTCAAGGACAAGCTCGCCCCCAAGGCGCAGCTCCAGAAGTACCCGACGTACTCCGCGTGCCTGACCGGTCTGCAGAACAAGGTGATCGACGCCCTCACCACGGACGACTCGATCCTCGCCGGCTACGCCTCCCAGCCCCAGTTCAAGGGCAAGTTCAAGCTCGGCGGCCTGAAGATGACCAACGAGAACTACGGCATCGGCGTCAAGAAGGGCAGCGACCTCAAGGCCAAGATCAACAAGGCGCTCGAGGACATGGTCGCCGACAAGTCCTGGGACAAGGCCGTCCAGAAGAACTTCGGCCCGGCCCAGTACAAGAACGAGCCCGCCCCGAAGATCGGCGACATCAAGAGCTGAGGCAACGCCCGGCGGGTGCGCCGTCCGTGAGGGCGGCGCATCCGGGCATCCCTACACGCGGAAGCACGGGAGATCGTGTTCGACTTTCTTCAAGATTACGACGTTCTGGGCGCCTTCTGGACGACGGTGCAGCTGACGCTGCTGTCCGCCCTGGGCTCCCTGGTCTGGGGCAGTCTGCTGGCCGCCATGCGGGTGGGCCCGGTACCGCTGATGCGCGGTTTCGGCACCGCCTACGTGAACATCGTGCGGAACATCCCGCTCACGGTGATCATTCTGTTCTCCTCGCTCGGCCTGTACCAGACACTGGGCGTCAGCCTCGGTTCCGAAGAGACCGACACGATCAACTTCCGGCTGGCCGTGCTCGGTCTGATCCTCTACACCTCGGCGTTCGTGTGCGAGGCCGTCCGCTCCGGCATCAACACCGTGCCGGTCGGCCAGGCGGAGGCCGCCCGGGCCATCGGACTGAGCTTCACCCAGGTGCTGTTCCTGGTGGTGCTCCCGCAGGCCTTCCGGGCGGCCGTCGGGCCGCTGACCAACGTACTGATCGCGCTGACGAAGAACACGACGGTGGCCGCGGCGATCGGCGTGGCCGAGGCGGCGGCCCTCATGAAGGACATGCTCGACAAAGAGGCGCTGCTGCTGCAGATCTCCGCGGTGATCGCCTTCGGATTCTGCTGCCTGACCCTGCCGACCGGTCTGATCCTCGGCTGGGTGGGCAAGAAGGTGGCGGTGAAGCGATGAGTTCGGTCCTGTACGACGCACAGGGACCGCGCGCCAAACGGCGCAACGTCCTCTACACGGCTCTCTTCATAGCCGCGGCCGCGGTCGTCGTCTGGTGGGTGTACACGGCCCTCGACGACAAGAACCAGCTGGACTGGGTCCTGTGGAAGCCGTTCGTCGGCTCCGAGGCGTACACCACGTACATCTGGCCCGGTCTGCAGAACACCCTGAAGGCGGCGGCACTCGCGATGGTCATCGCGCTGCCGCTGGGAGCCTTCTTCGGCATCGCCCGGCTCTCGGACCACGCGTGGGTGCGCGTCCCCGCCACGGTCGTGATCGAGTTCTTCCGCGCGATCCCCGTGCTGGTCCTCATGATCTTCGGGAACGAGCTGTACAGCCAGTACACCTCCGTCAGCTCCGACGACCGGCCGATGTACGCGGTCGTCACCGGACTGGTGCTGTACAACGCGTCGGTGCTCGCCGAGATCGTCCGCGCGGGCATCCTCGCCCTGCCGAAGGGCCAGTCCGAAGCCGCCATGGCGATCGGTCTGCGCAAGGGCCAGGTCATGCGGCTCATACTGCTGCCGCAGGCGGTCACCGCGATGCTCCCGGCCATCGTCAGCCAGCTGGTGGTCATCGTGAAGGACACCGCGCTCGGCGGCGCCGTCCTCACCTTCCCCGAACTGCTCGCGTCGGCCAACACGATGAGCGGCTACTACGGCGCCAACACCATCGCGTCCTTCACGGTGATCGCCGTGATCTACGTGCTCATCAACTTCTCGCTGACCTCGTTCGCGAGCTGGCTGGAGGGCCGGCTGCGGCGGCGCAAGAAGTCGACCGGCGCGGTGCTCGGAGCCCAGGACGTGGCGGACGTCGCGGGTACGACGACCACCGGAGTCGCGGCCTGACGTTCGATCAGACCCGAATGCACCACCCGGAGGCAGTGGCATGATCGCCACTGCCTCCGTTCGCTTGACGCAAACTCTGCCAATGGGTTGCATACGTTCTGTGATCGTGCACCCCGCTCCGCCTTCCTGTTCACTTGTCTCCGTCAGGGCATCGTCACGGGCAGGGGGCGCCGCGTCATGGACCCGGTGATCGTCGTCGGAGCGGGGCCCGTCGGACTGGCGCTCGCCCTCGCCCTGGCCCGGCAAGAGGTGCCGACCGTGGTCCTGGACGAGAGCCCCGGGAAGGACGAACCCCGCCCGGCGCGCACGGTCGTGCTGCGCGAGGACACGGCCGCCCTGCTGGAGCGGCTGACGGGAACGGCGCTCGGTGAGCACGGCGTGCGCTGGGCCGGATGGCGGTCCCTGCGGCGCAAGCAGGTGATGAGCGAGGTCGCTTTCGAAGAGGCCGACCCCGCCGCCCCGCTGCACATCGCCCAGCACGTCCTGACCAACGCCCTGCGCGCCGCCGTCGCCGACGAGCCGCTGGTGAAGGTGGCCGTGGACAGCCGTCTGGACTCGATCGAGCAGGAGCGTTCCGGCGTGACCGCGCACACCCGCGGCTCCCACGGCACCTGGTGGCGCGGCAGCTACCTGGTCGGCTGCGACGGGCCCCGCTCGACGGTGCGTAAACTCCAGGACATCCGTTTCCCCGGCCGTACGGCGGTGGAACGGCACGCGGTCGCCGCGCTGCGTGCGGAACTTCCGTGGCCGCGTCAGGCGTTGATCCATCGGATGCCGCCGTGGCGGCAGTCCGGGCCCTCGGCCGGGGAGGTGACCGCCCGCCCCCTCCCGGACGGCGTGTGGCGCCTGGACTGGCTGCTGCCACCGGGGAAGGACCTGGTCACGCCCGAGATCCTGGTGGCCCGCATCCGCGAGACCCTCACGGCCTGGACGGACAGCTCCACGCCGGTGTACGAACTGCTCGACACCGGCGTGCACACCGTGCACCACCGGCTGGCCCGCCGATGGCGCGCCGGCCGGATCTTCCTCGCCGGGGACGCGGCCCACCTGCTCGGCGCCCTCGGCACCCAGGGGCTCGACGAGGGGCTGCGCGACGCCGACAACCTCGCCTGGAAGCTGGCCGTGTCCTGGCATCGTGGACCGCACGAGGCGCTGCTGGACAGCTACCAGGCCGAGCGGCGCGGGGTGGTCGCCGCCCGGCTGCGCGCCGCCGACCAGGTGCTGCCCGTGCTCCGCGGCGGGGGCGGCCTGCGCCAGATCGTGCCGGGCGCGGCCCGCGGCCACGAAGCGCTGCTCACGGACGGTCACCTGGGGCACGGGCCGCTCGGCGCGCCGGGGACGTACGCCGACTCGCCGCTCGCCGCCCCGCCTCTCGAAGCGGAGATCGCGGTCGGCACCCAGCCGGGCTCAGCGGTCACGGACGTGCGCGTCACCGCGGAGGACGGTTCCTTCGTACAGCTGCGCGACCGGCTCGGCCGGGGGGCGCTGCTGGTGGTCCTGATCGCGCCGGGCACGGGCGTCTGGGACCGCAAGCACTGGGTCTCCGCCGGGGTGATGCCCCGGCTCGCGGCCGCCGTGACCGCGCTGCCGCACCCCGCCGAGCTGCTGGTCGCGGAGAGCTACCCGGGGGCGCCCGCCCACAGCGTGCTGCTGGTGCGTCCCGACGGCCACCTGGTCACCGCACTGAGCGGAGTCCGCCCGGCGGACCTGTACTCGGCGGCCGAGGCCGCGGTGGGCGGCGCGGTGAAGGAGGAGGCCAAGGCCGGGTCCGGCACGCGGTGAGGGACGAGGCGAAGGCCGGGGCCGGCAGCGGTGAGGCAGGAGGCGAAGGCCAGGTCCGACACGCGGTGGGAAGCCGGGTCCGGCACGCGGTGAGGCAGGAGCGAAGGCGGGGTCCGGCACGCGGTGAGGGACGAGGCGAAGCCGGTTCCGGCACGCGGTGAGGGACGAGGCGAAGCCGGTTCCGGCACGCGGTGAGGCAGGAGGGGAAGCCGGGTCCGGCACGCGGTGAGGGACGGAACGAGGGTCGGCCGTGGGGCGCCGTCACCCTCTGTCCACATGGTGACAGTCAGTTGACCGGAGTCCGGCAGCGTGCTGTACTCCGGATCGTGACCGACACCTGTGTGCGCCTGTGGCGGAGGGTCCATATGGACCTCGTCCGCTATGCCGGCTGCGTGTGTCACCCGTCCTGCTGAATTCGCATCCCCCTTCCTCTTCCGGGCGCCGTGGTGCGCCCGTTTCCGCGAACCTTCTTCAGGACGGTGCACGTGTCTGTCTCCTCCCCCTCCGTGTCCCCTGCCGTCGGCTCGACGCCCACCCAGGCGGACCTCCTCGACTTCGTTCGGCGTACGGCGGCCGACTCGGAGCTGATCGCCGCCCTCCCTCTGGACCCGGAAGGCCGCACCTGGGTGCGGCTGGAGGGGCCGGGCGGCAGCGAGGCCTGGCTGATCGGCTGGCCTCCCGGCACCGGCACCGGCTGGCACGACCACGCCGACTCGCTCGGCGCCTTCTTCACCGCCTCGGGCGAGCTCAAGGAGTACTCCCTCGCCGCCAGGCTGCCCACCGACGGCTGGAAGACCCTGGAACTCACCGAGGGCGTCGACCGTGAACGCCGACTGCCCGCCGGAAAGGGCCGCTCGTTCGGCCACCACCATGTGCACGAGGTACTCAACGACTCCCCCGACGAGCACGCGATCTCCGTCCACGCCTACTGCCCGCCGCTGCCGAGGATCCGCCGCTACAGCCGCACGGGCCCGATACTGCGCCTGGAACAGGTCGAACGCCCGGAGGACTGGCAGTGAGCAGCGACAAGAACGTACGACCGGCCAACCCGGCCGGGACGGAAGCGAGCGGGACAGGCGAACGGCCTGCCGGGATCGACGAATTGCTGGAGCGCGTGCGCGCCGGCTATCGGCGCATCGAAGCGCGGGAGGCGCACGAGGCGGCGCAGTCCGGTGAGGCGCTCCTGGTCGACATCCGGTACGCGGCCCTGCGCGACCGGGACGGGCTGATCCCCGGTGCCCTCGTCGTCGAGCGCAACGAACTGGAGTGGCGCCTCGACCCGCAGGGCAGCCACCGCGTGCCCCAGGCCACCGGACACGACCTGCGCGTGGTGGTGATCTGCAACGAGGGCTACGCCTCCAGCCTCGCCGCCGCCTCCCTGCACCAGCTGGGACTGCAACGGGCGACGGACCTGGTGGGCGGTTTCCAGGCGTGGCGTGCGGCGGGCCTGCCGGTGGAGCCGGTTACGTTCTGAGCGGTGCGATCCGCGCCCCGGCCACGTACTCACCGATCCGGCGCGCCGCTGCCCCTGTGCCGAGCCGCGCGCCACGGGCCCTCGCGTTCGCCCGTCGGGACGCGTGCACGCGAGGGCGCTGCGGGTATCACTCCTTCGCCGTGGCCACCGTGACCGCTCGCACCCGGAGCACCGCACGCCCCTGAACGCCACTGGCCACCAGCGCGAGCAGCCCGGCGACCGCGACCACGGTGGCGTAGAACAGGGGCGCGACCGTGGGCGCCGCGTGGCCCGTCATGCCGAGGCTGAACGCGGTGAGTACGGCGAGAGCGATACCGCTGCCGAGCGAGGTCGCCAGCAGCAGCACGGACAGGACCTCGGTGCGCAGCATGCGCAGGACCTGGCGGCGGGTCGCCCCGGCGCGAGGCGCGAGGCGCGAGGCGCGTGGTGTGCGACCGAGGCCGGAGCGGGCATCCGCGATCAACGCACGGTGGGGCGCCGGCCGGACCGGATCCGGCGGGCACCCGGCGCCGTCAGAGGTCCACGTCCTCCAGGAACTCCGTGTCCTCGCCCTCTTCCTCCAGGGCCTGGCGGACGACGCGGAGAGCCATGCCCTCGGGGTAGCCCTTGCGGGCGAGCATGCCGGCGAGGCGGCGCAGCCGCTTGTCGCGGTCGAGACCGCGGGTGGCGCGGAGTTTGCGGGCGACCAGTTCGCGGGCGGTCGTCTCCTCCTGCTCGGAGTCGAGCTGGCCGACGGCCTCGTCGATCAGCGCGGAGTCGACACCCTTGGTGCGCAGTTCCCGGGCGAGTGCGCGCCGGGCCAGCCCACGGCCATGGTGCCGGGACTCCACCCACGCGTCCGCGAACGCACCGTCGTCGATCAGCCCGACCTCCTCGAACCGCGACAGCACCTCCTCGGCCACCTCTTCCGGGATCTCCCGCTTGCGCAAGGCGTCCGCGAGCTGTTTGCGGGTGCGCGGGGTCCCGGTGAGCAGGCGCAGGCAGATCGCCCGTGCCCGCTCAGCCGGGTCCCCTGAAGACTCCCCCCGCTCGGCCCTCGACGAGGTGGGGGTGCCTTCGTCCTCACCGGGCGCGTCCCCGAAGCCGCGCCGCCATCGGCCTCGCCCCCGGCCACTGCGGGGTCCGCCGGTGCCTTCGGAGCCGTGGCCGGGCGAGCCGTCACCGTACGGGTCGGCTCCCGCGCCGTGCGGGGACGCGCCGCCGTCACCGTCGTAGGCGCCGTACCCGTCGTCCCGGTGTCCGTCGTGGCGGTGCCCCACGTCCCGGTGTCCTTCGTTCCCGTCCGAGGCGGAGTCCGGGTGGTCCCCGGTGCCCCTCCCCCGTGGGGCACCGGGGGTGGCGTACTCGTATGCGGCCCAGTCGGTTCGTCGTGTCACGGATCAGCTCTTGGCAGCTGCGGCCTTGGGCTTGGTGGCCTTGGCGGCGGTGGCAGGAGCGGGCACCGTCTTGGCGTCATCGGCCGTCGTGGCGGCCGCGTCCGCGGCCGGCTCGGCGGCGGGCTCCTCCGGCCGGACTCCCACGCCCAGCTTCTCCTTGATCTTCTTCTCGATCTCGTTGGCCAGGTCGGGGTTGTCCTTGAGGAAGTTGCGGGCGTTCTCCTTGCCCTGGCCGAGCTGGTCGCCCTCGTACGTGTACCAGGCGCCGGCCTTGCGGACGAAGCCGTGCTCCACGCCCATGTCGATCAGACCGCCCTCGCGGCTGATGCCCTGGCCGTAGAGGATGTCGAACTCGGCCTGCTTGAAGGGCGGCGCGACCTTGTTCTTGACGACCTTGCAGCGGGTGCGGTTACCGACCGCCTCCGTGCCGTCCTTCAGGGTCTCGATACGGCGGATGTCGATGCGCACCGAGGCGTAGAACTTCAGGGCCCGGCCACCGGTCGTGGTCTCCGGGGAGCCGAACATCACGCCGATCTTCTCGCGGAGCTGGTTGATGAAGATGGCGGTGGTCTTGGACTGGTTGAGCGCGCTGGTGATCTTCCGCAGCGCCTGGCTCATGAGCCGGGCCTGCAGACCGACGTGGCTGTCGCCCATCTCGCCCTCGATCTCCGCACGCGGCACGAGCGCGGCGACGGAGTCGATGACGATGAGGTCGAGGGCACCGGAGCGGACCAGCATGTCCACGATCTCCAGGGCCTGCTCGCCGTTGTCCGGCTGCGAGAGGATCAGGTTGTCGATGTCGACGCCGAGCTTCTTCGCGTACTCGGGGTCCAGGGCGTGCTCCGCGTCGACGAAGGCGACCTGGCCGCCGGCCTTCTGCGCGTTCGCCACCGCGTGCAGGGTCAGGGTCGTCTTGCCGGAGGACTCCGGGCCGTACACCTCCACGACGCGGCCGCGCGGCAGACCGCCGACACCGAGGGCGA
Source organism: Streptomyces sp. NPDC096012 (assembly GCF_040426375.1). Taxonomy (NCBI): domain Bacteria; kingdom Bacillati; phylum Actinomycetota; class Actinomycetes; order Kitasatosporales; family Streptomycetaceae; genus Streptomyces; species Streptomyces sp. NPDC096012. The sequence continues at coordinate 102,572 of NZ_JBEOTD010000022.1, forward strand.
CGTCAAGGGCGGTCGACCCGGTGGGGATGACCTCGATGGGCTCGTTCGGCCGCTCGCCGAGGCGCATGACGGCACCCTTGCCGAATTGCCGTTCAATCTGTGCGAGCGCGGCGTCGAGCGCCTTCTCGCGGTCGGTTCCTGCCATGGGTTCCACCCGGTTTGCTTGAGTCGATCGCTTCACGTCAAAGACGCTAACGCCTGCCACTGACAATGCGCCCCGACGCAGGCCCAGCCTGTGGATAACTGAGGAACGTTTCCTGGCAAACCGGGCCGAAACCCCCTACCGAGAGCCTTGCCTGAGCCTCCATGAGAATGGATGTTCGATTTTGGTGTCAAGCGCACCACGCCGTCCCCACGAGCCACCCTCGCCCGGCACACCGGCGTCGCGGACCGCGCACCACGACCCGGCAGCCGTCCGCCACCACCACCCGGCTGCCGTCGCGTGCGGCGTCGCGATGCCGTCGGCATCCAGCGGAGCATGCCGTCGGCGTCAAGCGATCGGCGATCCGCACGGCCGAGCGAAGTGATCACCCGATGGTTCTCCCGATGACGGGTTCCGTCCCTCTCTCACCGGCCGGGCGCGATGCTCGTAGGGCGGCCGCGTGAGCGTTGCCGTCTTCGTGTGCCACCGAGGGCGCCCCTGAGGCTGCCGCCGAGGAGAGGTCATGACACAGGAAGCGCGACGCGGCGGGGGCCTGGACGAACAGGCCGTGCTGCTGGTGGCGGGGGTGGCCGACCTGGCCGTGAGCACGCTGGGCTCGGCTCTGTCCACCGTACGGGGGCTGCTGCGCCGTTCCGACACCGCGGAACTGGCCGCCCAGGCCGAGCACGAGCTGCTGGCGCGCGGCCGTCTGGCACTGGACCGCTGCGCGGCCGTGCCCCCGGCCCATCTGGAGATCCTCGCCCGGCACGCGCTGGCCCACCGGGGCACCGATGCGAGCTGACCGGTGGGACACGGCCGCCTTCAAGGGCCGCGTCGACGCGGTGCTGCACCGCTTCGTCGCCCAGGAGGCGGATCTGCTGGCCGCCGTCGACCCCGTCCTGGGGCCGGTGGCCGATCAGCTGGAGTCGGCGGTCGCGGACGGCAAGCGGCTGCGCGCCGCCTTCTGCTACTGGGGCTGGCGCGCGGCCGGCCAGCCGGACAGCGACGCCCTGGTGCGGGCCGCGTCCTCCATGGAGCTGGTGCACGCCGCCGCGGTCGTGCACGACGACCTGATCGACGACAGCCCCCTGCGGCACGGCCGCCCCACGGCCCATCTGGCCCTGCGCGGTGCCGTGTCCGGGCATCCGCATCCGGTCGCCGCGGCCAGGTCGCTGGCGATGCTCGTCGGGAACCTGCTGATGGCGCTGGCCGGTCAGCTGTTCACCGACAGCGGTCTGCCCGCCGCGTACCTCGCCCGGGCCCGCCCGCTGTGGTCGCTGCTCGCCCGGGAACTGATCGCGGGCGAGTGCCTGGAGATCCTGCGCACCGGGGCCGCGCCGGACACCGCGGCGTCGCTGAAGGTGATCCGGTACAAGACGGCCAAGTACACGGTCGAGCAGCCCCTGCTGATCGGCGGCACGCTGGCCGGGGCCGGCGAGAGACTCAGGGCGGGGTACTCCGCGTACGGATTGCCGCTGGGCGAGGCCTTCCAGCTGCGGGACGACCTGCTGGGTCTGTTCGGCGACCCGGAGCGCACCGGAAAGGCCGACGGCGACGACGTACGGGGCCGCCGCCCCACCACTCTGTGGGCGGAGGCCTGGCGCATCGCCGGCGCGGACGAGCGGGAGCGGCTGCGAGGTCTGCTGGGCCGGCCGGAGCCGGACCGGGAGGGCCTGGAGACGATCCGCGAGGTGATGAGCGGGCTCGGAGCGCCCGACCGGGTCGAGAACATGATCCACGCGCGCGTGGAGGAGGCACTCGACGCCCTTCACGAGCTGGACATGCCCGCATCCGCCGCCGGCGCCCTGACCGAGCTGGCCCATGCGGCGACGGTCCGCCCTTACTGATCGGCGGGTTGCCCCGTCAGTCATCGACGGTCCACCCGTCACCGATCAATAGTCCGCCCGTACCGATCAACCATCCCTGTACTGGATCAATGGTCCGCCATCAATGGTCCACCCGTACTGATCAGCACCGGGAACGGTCCCGTCTCGTCCTCCCTGGACCAAGTCCCGCTCCCAGTGCCGCCCCAGAGAAAAGGAGCCCTGTCATGACCTTCAGCCAGGGGTCGTCGGACCCTCTCCGGCAGGCCGGCGACGAACTCGCCGACGCCACCGTCGCCGCTCTGTTCGCCCGCGGAGAGGTCGGCGTGTTCAACACCCTCATGCGCCACGTCTCCACCGCGGGCGCCCCCCTGCCGGACGGCCTGCCCGGTGTGGCGCGTGACTACCTCGAGGCCACGAGCGCGCCGCCGGCCTGGGTCGACTGGGCGGAGATGGAGAGGGCGCGGCTGTTCTTCATCGACAACAACGTGCACATCTCCACGGCGTTGTCCTTCGCCTCGATGCCCGCCTGCTACGTCGTACCGCACGTGGCGAAACTGCTCTCGGCCACCCATTCGCTGAAGTACCCCGCCAAGCGGATGGCGGAGACCGGCCAGTTCACCGTCTACCTGATGCAGCCCGACGCCTTCGAGGCCGGCAGCCGGTTCATCCCCGCCGCCCAGAAGGTCCGTCTGCTGCACGCCTCGATCCGGCATCACCTCCAGCGCGACGACCTCTGGGACACACGGACGCTCGGAGTGCCGATCTGCCAGGAGGACATGATCGGCGGGCAGATGTTCTTCTCCCTGACGGTCCTCGACAGCCTGCACCGGCTGGGCATCCACATGTCCACGGAGGGAGCGGAGGCCTATTACTACGCCTGGCGCGTGGTGGGAGCGATGCTCGGCGTGGACCAGGAGGCCGTGCCCAAGTCCCTCGACGAGGCGCGCGCCTTCATGGACCGGTACATGATCCGCCACATGGGCCCCTCCCGGGAGGGCGCGCACCTGACCCGACAGCTCATCGACCTCTACGAGGACGTCGTACCCGGCACCTTCTTCGACCCGGTCGTCTCCGCACTCATCCGCCACCTCATCGGCGACACCTGCGCGGACTGGCTGCAGGTTCCCCGCACCCGATGGGACACCCTCGTCAAGGCGGTCCCCCATCTGCTCGGCGTGCTGGAGACCATCGAGGACCGCTCCCCGCTCGGCGCCTGGGCCCTGGACCGCCTCGGTCACCTCACGACCGTCTTCGAACTGTCGTCGCTCACCCGGGGACGCGTGATGCACTACGCCATCCCGGAGCAGCTCAAGAAGGACTACGGCGTCACCGACTCGGTGCCGCCGGCCAAGCGCTGGACCCCACCCGCCGCCACGGTCTCCCCGTGAGCCCCGAGCGGCACCGGACCCCGCTGCCCGGTGCCGCGGGCGCCGCATCTCGACGAGGCGTACGCACCGCGGGCGCCCCCCTTGCCCAGACGCACCGCAGGGCTCCTCGCCACTATGGCGCCTCCGGGTCCGACTGCGCGGTGCGAGGCCGTCGTGCTCGGGCGAGCAGACCGAGGCCGTTCGCCCTCCTGGCGCGGTGTCCATGCACCCGGGGGTCGTCCGTGACGGCGTACCGCTTCACGTACGCCCCCAGGAAAGCCTGCAGGGTGGCGACGGCGGGGATGGCGATCAGCGCGCCCACGGCACCCAGCAGCGCGGTGCCCGCGATGACCGAGCCGAAAGCGACGGCCGGGTGGATGTCGACCGTCTTGGCGGTCAGCTTCGGCTGCAGCACGTAGTTCTCGAACTGCTGGTAGACCACGACGAAGGCCAGCACCCAGACCGCGTACCAGGGGGCGACGGTGAACGCGATCAGCATCGGCAGCGCCCCCGCGAGGTACGTCCCGATGGTGGGGATGAACTGCGAGACCAGCCCCACCCAGACGCCGAGCACGGGCGCGTACGGCACGCCGAGGACCTCCAGCAGGATGTAGTGCGCGATTCCGGAGATGAGCGCCATCAGACCGCGCGAGTAGAGGTAGCCGCCCGTCTTGTCCACGGCGATCTCCCAGGCGCGCAGCACCTCGGCCTGGCGCGCGGGCGGCAGCACCGAGCACAGGGCCCGGCGCAGCCGGGGACCGTCGGCGGCGAAGTAGAACGAGAACAGGCCGATGGTCAGCAACCGGAAGAGACCACCGAGCACCTGCGCGGAGACGTCGAGGACGCCGGCCGCGCTGTTCTGCGCGTACTTGCGCAGCCAGTCGGAATGGAGCAGGCCCTCCTGGACGTCCACCCGCCTCAGCTGGGTGTGGAAACTCTCATTGATCCAGTTGATCAGCGAGTCGAGATACCCCGGGAAGCCCTCGACCATCTTGATGATCTGGCCGGCGAGCATGGAGCCGAGCAAGGTGACGAACCCGGCGACGACGACCGTCAGCCCGAGAAAGACCAGGAAGGTGGCGAGTCCTCGGCGCATGCCGCGAGCGGCCATCCGGCTCACGGCGGGCTCTATCGCGAGGGCCAGGAAGAACGCGATCAATATATTGATCAACAGGTTGGTCAGCTGGTGGAAGGCCCAGCTGCCGAGCTGGAACGCGGCGATCAACGCGAGCGCCAGCACCATGGCGCGCGGCAGCCAGCGGGGCATACGGGTGGCCGGAGCGACGCCGCCGGAGGCCGGGGGCCGGTCGGGCGTCGTCGTGCCGGTCGCTGCCGGGTGCCGGGTGGGGTGCTGGTCGTCCTCGTCAGTGGGTGCCACGGGGCAAGTGTCGCCGACTCCGCGGACAACCGGCGCCCACCTGCGGTCTTCGTGACCGATCAGTGCCGTACCGTCGACATCTTCACGGGTTGATCGGCACATTTCGATCAATGCGTCGGCGCGGTCGGGTCAGCGCCTCTCACTGGGCACGTTCATGACCGTGCAGACCACACGCCAGACGTCCTTGGCCGCCCAGCCCGCGTCCAGCGCCTCGTTCACGGTGTGTCCACCCAGCTCCGACATCACGTGATCACGCGCGAAGGTCTCGGCGTAACCCGGACCGAAGTGTTCCGTCATTCGCTGCCAGAAGACCGTCAACCGCATGACTCCAGTATCCCGCCCCTGAGGGTGGGACCCGCCCGGGGCCGCTTGCCGAGACCGCTTTCCGCCCTACGGTCTGACGCATGGCCGAATCAGGAGATTTCCCGCTGCCCCCCGCGCCCCCGGCGTGTTCCCCGATCCTCCGCGCCGAGCGGTTCGTGTGGCTCACCGCGCGCGTGCTCGAGCAGCGCCTCTTCGCGTACCACTTCCTGCACGGTGCCCCGGACGCGGTAGAGGCGGCCCTGGACGCCTACCGCAACGAGGACGGCGGCTACGGGCTCGCGCTGGAACCCGATCTGCGCGGACCTCTGAGCCAGCCCCTGCACACCGCCCGGGCGTTACGCGTACTGGACGCCATCGGGCGCTGCGGCGGGCAGCGGGTGGAGCGCGTGTGCCGGTACCTGACCACCGCGTCCACCTCGGACGGCGCACTGCCGGCGTTCCGTCCCGGTCGGCGCGCGTATCCGACGGCGCCGTTCGTCCCGGTCGTCGACGATCCGCCCAGCGAGCTGCTGGCCACCGGCCCGGTCGTCGGGCTGCTGCACCGCAACGAGGTGTGGCACGCCTGGCTGTTCCGGGCCACCGACTTCTGCTGGCAGGCCGTGGAGGCCCTGGAGAAGTCGCACCCCTACGAGGTGCAGGCCGCCGTGGCCTTCCTGGACTCCGTTCCGGACCGGCCACGCGCGCAGGCAGCCGCCGACCGGCTCGGCCGCCTGGTGCGGGAACAGCGACTCGCCGTACTGGACCCGGGCGATCTCGGCGCCTTCCCGGTCGCCCCGGGCTATGCCCCGGGGGAGCACCACTTCCCGCACGACTTCGCCAAGAGACCGGAATCGCTCGCGCGGGCGTGGTTCACGGACGAGGAGATGGACCGCTCGCTCGACCACCTCGCCGCCGAGCAGGAGGAGGACGGGGGCTGGCCCGTCCGCTGGCTTCAGTGGGCCCCCGCCCCCGCGCTGGAGGCCCGCCCCCTCGTCACGATCGAGGCGTTACGCACCCTGAGAGCCTACGGCCGCGTCGTGGACTGAGCCGGTTCCGTCGGCTCCTCCTCACCCGCCCAGGGCCCGCACTCCCGCCGTCACCGCCACGGCCGCCGCGACGACCAGCAGAAACGGCGCGCGCAGCAGCAACGCCAGGGCGGCCGCGCCCAGCCCGGCGGCCCGCGCGTCCAGCACGAGCGCGCGCCCGTCGGCGAACGTCTGCTGGGCCGTGAGCGCGGCGAGGAGGGCGACCGGCAACAGGGCGGCCAGCCGCCGGACGAACGGCCGTTGCATCGCACCCGCGGGCACGAGCAGCCCGGCGAGCTTCACGGCGTAGCAGCCGACGGCGGTCACGCCGATCGCGATCCAGATGTTCACCGGTTCCCCTTCGGCCCGTCCAGTACCTCTTGATCCGGTCCAGTCGGTCCGCCTGGTCCACTTGGTCCATCCGGCCCGTCGAGGTTGTCCGGTCCGCCCGGTGTCTCGGGCCCGTCCTTCACTGCCCGTCGGGTACGGGCGCTGCGGCGGCCCTCGGTGAGCAAAGCGGCGGGTGCGGCCAGCGCCGCCACCAGGACGGGCACCCCGGCGGGCAGGACGGGCAGCAGGACGAGGCCCAGCAGGACCGCGAGACCGGCGACGGCGCGCTCGGTGGCCGTTTTCAGCATCGGCGCGAGCAGGGCGAGGAAGACGGCGGGCCCGGCGGCGTCCAGGCCCCACGCGCGCGTGTCACCGATGGCCTTGGCCCCCAGGGCGCCGAGCAGCGTGGTGAGGTTCCACAGCACGTAGAGGCTGAGCCCGGTGACGGTGAAGCCGATCCGGGCGGCGCGCCGGTTCGGCTGCGCCAGGGTGACCGCGGTGGTCTCGTCGATCACCCACTGGGCGGCGAAGGGCCGCACCGCGCGCGGAAGAGCGAGCACCTGGGACAGTCGCAGCCCGTAGAAGGCGTTGCGCGCCCCCAGGAAGAAGGCCCCGGCCGCGGCGGTGAACGGGTTCCCTCCGGCGGCGAGCGCTCCGACCAGGGCGAACTGGGAGGCGCCCGTGAACACCAGGAGGCTGAGCGCGCAGGTCTGGAGCACGCCGAGTCCGCTGCCGGCCGAGGTCACACCGAAGGCGAATCCCGACAGGCCGACGGCGACACCCACGGCGAGGGCGTCCCGCACGACGGCCGCGTCGGGTTTATCCGTTCTGTCTGTCATGTCTGCGAGTGCTGTCTGCTGTGCCACGCCTCGAACAGTACGGACAGGTCTCAGCGCTGGTCTTGTACGTTCTTGCGCTGGTCTTGTACGTCCCTTGCGCTCACGCGTTCTGGGGCTGGTCTTGTACGTCCCGGCGCTCACGCTGGTAGGCCCCGGGGGGCACGCCGACGATGCGGGCGAAGTGCCGGTTGAGGTGGGGCTGGTCGGTGAAGCCGACGGCCACGGCCGCATCGGCGGGGGTCGTCCCGGCGTCCAGCAGGAGCCGTGCGCGGCGTACACGGGCGTCGGTCAGCCAGGCGTGCGGTGGCATGCCGTAGGTGTCGCGGAACGCCCGCAGCAGTGCGAAGGGGCTGGTGCCGAGGTCGGTGGCCAGCCGTTCCAGGGTCGGCGGCCCGGTCATCCGGTCTTCGAGCACCGCACGCGCGCGTGCGGCGATCCGCGTTCCGGCCGACTGCGTCCGCCGCTGCGGCAGCGGCCCGCCGTTCAGCCGCAGCAGGCGGGTCACGGCGACCCGCAGCAGGGTGTCGGCGGCCAGCGCGTTGCCCTCTTCGGCGGCGCGCAGCACCTGGTGGACCAGGCGGACGGTGCAGGGGTCGTCGAGGACCGGGCTGACGAAGCCCGGGGTGCCGCGGACGGTGCGGGTCTCGGCGGCTATCGCGGCGACGACCTCGGGTGACGGGTAGAGAGCGCCGTACCGCCAGCCCTCCGGGACACCGGCCCGGCCGGTGTGCGGGGTGTCCGGGTTGACCAGCGCGAGGGCGCCCGCTCCGGCCGACACGTCGGAGCCCCGGTGGTGGAAGACCTCCACGCCGTCGGCGATGGCCGCGATCACGAAGCTCTCATGGGTGTGACGGACGAACGTCTTGCTGACGTACCGGGCCCGCAGCAGATCGACACCGGGCAGTTCCTCGTACCGCCAGTGCCGTGCGCGCTCCACCGGCCGGCTCCCGGTGAGCCGATTCCCGGCAGGCCGGCTCCCGGTGCGCCGGTCCTCGTCGACAGGCCGATGTTCGGCCGCGAGCCGGTCCCGGCTCGACCGGTCCTCTCGCCGCCCCGCTGCACCTGTCATACGCCCATTGTCCGTCGCGCGGCACCATGGAGGACCGCCGACCTCGCCCCACCAGGCAGCTCGTCCGCCCCGCCGCGTCCGCGTTCGCTGCCCGAGCGCCCGCCCGCCGCACGGTCACCGCATCACCTCCCCCGCCCCGCCCGCCGCACAGCCACCGCATCACCTCCCCCGCCCCGCCCGCCACACGCCCACCGCACCGCCTCCCCCACCCCGCCCTCGACTCAGCCCCACCCGCCCCCGCGCCCGCTCCGGCCCACCCCCGCTCCCTGCCCCCGCGCTCCGGCCCGGCCCCGGCCGACCCCGCGGAAACCGGTGCCGACCCCGGCGCGCAGCGTCCACCCAGACCCCACACACCGCATCTGCGCAGGTCAGAGGGTTTGTCAGTGGGTGGGTGCAGGATAGATGCATGGTCAGCCCAGCACATCGAGCCCTCGACGGCTTCTCTCCCGCGACCCGCAGCTGGTTCACGGGGGCGTTCCACGCGCCCACCGCGGCCCAGGCGGGCGCGTGGCAGGCCATCGGGCAGGGCTCGGACGTGCTGGTGGTCGCCCCGACCGGCTCCGGCAAGACGCTGGCCGCGTTCCTGGCCGCACTGGATCAGCTGGCCTCCACCCCGCCGCCCGCCGACCCGAAGAAGCGCTGCCGGGTGCTGTACGTGTCTCCGCTGAAGGCCCTCGCGGTCGACGTCGAGCGCAACCTCCGCAGCCCGCTCACCGGCATCCGCCAGGAGTCCGTGCGGCTGGGCCGGCCCGAGCCCGAGATCCGGGTCGGCATCCGTTCCGGCGACACCCCGGCGGCCGAGCGGCGCGCCCTGTCCACCCGGCCGCCGGACATCCTCATCACCACCCCGGAGTCGCTGTTCCTGATGCTGACCTCGGCCACGCGCGACGCGCTGACCGGCGTGGAGACGGTGATCCTCGACGAGGTGCACGCGGTCGCGGGCACCAAGCGCGGTGCCCACCTGGCGCTCTCCCTGGAGCGGCTGGACGAGTTGCTGCCGAAGCCGGCCCGCCGGATCGGCCTGTCGGCGACCGTGCGCCCGGTGGACGAGATCGCCCGGTATCTGTCCCCGCAGCGCAAGGTGGAGATCGTCCAGCCGGAGTCCGGCAAGGAGTTCGACCTCTCCGTGGTCGTCCCGGTCGAGGACATGGGCGAGCTGGGCGGCTCCCCGGCGTCCGAGGCCGCCGACGGCGGGGAGCGGCCGTCGATCTGGCCGCACGTGGAGGAGCGGATCGCCGATCTGGTCCAGTCCCATCGCTCCACGATCGTGTTCGCCAACTCCCGGCGCCTGGCGGAGCGCCTGTGCAACCGGCTGAACGAGATCGCGTACGAGCGCGCGACCGGCGAGACCCTGGACGAGCACCATTCCCCCGCCGAGCTGATGGGCGGCTCGGGCGCGGCCCAGGGTGCGCCGCCGGTGATCGCCCGCGCGCACCACGGGTCGGTCTCCAAGGAACAGCGTTCCTTGGTGGAGGAGGACCTGAAGGCGGGCCGGCTGCCCGCCGTGGTCGCCACGTCCAGCCTGGAGCTGGGCATCGACATGGGTGCCGTGGATCTCGTGGTCCAGGTCGAGTCGCCGCCGTCGGTGGCCTCCGGGCTCCAGCGCGTCGGCCGCGCGGGGCATCAGGTGGGCGCCGTCTCCACCGGCGTGGTCTTCCCCAAGTACCGGGGCGACCTCGTGCAGGCGGCCGTGGTCACCGAGCGGATGCGCACGGGGTCGATCGAGTCCCTGAAGGTGCCGGCGAACCCGCTGGACGTGCTGGCGCAGCAAGTGGTCGCCATGACCGCGCTGGACACCTGGCAGTTCGACGATCTGCTCACCGTGGTCCGCCGTGCGGCTCCCTTCGCCTCGCTGCCCGAGTCGGCCTTCACGGCGGTCCTCGACATGCTCGCGGGACGCTACCCGTCCGACGCGTTCGCGGAGCTGCGCCCGCGCGTGGTGTGGGACCGCGTGGCCGGTACGGTCACCGGCCGCCCGGGCGCCCAGCGGCTCGCGGTCACCTCCGGCGGCACGATCCCCGACCGCGGCCTGTTCGGGGTGTTCCTCGCCGGTTCCGACCCGAAGAAGGGCGGCGGCCGGGTCGGTGAGCTGGACGAGGAGATGGTCTACGAGTCCCGGGTGGGAGACGTCTTCACGCTGGGCACGAGTTCCTGGCGTATCGAGGACATCACCCGCGACCGGGTGCTGGTCTCCCCCGCGCCGGGCGTGCCGGGCCGGCTGCCGTTCTGGAAGGGTGACCAGCTGGGCCGCCCCCTGGAGCTGGGCCGTGCGGTGGGGGCGTTCCTGCGCGAGGTCGGCTCGCTGCCCAAGGAGGACGCCCGGCTGCGCCTGCTCGCCGCGGGCCTGGACACCTGGGCTTCGGACAACGTCCTGGCGTATCTGGACGAGCAGCGTGAGGCCTGCGGCCATGTCCCGGACGACCGCACGATCGTGGTGGAGCGCTTCCGGGACGAGCTGGGCGACTGGCGGGTCGTCGTCCACTCGCCCTTCGGCGCCCAGGTCCACGCCCCCTGGGCCCTCGCGCTCGGTGCCCGCCTGTCCGAGCGGTACGGCATGGACGCGCAGGTCATGCACGCCGACGACGGCATCGTGCTGCGGCTGCCGGACGCCGACCTGATGGGCCTTGACCTGCTCGACGGGGAGCCGGCCGGGACCGGCTCCGGGTTCGACGGCGAGCAGGCGCCCGTGGGTGCGGGTGACGTCGTCTTCGACAAGGGCGAGGTCGACCAGGTCGTCACCGACCAGGTCGGCGGCTCCGCCCTGTTCGCCTCCCGGTTCCGTGAGTGCGCGGCCCGCGCGCTGCTGCTGCCTCGCCGCAATCCCGGCAAGCGCACCCCGCTGTGGCAGCAGCGCCAGCGGGCGGCCCAGCTGCTCCAGGTGGCGAGCGAGTTCGGCTCGTTCCCGATCGTCCTGGAGGCGGTTCGCGAATGCCTCCAGGACGTCTTCGACGTGCCGGGTCTCGTCGAGCTCATGGGGGACATCGAGTCCCGCAAGGTGCGCCTGGTCGAGGTCACGACCCCCGAGCCGTCCCCGTTCGCCCGTTCCCTGCTGTTCGGGTATGTCGCCCAGTTCCTGTACGAGGGCGACTCCCCGCTCGCCGAGCGCCGCGCCGCCGCGCTGTCCCTGGACTCCCGGCTGCTGGCCGAGCTGCTGGGCCAGGCGGAGCTGCGCGAACTGCTCGACGCCGAGGTGCTGACCGAGCTGGAGCGCGAGCTGCAGTGGCTGTCCGAGGACCGCCGGGTCAAGGACGTGGAGTCGGTCGCCGACGTGCTGCGGCTGCTCGGTCCGCTGACCGACGCCGAGCTGGTCGAGCGGGGCGCGGACCCGCAGTGGGCGCGGGACCTGGCCGGCGCCCGGCGGGCGATCAAGGTCCGCATCGCCGGCGCCGATCACTGGGCGGCGGTCGAGGACGCGGGCCGGCTGCGCGACGCGCTCGGCACGGCGCTGCCGGTGGGTGTCCCCGAGGCCTTCACCGAGCCGGTCAAGGACCCGCTGGGCGACCTTCTCGCGCGGTACGCCCGCACCCACGGCCCGTTCACCTCGGCCGGCGCCGCGGCCCGCTTCGGTCTGGGCGTCGCGGTCACCGAGGGCGCTCTGCACCGGCTCGCGGCCAGCGGCCGGGTGGTCCAGGGCGAGTTCCACCCCGCCGGCATCGGCCAGGAGTGGTGCGACGCGACCGTACTGCGCCGGCTGCGCCGCCGCTCCCTCGCGGCGCTGCGGCACGAGCTGGAACCCGTGCCGCCGGCCGCGCTGGCCCAGTTCCTGCCGAAGTGGCAGCACATCGGCAAGGGCCACGGGCTGCGGGGCGTCGACGGACTGGTGCGCGCCGTGGAGCAGTTGCAGGGCGCATCCGTGCCCGCGTCCGCGCTCGAGAAGCTGGTCCTGCCCTCCCGTGTGGCGAACTACACGCCGTCGATGCTCGACGAGCTGACCGCGGCGGGCGAGGTGGTGTGGGCCGGCGCGGGCGCCCTGCCCGGTAAGGACGGCTGGGTCTCGCTCTACATGGCCGACGCCGCCCCGCTGTTGCTGCCGCCACCGCATCCGCTGGAACTGACCGCGCTCCACCAGTCCGTCCTCGACACCCTCTCCGGCGGCTACGGCCTGTTCTTCCGGCAGATCGCCGACCAGGTCCGTGCCACCACCCACCCGGAGGCCACCGACCCCCAGCTGGCCGACGCGCTCTGGGACCTGGCCTGGTCGGGCCGGCTCACCAACGACACCCTCGCGCCGATGCGTTCGCTGCTGGGCTCGGGCCGTACGGCGGGTTCGACGGCCCACCGCGCCAAGCGCAACGTCCCGCGCGGCCGCTACGGCTCGCTCTCGGCCGCCGCCCGCACCGCATCCCGTACCGGGCCGCCGACGGTCGCCGGACGCTGGTCGCTGCTGCCCGCCATCGAACCGGACGCCACCGTGCGCGCCCACGCGCTGGCCCGCACCCTGCTGGACCGGCACGGCGTGGTCACCCGCGGAGCGGTCGCGGCGGAGGGCGTCGAGGGCGGCTTCTCGGCGGTGTACCGCGTGCTGTCCGCCTTCGAGGACAGCGGCCAGGCTAGGCGCGGATACGTGGTGGAGGGACTGGGGGCCGCCCAGTTCGCCATGGACGGCGCCGTGGACCGCCTGCGCGCCGTGTCCAACGCCCGCGAACGGGGCGAGGGACTGCCCACCCCAGGACCCGGATACGGCCTCACCGCCGAAGGCCTGCCGAACGGCTTCTACGGCTCGGCTCAGCCGAACGACTTCTCCAGCCCTGCTCAGGCCAACGGCTTCTCCGACGCGGGCCTGCCGAACGGCTTCCCGGGCGCGGGCCTGCCGAACGGCTCGACCGAGCCGGATTCCGCCGGCCACCCCACCTCCCGAAGCGGCACGGCGAGCGGCGGTGCCTCGCACGGCCGCACGCCGCACGCCGCCTTCGACGGAGCCGACGGCGACGGCTTGGCCCACCCCGGCCTGGACGACGACTTCACCTGGCCGCCGACGGACCACTCCGCCACCCCCGCCCCCGGTGCGTACGTCTCTCCGCGCGATCTCGCCGACCCCTTCGGCTCCCCCGGCTACGGCGGCCCCCGCGGAGGCGGAGCCACCGGCTACCACCAGGCCGCGAACCGGGGTTACGGCAACGGCCGTACAGCCTCCCCGGACCCGCGTGCGGTGGTCCTCGCCGCGGCCGACCCGGCGAACGCCTACGGCGCGGCCCTGCCCTGGCCGGAGCCACCGACCGGGGCCGGGCACAAACCCGGCCGGAAGGCGGGCTCGCTGGTCGTCCTGGTGGCGGGCGAGCTGACGCTGTACATGGAACGCGGCGGCAAGACCCTGCTGGCCTGGCCCGCGAGCCCGGACACGGCCGCCGACGACGACCAGCGCCTGCGCGCGGCGGCCGAGGCGCTGGCCACGGCGGTCCGCGCGGGCTCCCTCGGCACGGTCACGGTCGAGCGGATCAACGGCGCCCAGGCCCTGACGTCGCCCACAGGCGCCCTGCTGGAGGCGGCGGGGTTCGTCGCGACACCGCGCGGCCTGCGCCTGAGAGCATGACCGGCAGCGTGCGCCGCCGACGCCCCGTCGCTGCACCGGCCCCCTCGCCGGGCCGCCCGCCACTGCCACCCGACCAGAGGGAGGGCCCGCGTCGGCCACCCGGATCGCGGCACCACTCCCGCCCCACCGGAGCAAGGGCCCACCTCGCCGAGCCGGACCCCGGCCCCACCGCCACCCGACCCGGGCCAGGCCCCGGCTCGGCGAGCCGGGCCGCCGTTTGGCACCCTTGACACATGCCCGAAGGTGACACGGTCTGGCAGGCCGCGAGACGGCTGCACGAGGCCCTCGCGGGAAAGACGCTGACCCGCAGCGACTTCCGGGTGCCGAAGTACGCCACGGTCGACCTCACCGGCCGCACGGTCCTCAGCACCATTCCGCGCGGAAAGCACCTGCTCACGCGGTTCGAGGGCGATCTCACCCTGCACACCCATCTGCGCATGGAGGGGGCGTGGAAGGTGTACGGCACCGGTGAGCGCTGGCGGGGCGGGCCGGCGCACCAGATCCGCGCGGTTCTCGGCACCGCCAACCGCATGGCCGTCGGCTACCGCCTGCAGGTCCTGGAGCTGCTGCGCTCGGACGAGGAGGAGCGGATCGTCGGCCACCTGGGCCCCGACCTGCTCGGCCCGGACTGGAACCCCGGGCGCGCCCTGGCCAACCTCCTCGCGGACCCCGCCCGCCCGCTCGGCGAGGCCCTGCTCGACCAGCGCAATCTGGCGGGAATCGGCAACATCTACAAGAGCGAGCTGTGCTTCCTGCTCGGCGTGACCCCCTGGCTGCCGGTCGGTGCGCTCCCGGCGGACCGCGCCGAGAAGCTGCCCGCAGTGGCGCAGAGGCTGCTGGAGGTCAACCGCGACCGCCCGGTGCGGCAGACCACGGGACTGCCCAGGTACGACCTGTTCGTCTACGGCCGGGCGCCCCGCCCCTGCCTGCGCTGTCACACCTCCGTCCGGGTCGCGGACCAGGGCGACGGCAGCCAGGACCGGCCCACCTACTGGTGTCCCACCTGCCAGGCGGGTCCCGCCCCCGGCCCGGGAGCACCCCAGCGGTGGCGGGACCGCTATCCCCGCCGCACCCGCTGACCCGCCGGCACCCGAGGCCCCGACCACACCGGCCGACCGCCGGCACCGGTGCCCCGCTCGCAGCGGCTGACCTGCAAGCGCCAGACGCCCCGAACACGCCGGCCGATCGCGGGCGCCAGCTGCCCCGTATCACCAGTCGGCCCACCAGCACAGCGAGTTGCCCCGCGGCACCGGACACCCCGAACACACCGGTAGCCCCACCACCCCGCCCCGGCGACCACCTCACCGTCTACGGCCCCGCACGGCGATGGACGACCGCGGCAGACGATCACCCACACAACAACCGCAAGCCGCACGGTAATTGACGGGCCGTCAGAACTGCTCGTACGGTCCCCTCATGTCCCTAAAGGCGTACGACCTCACCGGACGCACCGCGTTCGTCACGGGAGCCGCCCGCGGTATCGGCCGGGCCTCGGCCGTTCTGCTCGCCGAGGCGGGTGCCACGGTGCACTGCGCGGACCGGGACGCGGACGGCCTGTACGGCACGGCATCGCTGGTCAAGGACCGCGGCGGCACGGCTCACGTGCACGTTCTCGACGTCACCGACCGGGCCCGGCTCGGCGAGGCCGTCCGGTCCTGCGGGCGCCTGGACGTACTGGCGGCGATCGCCGGGATCATGCACAGCAGCCCCGTGCTGGAGACCCGGGACGAGGACCTCGACCGGGTGCTGGACGTCAACTTCAAGGGCGTGCTGTACGCCTGTCAGGAAGCGGCCCGGCTGATGCTCGCCCAGGGGAACCGGGGCAGCATCGTCACAATGGCCTCCGGCGCCGTCGACACCGGCGGGGCCGGGCTGCTCTGCTACGGCGCGGCGAAGGCGGCCGTGGTGCAGCTGACCAGGACGCTGGCGACCGAGGTCGGCCCGCACGGCATCCGGGTGAACGCGATCGCCCCCGGCTGGGTGCGTACCCCCATGACCGAACGCCACGACCGCCGGGCACAGGCACACACCGAGGCCGCGATGGTGCGGATGACACCTCTGGGGCGGGTGGGTGAGCCGGAGGACGTCGCACACACGGTGCTTTACCTGGCGTCGGACGCCTCGGCCTTCACGACGGGGCAGATCCTTCGCCCGAACGGGGGTGTCGCGATGCCCTGGTGACGTGTGTGGCGCGCCGCAGGACGGACCAGCGCCCGATCGGCAGGACCCCGGTCGCGCCTCCCCTGCGCCCACCGTCCTTGGGCACCCTGTCCTTGGGCCCACCGTCCTTGGGCACACAGTGCACCGGAAGCACGCTCAGCCCCCAGCCGCCGACCGCGACGGCCCCTTCCAGCACCCCCGCCCCCTCCCCCAGTGCGAGCCGCAGCACGGCCCACCACCACGCCGCGCCGAGCCCCAGGGCGGCGCCCCAGCGCACCGCCGTCGCCGGTCCCGTCCGCACTATTCGGCCCACCATGCGCGCCACCACCTCCTGCCGAACGCTATGCGGTGCCCTCGGCCTCCGAGAGGGCGCATCGAGGGCACACGGACGCAGACGGCGGCGGCCCCGGAGACGGACCGGTTCACCGGGGGCGGTCGCGGTGTCAGGCGTGCTCGGCCTGGAACATCCAGTGATGCTTCTCGAGATCCGCCGTGATCCCGATCAGGATGTCCTGCGTCACGGGGTCCGCCTCTTCGGTCGCGTTCACCCGCTCGCGCATCCCGGTGATCACCGCGCCGAGCGCCTCCACCATCGCCCCGACCGCGTCCGTGTCCTTGATCCAGCCGGCCGGAGCGGTCTTGATGCCGCTGCCGGAGGCCACCGTGGCGGTGCGTCCGTCGGGCGGTACGCCCAGTGCCGAGGCCCGCTCGGCGACGGTGTCGGAGTGGGTGCGGGCGGAGCCGACGACCTCGTCGAGCTGCAGGTGGATGGACCGGAAGCGGGGGCCCACGACGTTCCAGTGGATCTGCTTGGCGACCAGTGAGAGGTCCACCAGGTCGACAAGGGCGCCCTGCAGTGCCTCGGACACGGTCTTCAGGTCCGCGTCGGCCAACGGGCTCTTCACGACGTACATCCGCTTCCTCCGGTGCTCGGGCCCCGTCATGTCCCTCCACCATGACCGCACCACCGGGCCCCGGCAACGCGAAAGCCCCGGCCGGCTTCCCGGGTCGTTCCGGGGGAAAGCCGTCCGGGGCTTCACTCGTATCGGGTTTCTAGGCCGCGCACGTGTGTCTCACGCGGCGACGACGTCCACCGCTTCCGCGGGCGCCTTGATGGTCACCCGTTCCGGTGGCACACCAGCCACCGACACGCTGCCCAGCCTTGGACGGACCGGCGTGGGCACGGGTTCGGTGGCCGCGGCGGACTGGGCCAGTTCGGCGAGCGCCAGCTCGTCGCTCACTTCTCGCATGAGTTCCGACATCCGTACGTCCAGCGCGTCGCAGATGGCGGAGAGCAGCTCGGAGGATGCCTCCTTCTGCCCCCGCTCCACCTCGGAGAGATAGCCGAGTGAGACTCGGGCGGACGAGGAGACTTCGCGCAGAGTACGGCCCTGGCGTTGGCGCTGCCGACGCAGCACGTCACCCAGCAGGCGACGGAGCAGAATCATCGGTGGCTCCCTCCTCGGACCGCGTAGCCGCATCCTTCACGCCCCACCGTACCGCCTTGCACCGCGGCCGTGCGGGGAGCGATGTCGTGTTCACTCAGGGCTGCAAACATCAAAACCCCCCGTTCCGTTCCGTATCCTGTGCCCGCTCATTCCCGGTCAGTTCGCCCGCAAGCCGCTCCAGGAGCACTGCGAGTACGCTCCGTACACTCTCCATACGAATTTCCGCACGGCTGCCGTTCAACCGCAGGGCCTCGACTTTTCCGCCACCGGCAGAACCGGGGAGGCCGGTGAGCGGCCCGTCCACGGCCACGAACACCGTCCCGACGGGCTTGCCGTCCTGCGGGTCGGGGCCCGCCACCCCGGTGGTGGCGATGCCCCAGTCGGCTCCGAGAACCTTGCGTGCTCCCGCTGCCATCTGGGCCGCGACCTGGGGATCCACCGCTCCGCGCAGGGCCAGCAGGTCGGCGTCGACCCCCAGCAGCTCGTGCTTGAGGTCGGTGGCGTAGGCGGTCACCGAGCCGCGGAACACCTTCGACGCCCCGGGCACGGCCGTGATCTCCGCCGCCACCAGACCACCGGTGAGGGACTCGGCGACGGCAAGGGTCTCGTCCCTCACGGTCAGTAGTCGCACCAGTTCGGCGGCAGGGAAACTCACGCTTCCTTCTCCTCCAACGCCGCCGCGCGCTGCGCCATTCCCTGCCTGCGCAGCACAATGGCCTGTCTCACGTAGTCGAGGCCGGTGACGACGGTGAGGACGACCGCCGCGGCCATCACCCAGAACCTCAGGGTGGCCAGCCACCCGGTCAGTGCCAGGACGTACATCCCGACGGCCACGCCCTGGGTGAGGGTCTTGAGCTTCCCGCCGCGGCTGGCGGGAATGACGCCGTAGCGGATGACCAGAAAACGCAGCAGCGTGATGCCGAGTTCGCGGCCGAGGATCACGGCCGTCACCCACCACGGCAGATCACCCAGGGCGGACAGACAGATGAGCGCCGCCCCCATGATGGCCTTGTCGGCGATGGGGTCGGCGATCTTCCCGAAGTCCGTGACCAGGTTGTAGGTGCGCGCCAGATGCCCGTCGAACAGGTCGGTGATCATGGCGACGGCGAAGGCCGCCCAGGCCAGCGAGCGCCACGCCGGGTCGTAGCCGCCGTCGGCGAGCAGCAGTGCGACGAATCCGGGCACCAGCAGGAGCCGGAGCATGGTCAGCAGATTGGCTACGTTCCAGACGCTCGCCTGGTTGACGGCCGCGGCCGCGATCTTCGCGCCGCGCGGGGGCCTGGATCCGTCCGCGGGATCGGTGGCGGGAGTCTGGAGCGGGCCGGCAGGAGCTGAAGCAGAAGCGGAGACCTCGGAGGCGACGCCGTCGGCAGCGGCGGCGGTACCCCGGGCGCCGTGCGCGCCGGGTGAGCCGCCCGCGGCGGATGCCGGGACTCCGGTCATCTGCCCGCCTCCTCACCACACCCGGGCGAGCCCGTCACCGGCTCGGCCACCAGGTCGACACCTTCCGTGCCGACCACCTTCGCCTCGACCATACGTCCGACGCCGAGGGCCTCGCCGCTCGTGAGCAGCACCTGGCCGTCCGTCTCCGGCGCCTGGTGCGCGGCGCGGCCCCGCACGCCCTCCTCGTCGTCCACGGACTCCACCAGGACGTGCACGGTCTCACCGACGCGCTCCTCGGCGCGCTGCGAGACCAGCTCCTCGGCCAGCCGGGAGATGTGCGCCAGCCGCTCGGCGACCACGTCCTCGTCCAGCTTGCCGTCGTACGTCGCCGCCTCCGTGCCCTCCTCGTCGGAGTAGCCGAAGACACCGATGGCGTCCAGGCGGGCGCCGTTCAGGAAGCGCTCCAGCTCGGCCAGGTCGGACTCGCTCTCGCCGGGGAAGCCGACGATGAAGTTGGAGCGCACGCCCGCCTCGGGAGCCTTGCCGCGGATCGTGTCGAGGAGCTCGAGGAAGCGGTCGGTGTCGCCGAAGCGGCGCATGGAGCGCAGCACGTTCGGCGCGGAGTGCTGGAAGGAGAGGTCGAAGTAGGGCGCGACCTTCGGCGTCGAGGTGAGCACGTCGATGAGGCCGGGGCGCATCTCGGCCGGCTGCAGGTAGCTCACCCGCACCCGCTCGATGCCGTCGACCTCGGCCAGCTCGGGCAGCAGCGCCTCCAGCAGGCGGATGTCGCCCAGGTCCTTGCCGTAGGAGGTGTTGTTCTCGGAGACCAGCATGACCTCCTTCACGCCCTGCTCGGCGAGCCAGCGGGTCTCGTTGAGCACGTCGCTGGGGCGGCGGGAGATGAAGGAGCCGCGGAAGGACGGGATGGCGCAGAAGGAGCAGCGCCGGTCGCAGCCGGAGGCGAGCTTGACCGAGGCGACCGGGGAGTCGCCCAGGCGCCGGCGCAGGGGCGCGCGGGGGCCGGAGGCGGGCGCCAGGCCCTCGGGGAGGTCGACCGGGCCGTGGCCGGGCAGCGCGACGGAGGCGGCCGAATCCTGTCGCTCGGCCGGGCTGATCGGCAGCAGCTTGCGGCGGTCGCGCGGGGTGTGGGCGGCGTGGATGCCACCGGACAGGATGGTCTGCAGGCGGTCGGAGATGTCCGAGTAGTCGTCGAAGCCGAGCACGCCGTCGGCCTCGGGCAGCGCCTCGGCCAGTTCCTTGCCGTACCGCTCGGCCATGCAGCCCACCGCCACGACGGCCTGGGTTCTTCCATGGTCCTTGAGGTCGTTGGCCTCGAGCAGGGCGTCGACGGAGTCCTTCTTGGCGGCTTCGACGAAGCCGCAGGTGTTGACGACGGCGACGTCGGCGTCCGCGGCGTCCTCGACGAGCTGCCAGCCGTCCGCCTCCAAACGGCCTGCGAGCTCCTCGGAATCCACCTCGTTACGAGCGCAGCCGAGAGTGACGAGTGCGACGGTACGGCGTTCAGGCATGGGCTCAAGACTACTTCGTCTCGCCGACACCCCTCGCCGACGGGGTTGGCCGATCGTGGCCGACCCCGTCACATCCGCTCCGCCGGGCAGTCCTTACCCGGCTTCGGGGTCGCCCTTGGTGTACGTGAGGCGCTGCACCGAGCCCTGACGGAAGTTGTCCTCGATCTTCTTGCCGTTGACGTAGAGCTGGATCGCGCCCGCGTCGCCGAGGATCAGATTGATCTTGGAGCTGTCCTGGAAGGTCTTGGACTCGCCCTTGTTCAGCAGCCCGTCGAAGAGCATCCGGCCGTTGTGGTCCTTGGCCGAGATCCAGCTGCGCCCGTTGGGCGCGCTGACCCGGACGGTGACCTTGTCCTGCGGCGCGGCGGCGATGGCGCTGTCGGTCGGCTCGCCGGACGGCGCGGCGGGCTTGTCCTTCTTGGGGGTGGGCGAGGCGGACCCGCTGGCGGCGGGGGCGGCACCGCCGTCGGCGAGCTGTGACTTCGCGTCGCTGTCGTCGCCGCCGCCCTTGAACGCGGTGAACCCGACGAAGCCGATCACGACGACGATCGCGGCGACCATCGCCGCGGTCCAGTTCGGCCCGCGCCGCTCGGGACGGATCCGCTCCGCCTCGAACAGAGGCGCCGCCGGGGTGGGCGCGGGACGGCCGCCGTGCTCCGCGTCGTACTGGGCGATCAGCGGCCCGGGGTCGAGATGGACTGCCCTGGCCAGCGTGCGCAGGTGCCCCCGGGCGTACACGTCGCCACCACAGGGGGCGAAGTCGTCGGCCTCGATGGCGTGCACGATGGCGATGCGGACACGAGTGGCGCTGCTGACTTCGTCCACGGTGAGCCCGGCCGCGATCCGCGCCTGCTGCAGGGCGCGGCCCACGGAGACACGGGCTTCCTGGTACTCGTCTCGGGACGGACGCTCGTCTTCAGGGGAGTTGCCGATGGACACGGGGGCGCCTTTCGAGCGTGTAGCCACCTGTGCTGGAAGCTCAGTCTAGGGGGGGTACGAAAGGGTGGGGCAACCGGGCGGTCCGACTTTGCACGTCATCGGAACGCCCGAAATTCCGATCGTTGGACAAGCAGATACCCCAGGATGGGGCGCCTACCTGTCCTCTCGCTCAACTGGACGTATGACAAAGGGAAACGGTTGCCCGCCCGTCTCTAACAGGTGCATCACGGCGATACCGCCGTCCGGGCGTACCCACTGCGCCGAACGGCCCTTCACGTCACCCTTCGGACTCCCCGCGGATGACCGCGAGCACCCCGTCCAGCTCCTCGGGCTTCACCAGAACGTCACGCGCCTTGGATCCCTCACTTGGCCCCACGATGTTGCGGGACTCCATGAGATCCATGAGCCTGCCGGCCTTCGCGAAGCCCACCCGCAGCTTGCGCTGGAGCATGGACGTGGAGCCGAACTGGGTGGAGACGACCAGCTCGGCCGCCTGGCACAGCAGGTCGAGGTCGTCGCCGATGTCCTCGTCGATCTCCTTCTTCTGCTTGGTGCCCACGGTGACGTCGTCCCGGAAGACGGGCGCCATCTGGTCCTTGCAGTGCTGGACGACGACCGCGATCTCTTCCTCGGTCACGAACGCGCCCTGCATACGGGTCGGCTTGTTCGCGCCCATCGGCAGGAACAGGCCGTCGCCCTTGCCGATCAGCTTCTCGGCGCCGGGCTGGTCGAGGATGACCCGGGAGTCGGCCAGCGAGGAGGTGGCGAAGGCCAGCCGGGAGGGCACGTTGGCCTTGATCAGGCCGGTGACCACGTCGACCGACGGACGCTGGGTGGCGAGCACCAGGTGGATGCCGGCGGCGCGCGCGAGCTGCGTGATGCGCACGATGGCGTCCTCGACGTCGCGCGGGGCGACCATCATCAGGTCGGCCAGCTCGTCGACGATCACCAGCAGGTACGGGTAGGGGTGCAGCTCCCGCTCGCTGCCCTCGGGCGGCTTGGCCTTGCCCTCGCGCACCGCCCGGTTGAAGTCGTCGATGTGCCGGTAGCCGTAGGCCGCGAGGTCGTCGTAGCGCAGGTCCATCTCGCGTACGACCCACTGCAGCGCCTCGGCGGCCCGCTTGGGGTTGGTGATGATCGGTGTGATCAGGTGCGGGATGCCCTCGTAGGCGGTCAGCTCGACCCGCTTGGGGTCGACGAGGATCATCCGGACGTCCTCCGGGGTCGCCCGCATCATGACCGAGGTGATCAGGCAGTTGATGCAGGACGACTTGCCGGAGCCGGTGGCGCCGGCGACCAGCATGTGCGGCATCTTCGCCAGCGAGTGCATGACGTACCCGCCCTCGACGTCCTTGCCGAAGGCCACCAGCATCGGGTCGTCGTCCTCGGCGGACTCCGCGAGGCGCAGCACGTCGCCGAGGTTGACCATCTCCCGGTCGGTGTTCGGGATCTCGATGCCCACCGCGGACTTGCCGGGGATCGGGCTGATGATCCGTACGTCGGGGCTGGCCACGGCGTAGGCGATGTTCTTGGTCAGCGCGGTGATCCGCTCGACCTTCACCGCAGGGCCGAGCTCGACCTCGTAGCGGGTGACCGTCGGGCCGCGGGTGAAGCCGGTGACGGCGGCGTCGACCTTGAACTCGGTGAAGACCTGGGTGAGCGAGGCGACGACCGCGTCGTTGGCTGCGCTGCGGGCCTTGCCCGGGCCGCCGCGCGTGAGCATGTCGAGCGACGGCAGCGCGTAGGTGATGTCGCCGGAGAGCTGGAGCTGCTCCGCGCGCGACGGCAGCTCCCGGTGCGTCTCGGGGGCCTTCTTGGTGAGGTCGGGGACGGCCCCGCTGTCCAGCTTCTCCCGCTTGGGACGCGCGGCGGGCACCGGCGCGGGCGCGGCCTCCTCGACGGGCGCTGGCTGCGGCACGAGCGCTGCCTGCGACCCGGGTACGGGCGTGGGCACCGGTGTGGTGTCCTCGCGATCGCCGACGCTGACGCCCTGGGTGAGGTCGGCGACGAGCGGCGACGGCGGCATGCCGTGCTGGACGGCACCGTCGAGCGCCGCCGCGGCGGCCGCCGCGACGTCCACGGCGTCCATCCGCCGCCGCGGGTCGGGCTGGGGCACGGCGGAGCGCCGGGGGCGGCCACGACGCTGTGAGAGCGCCTCCTCCTCCGCGCTGTCGGGGTCGTAGCCCTGAGGGGCGCCGGAGCGCTTTCGGGGGCGCGCGGGCAGCGCTTCGCGCCACTGCTCGTCGTAGCGCTCCTCGTCCTCGGTGAGGTCGCCCTCCTCGTGGTCGCGCAGCACACCCAGGCTCACACCGAGGGCGCGCAACCGCTGCGGGACGGCGTTGACCGGGGTGGCGGTCACCACGAGCAGACCGAAGATCGTCAGCAGTACCAGCAGGGGTACGGCGAGCACCTCGGTCATCGTGTAGGTCAGCGGGGTGGCCGCCGCCCAGCCGATGAGGCCGCCGGCGTCCCTTATGGCCTGCATGCCGTTGCTGCGGGCCGGCGAGCCGCAGGCGACGTGCACCTGCCCGAGCACCCCGATGACCAGGGCGGACAGGCCGATCACGATCCGGCCGTTGGCCTCGGGCTGCTCCGGGTGCCGGATGAACCGTACGGCGATCACCGCGAGCAGTATCGGCACCAGCAGGTCGAGGCGGCCGAAGGCCCCGGTGACCAGGATCTCCACCAGGTCACCTACCGGGCCCCGCAGGTCGGCCCAGGTGCCGGCGGCGACGATCAGCGCGATGCCCAGCAGCAGCAGCGCCACGCCGTCCTTGCGGTGGGCCGGGTCGAGGTTCCTGGCTCCCTGCCCTATGCCCCGGAAGACGGCGCCGACGGCGTGCGCGAGGCCCAGCCAGACCGCGCGCACGAGCCGGTACACGCCCCCGGTGGGGCTGGGGGCCGGCCTGGGCGGCACGGACTTCTTCGCCGCCTTCTTGGCAGGTGCCTTCCTGGCGGGCGCCTTCTTCGCCGGGGCCCTTTTCGCGGCGGCCCCGCGCGCCGGAGCCTTCGCGGGAGCGGCCGCCTTCTTGGCGGGCGGCTTCTTGGCTGCGGACGGACGTGAGGCCATGGGTGTGAGGTTACCGGGGGAGACGACAGCGGACACGTGTGCCCACTGCTTCACCCGTTCGTGTCGCCCCCGCCCGGGCACGGAACTGACGCACGGTCATGGGCAACTGTGCTCCGCGTGCGCGTCAGTTCGGCGTCGGCAGGGAGGCGCCGCCGGTACCCGTGCCCGGCTCCAGGGCGTCGAGCGCGCGGCGCAACCCGGTGAGCTTGCGCTCCAGATGGGCCGCCGTGGCCACCGCGGCCGCGTCCGCCGAGTCGTCGTCCAGCTGCTTGGACAGCGCCTCGGCCTGCTCCTCGACGGCCGCGAGCCGGGCGGACAGCTCGGCGAGCAGCCCGGCGGACTCCTTGCCGCCGACCGCGCCCTTGCCGCCGCCCTCCAACTGCAGTCGCAACAGTGACGCCTGCTCCCGCAGCTGGCAGTTCTTCATGTACAGCTCGACGAAGACCGAGACCTTCGCGCGCAGCACCCACGGGTCGAACGGCTTGGAGATGTAGTCCACCGCGCCGGCCGCGTAACCCCGGAAGGTGTGGTGCGGCCCGTGATTGATCGCGGTGAGGAAGATGATCGGGATGTCCCGGGTCCGCTCCCGCCGCTTGATGTGCGCCGCTGTCTCGAAACCATCCATGCCCGGCATCTGGACGTCCAGCAGAATGACCGCGAAATCGTCCGTGAGCAGTGCCTTGAGCGCTTCCTCCCCGGACGATGCCCGTACCAGCGTCTGATCGAGCGCAGAGAGGATGGCCTCCAGCGCCAGCAGATTCTCCGGCCGGTCATCGACCAGGAGGATCTTGGCCTTCTGCACCATGGCCCGCCCTCCTCGTCCCGGCGGTACACCGGGCGCCGCCCCAGGGGACGACTCCCTTGCGCCGCCCGTCCTTGTGCCGGTCATCGTAGCCGCACCCCGCCCGTCGCCACACCCTGTCACCGCGATGTCACTGTGCACGCAGAGGAAACGCGGCGGGAGCCGGGATAGTTCCCGGATTCCGGGATTCCCACACGTCCGCCGGCCCCGCCTTCCGGCAACTCCTCACGCACACCCGAGGTTCCCACGACGTTCACCTCGGTCAGTGCCCGCCCATCCACTGCTGCATCACCGTCAGCAGGTGATCGGGGTCGACCGGCTTGGTGACATAGTCGGAGGCACCCGACTCGATCGCCTTCTCCCGGTCGCCCTTCATCGCCTTGGCGGTCAGCGCGATGATCGGCAGCCCCGCGAACTGCGGCATCCGACGGATCGCCGTGGTCGTCGCGTACCCGTCCATCTCCGGCATCATGATGTCCATCAGGACGACCGCCACGTCGTCGTGCTGCTCCAGCACCTCGATGCCCTCGCGGCCGTTCTCGGCGTACAGCACCGACAGGCCGTGCTGCTCCAGCACGCTGGTCAGCGCGAACACGTTGCGGATGTCGTCGTCGACGATCAGCACCTTCTCACCGCCGAAGCGCACCGAGCGCGCCGGCTGCGGCCTGCGCTCCTGCTCGGGGGCCACCGTCCACTGCTCGGCCCGGTGCTCGCCCCGCGGCAGACTCCGGCGGCGGCGCCGGAAGAGGGCCGCGGGACCGTGCTGCGTCTCACGGTACGACTCCACCTCCGCCGGGGTCTCGACCTCCACCGCCGACAGCTCCGAGGACTGCTCCGCCTCCGAGGCGAGCAGCTCGCCGGCCTCCAGCTGGGGCACGGACTGCTGGTAGCCCTGCGGCGGCAGCTCGCTCGGGTGCAGCGGCAGGTACAGCGTGAACGTCGAGCCGCGGCCCGGCTCGCTCTGCGCGTGGATCTCACCGCCGAGCAGCTGCGCGATCTCCCGCGAGATCGACAGCCCGAGACCGGTGCCGCCGTACTTGCGGCTGGTCGTGCCGTCCGCCTGCTTGAACGCCTCGAAGATCACCCGCATCTTGCTGGCCGCGATGCCGATACCGGTGTCGGTGACCGAGAACGCGATCAGCTCGCCTTCCGGATCGGTCAGCGAACCGGCCTCCAGCAGCTGCTCCCGGATCTTCTGCGGCACATTCGTGCCGGCGGGCCGGATCACCAGCTCCACCGACCCGGAGTCGGTGAACTTCACCGCGTTGGACAGCAGGTTGCGCAGCACCTGCAGCAGCCGCTGCTCGTCGGTGTGCAGGGTCGCCGGCAGCTCCGGGGAGACCCGCACGGACAGGTCCAGGCCCTTCTCCGCGGTCAGCGGCCGGAACGTCGCCTCCACGTAGTCCACCAGCTGGACCAGCGCGATGCGCGTCGGGGAGACGTCCATCTTGCCCGCCTCGACCTTCGACAGGTCGAGGATGTCGTTGATCAGCTGCAGCAGGTCGGAGCCGGCACCGTGGATGGTCTCGGCGAACTCCACCTGCTTCGGCGAGAGGTTGCCCTCGGCGTTGTCGGCGAGCAGCTTGGCCAGGATCAGCAGCGAGTTGAGCGGCGTACGCAGCTCGTGCGACATGTTGGCGAGGAACTCGCTCTTGTAGCGCATCGACACCGCGAGCTGCTCGGCACGCTCCTCCAGGACCTGCCGGGCCTCCTCGATCTCGGTGTTCTTCACCTCGATGTCCCGGTTCTGCCGGGCCAGCAGCTCGGCCTTCTCCTCCAGTTCGGCGTTGGAGGCCTGCAGCGCCTTCTGCCGGTTCTCCAGCTCGGCCGACCGCTCCCGCAGCTGCTCGGTCAGTTCCTGCGACTGCTTCAGCAGCAGCTCGGTCTTGGTGTTCACCGAGATGGTGTTGACGCTGGTCGCGATCATCTCGGCGATCTGGTTGAGGAAGTCCCGCTGGATCTGCGTGAACGGTGTGAACGAGGCCAGCTCGATCACACCCAGCACGGTGCCCTCGAAGAGGACCGGCAGCACGATCACCTGCGCGGGCGGGGCCTCGCCCAGACCGGACGAGATCTTCAGGTAGCCGCTGGGCGCGTTCTCC
This sequence comes from Streptomyces sp. NPDC096012, assembly GCF_040426375.1. Lineage (NCBI taxonomy): Bacteria > Bacillati > Actinomycetota > Actinomycetes > Kitasatosporales > Streptomycetaceae > Streptomyces > Streptomyces sp. NPDC096012. The sequence continues at coordinate 129,814 of NZ_JBEOTD010000022.1, forward strand.
ACCAGGACCGTCCGCCTCTCCTGGGCGGCCGTGCCGATCAGCGCCTCACCGGGCCGGAACGACGTCGGCATGGAGCCCATCGAGTAGCCGTACGAGCCGAGCATGCGCAGTTCGTACTTGTCCTCGGCATCGCCGCTGAGCTCCTGGCCCTCCATGAGGGGCATCGCCACGAAGAACGCGCCGTGCTGCGCGGAGACCACCGGCGTCAGCTCGCTCATGATCAGCGAGGCCACGTCCGCCAGGTCCCGGCGGCCCTGCATCAGCGCGGAGATGCGGGCGAGGTTGCCCTTGAGCCAGTCCTGCTCCTCGTTGGCGATCGTGGTGTCGCGCAGGTTGGCGATCATCTTGTTGATGTAGTCCTGCAGTTCCTGGATCTCGCCGGACGCGTCCACGTCGATCTTCAGGTTCAGGTCGCCCCGGGTGACCGCGGTCGCCACGCGCGCGATGGCACGCACCTGCCGGGTCAGGTTTCCGGCCATCTCGTTCACCGACTCGGTCAGGTCCCGCCAGGTGCCGTCCACGTCACGCACGCGCGCCTGGCCGCCGAGCTGCCCTTCGGTGCCCACCTCGCGGGCCACGCGCGTGACCTCCTCGGCGAAGCTGGACAGCTGGTCGACCATCGTGTTGATCGTCGTCTTCAGCTCGAGGATCTCGCCGCGCGCGTCGATGTCGATCTTCTTGGTCAGGTCGCCCTTGGCGATGGCCGTGGTGACCATGGCGATGTTGCGCACCTGACCGGTCAGGTTGGACGCCATCTGGTTCACGGACTCGGTGAGGTCCTTCCACGTGCCGGCCACACCCGGTACGTGCGCCTGGCCGCCCAGGATGCCGTCCGTACCCACCTCACGGGCCACCTTGGTGACCTGGTCGGCGAACGAACTCAGCGTCTTCACCATGGTGTTGATGGTGTCGGCGAGCTGCGCGACCTCGCCGCTCGCCTCGATCGTCACCTGCCGCGTCAGATCGCCGTTGGCGACCGCGGCGGCCACCTGGGAGATGTTGCGCACCTGCATGGTCAGGTTGTTGGCCATCAGGTTGACGTTGTTGCTCAGGTCCTTCCAGATGCCGGTGACGCCCGGCACGTGCGCCTGACCGCCCAGGATGCCCTCGGTGCCCACCTCACGGGCCACCCGCGTCACCTGCTCGGCGAAGCTGGACAGCTGGTCGACCATCGTGTTGACCGTCGTGACGAGCTCGAGGATCTCGCCCTTCGCGTCAACGGTGATCTTCTTCGACAGGTCGCCCTTGGCGACCGCCGTCGTGACCTCGGCGATGTTGCGCACCTGGATCGTCAGGTTGTTCGCCATGAAGTTCACCGACTGCGTGAGGTCCTTCCAGGTGCCGGAGACACCCTGGACCTCCGCCTGGCCGCCGAGCATGCCCTCGGTGCCCACCTCGCGGGCCACCCGGGTGACCTCCTGGGCGAACGACGACAGCTGGTCGACCATCGTGTTCAGGGTGTTCTTCAGCTCCAGGATCTCCCCGCGCGCGTCCACGGTGATCTTCTGGGAGAGGTCACCCCGGGCCACGGCGGTGGCGACCTGCGCGATGTTGCGCACCTGGGCGGTGAGGTTGCCGGCCATGCCGTTCACCGAGTCGGTGAGGTCCCGCCACACACCGGCGACCCCGGGCACCTGCGCCTGCCCGCCGAGGCGGCCCTCCGTGCCCACGTCCCGGGCCACCCGGGTCACCTGGTCGGCGAAGGCGGACAGCTGGTCGACCATCGTGTTGATCGTGTTCTTCAGCTCGAGGATCTCGCCGCGCGCGTCGACGTCGATCTTCTGCGACAGGTCACCGCGCGCCACGGCCGTGGTCACCTGGGCGATCTGCCGCACTTGGGAGGTCAGGTTCCCGGCCATGAAGTTGACGGAGTCCGTCAGCTCCTTCCAGGTGCCCGAGACACCGTCCACCCGGGCCTGCCCGCCGAGGCGGCCCTCCGTGCCCACGTCCCGGGCCATCCGCGTCACCTGGTCGGCGAACGAGGACAGCTGGTCCACCATCGTGTTCACGGTGTTCTTCAGCTGCAGCATCTCGCCGGAGACGTCGACGGTGACCTTCTGGGAGAGGTCGCCGTTGGCCACGGCGGTGGTCACCTGGGCGATGTTGCGCACCTGTCCGGTCAGGTTGCGGAAAGCGGTGTTGACGGAGTCCGTCAGGTCCTTCCAGGTGCCGGCCGCACCCGGCACCTGCGCCTGGCCGCCCAGCTCACCCTCGACACCGATCTCGCGGGCCACCCGCGTCACCTCGGCACCGAACGCCGACAGCTGGTCCACCATGCCGTTGACGGTGTTCTTCAGCTCCAGCATCTCGCCGGCCACGTCCACGGTGACCTTCTGCGACAGGTCACCGCTGGCCACGGCCGTCGTCACCGCGGCGATGTCGCGCACCTGCGTGGTCAGGTTCCTGAAGACCGTGTTGACGGAGTCCGTCAGGTCCTTCCAGGTGCCGGCCGCGCCCGGCACGTTCGCCTGGCCGCCCAGCCGGCCCTCGGCACCGACCTCGTTCGCCACCCGCGTGACCTCGTCGGCGAAGATCCGCAGCGTCTCGGTCATCTGGTTGATCGTCTCGGCGAGCCGCGCCACCTCGCCCCGCGCCGGAACGGTCACCTTCTGCGACAGGTCACCACTGGCGACGGCCGTCGTGACCTGCGAGATCCCCCGCACCTGCGCGGTCAGGTTGCCCGCCATCGTGTTGACGGAGTCGGTCAGCTCCTTCCACACACCGGCGACCCCGGGCACCCGCGCCTGGCCGCCCAGGATGCCCTCGGTGCCCACCTCCCGGGCCACGCGTGTGACCTCGGAGGAGAAGGACGACAGCTGGTCCACCATCGTGTTGACGGTGTTCTTCAGCTCCAGCATCTCGCCGGCCACGTGCACGGTCACCTTGCGCGACAGGTCACCCTTGGCGACCGCCGTCGTCACCAGGGCGATGTCCCGCACCTGGGCCGTCAGCCGGTACGCCATGGTGTTGACGGAATCGGTCAGGTCCTTCCACGAACCCGACATCCCGCGCACCTGGGCCTGGCCGCCGAGCTTGCCCTCGGTACCCACCTCGCTGGCCACGCGCGTGACCTCGTCGGTGAACGTCGACAACTGGTCGACCAGGTTGTTGACGGTCCGGCCGACCTTCAGGAACTCACCGCGCAGCGGATGTCCCGTCCCACCGTCCTGCGCCTGCGTCCGCAGCTCCATGCGCGGCGACAGATCGCCGTCGGCGACCGCCGTGAGGACCCGGCTGACCTCCGAGACCGGCCAGACGAGATCGTCCACCAGCGCGTTGGAGTTGTCGATCGCGGTCGCCCAGGAGCCCTCGCTGGCCCCCGTCTCCAGCCGTTCCGTGAGTTTTCCCTCACGTCCCACCATGCGCCGCACCCGGGACAGCTCACCGGTCAGATGGAGGTTCCGGTCGGCCACCTCGTTGAAGACGGCCATGATCTCCGACATCACGCCGTCCCCGGACACCGTGAGCCGCTTGCGGAAGTTCCCGTCGCGCATCGCCACCAGAGCGGCCAGCAGCCGGTTCAGGGCAGCTGTGTCCACGGTGGTGGTGCCACCGTTCCTGCCCAGGGACTGTCCGCCTTTCGCGCGCGTCTTCGTGCCCCGCGTCGCCGCGCCAGACTCCACTGTGTCCCTCCCGGAGGGGTAGACCGTTACTGCTGTGCTCGGTCGCGTTGGGCCCAGGCGTGCCGGTCCTCGGCATACCGGTTACCTCCGCGTACCGGTTACTGCTGCGTATCACCGCCGGACGAGGTCCGGCCACACCAGGGGCTGCTGCCCACCCCGCAGGCAGCGCAAGCGGCGCGACCAGACCTTCGTCAGAAGCCTGCCCAGTGTTTCACCCCGTCCGAACCAGGCCATAACAGTTCGGCAGCTTCGCACATCGTCCGCACACCCTGAGGGGTAAACACCGGCGACCGGCATCCGCTCGGACGGCGAAGGTAAGTAACCTTGCATGCGGCTGTCCAGCCGCACCGGTCCGACCGGCCTGGGCGGTGGCACGAACACGAGCGGGCATCGGAGGGGCGGCCGCAGACCATGACCACCGGACTGATCCCCGGGGGACAGCCCCCGGAGCCACAGCCGACGGGCGAGCCGATGCCGCAGCAGCGGCGCGAGCCGGCCGGACCCCCAGACCCGCATGTCGACAACCGGCCGAGGAGTTCTGTGATCACCGCGCGCGCGGCCGCCAGTTTCGAGCCCGTCGGCCGATCGGTCGCGACCGCCCGGTCCTTCGTCCGCGACACGCTCCAGGGCTGGGGCTTCTCCGACATCGTCGACGACGCGGTCGTCCTCACCAGCGAACTGGTGACCAACGCGGTCGTCCACGCGGGCACGCACGCGGAGGTGCTGTGCCTGCGGACCGAGGAGGGCGTGCGCGTCGAGGTCTCCGACCGCTACCCCGAGCGCGAGGTACCCCTCCAGCAGGCGGCGGCGACCATGGGCAACCCCGACCGCGAGGGCGGCCGCGGCCTGCAGCTGTGCGCGGCCCTGGCCACCCGCTGGGGCGTGGACTACACCCCCACCGCCAAGAAGGTCTGGTTCCAGATCAGCCTGCCCGAACGTGCGGTCGGCACCCGCACCGCCGGCCCCTCGCTCCCCGCCGATCTGCTCCCGCTGGCCGACGGCCGGGTCCGCGTCGCCGTCCTCCAGGTCGACCGCAAGGGCTCCGTCAGCGCCTGGAACGAGGACGCGGAGGAGATCTTCGGCCACTCGGCGGTCCAGGTCATCGGCAAACCCCTCACCGAACTCGCCGCCTGGCCGCACACCCCGGGCACCGGCACCGGCGTCGCCGAGGCGCTCCAGCTCTCGCGCTGGGAGGGCAGCTACGGCATCCGCGGCGCCGACGGCCGGGTGATCCGGGTGTACGCCTCCCACCTCAGGGTCCGCGACACCGGGGGCGAGCCCTCCACCGTGTGCCTGCTGGTACGGGACCACGAGCGCGCCGTCCTGCAGTCGCCGTCGCGCGTGCCGGCCGGCGACCAGCCGCAGTCCGGCGACGGGCAGAACACCGACCCCTTCGAGGTGTTCATCGGCTCCCCCGCCCCGGACGACCTCGACGGCCTGCTGCAGCGCACGGTGGAACGCTCCCGCGACATGCTCGACGGCGACTCCGCGTTCCTGCTGCTCGCCACCGACGACGAGACGGAACTGGAGGTCCGTGCCTCCACCGGCCTGCCCTCCGCCCGCCAGCGCTTCGCCCGCGTCCCCGTCGAAGCCGGCCCCGGCCGCTACGGCTCCGCCCGTATGCCCGCCGTGCACGACGACCTCAACGCCGTCCCGGGCGCCGTACCGCTGCTCGCCGGCACCGGGATGCGCTCGGTGGTCACGGTCCCGCTCAAGGTCGAGGGCCGCCTCACCGGCTCCCTCGGCGTCGCCGCCGAGGCGCCCGGGCGGTACTCCAACGAGGAGGCGCTGCGCCTGCAGTTCGCGGCCGACCGGATCGCCCTGGCCGTCGAGTCGGCCCGGCTGGGCGAGCTGGAGCGACTGCGCCGCGGCTCGCTCAGCTTCCTGGTGGAGGCCTCCGACCTGCTGGCGGGCACCCTGGACCGCGACCAGACCCTGGCGCTGATGGCTCAGATGACCGTCCCGACGCTGGCCACCTGGTGCGCGGTGTACACGATCGCGGACCAGGCCTCCGAGCCCTATCTGTCCTACGTCCTGCACGAGGACGAGGAACTCATCGACGGCATCAAGTCGTTGTTGTCCAAGATCCCGCCGCCGGATCCGGTACCGACGCCCGGCGCCCGCGTGTGGACCGCTCCCGCCGAGGTCGCCCACCAGGCCGCCCTGCGCACCTCCATGCGCAGCCTCGGCCTGACCGGCGGCCCCACGCGCCAGCTCGCCTCGGGCATCGGCCCGACCCTGGCGACGGCCGGCGCGGTCGGCGGCGAGACGGTCGTGCTCCCGCTGGTGGCCCGCAACCGCGTCATCGGCATGCTGACCCTCGGCAAGCCCACCGACGAGCACTTCCGCCAGGAGATCCTGGAACTCGCCGAGGACCTGAGCCGCCGGGCGGCCCTCGCCCTGGACAACGCCCGCCTGTACTCGGAGCGCACGGCCATCAGCCAGGCCCTCCAGCGCAGCCTGCTCCCACCCGGCACCCCGCACATCGAAGGGATCGAGGTAGAGGTCATCTACCGCGCGGCCGGCGAGGGCAACGAGGTCGGCGGCGACTTCTACGACGTCTTCCCCATCGGCGAGGACGCGTACGGCTTCGCCATCGGCGACGTCTGCGGTACGGGCCCCAACGCGGCGGCGGTCACCGGCCTCGCCCGGCACGCTCTGCGGCTGCTCGCCCGCGAGGGCCTGAGCGGACCGGCCGTGCTGGAGCGCCTCAACTCCGCGATCCTCGACGAGGGCGACCGCAGCCGCTTCCTGACCCTCCTGTACGGCGAGTTGCGCCCGCAGCCGGACGGCAGCGCCGATCTGAAGGTCGTGTGCGCGGGGCACCCGCTCCCGCTGCGCCTGCGCCAGGACGGCACGGTGGTGGCGGCGGCCGAACCGCAGCCCCTGCTGGGCGTCATCGAGGATCTGGAGCTGTACGAGGAGGCGATCACCCTCGACCCGGGTGACGTGCTGCTCTGTGTCACGGACGGTGTCACCGAACGCCGCGAGGGGACGCGGATGCTGGGCGACGACGGACTCGCCGACGTCCTCACCACCTGCACGGGCCTGACGGCGGGCGCGGTGGCGGCGCGGATCATGCGTGCGGTGGAACGCTTCGCGTCGGACGCGCCGTCCGACGACATGGCCATTCTGGCGATGCGGGTTCCGGGAATCCACATGGAGGCATGAAAAAGGGCCCCACCCGAAAAGGGTGGGGCCTTTTTGTCCGAGCCCCCAAACGGAATCGAACCGTTGACCTTCTCCTTACCATGGAGACGCTCTGCCGACTGAGCTATAGGGGCCTGTCGCTTTCAGGGTCTCCCCCGCTGCGACGAAGAAACTGTACCCCGAAGAGACCCGACTTCCCAAATTCGTTCGGTGGCCGTTCAGAAGGCGGGCTGGAGCAAACCGCCGAGGGCGTTGCACGCGGACACGATGCGCTGCATCTCCCGTTTTGTGAGCGAAGCGTCCACGGGCAGCGCGAGCGTCTCGTCGGACGCCAGCTCGGTCTGCGGCAGTGCCACGCACCGGCGGAACTCCGGCAGCCGGTGCACCGGCGTCTTCACCGGCACCCGGCAGTCGACTCCCCTGGCGCGTACGGCTCGTGCGAACGCGTCACGGTCGGGCCGGCCGTTGCCCGGAACCCGCACGACGTACTGCTGGTAGGAGTGCCCGTCGCCACCGTCCGGCGTGCGTACGCCCTTGAGTTTGGCGTCGAGATAGGCGGCGCGTTCCCTGCGCTGCGCTATCTCGTCGTACGGCACCTCGGACTCGCCCTGCTCCAGCACCAGGAGCCCGTGCCGCTGCCCGACCGCGTGCAACCGCCCGATGTCCGCGTGCCGTCCGAAGCGGTGGACGGCAACTACCGCGGCCGTACGCCCCGTCAGGGCGGCCTGGACCGCGTCCGGGTCGAGGCAGTAGGTCAGCGGATCTATGTCGGCGAACACCGGGACCGCTCCGGCCAGGGTCACGGCCTCGGCGACCTCGATGTTCCCGAAGGCCGGTACGACGACCTCGTCGCCGACTCCGACGCCGGCGGCCCTGAGCATTGCTGCAGTTCCCATGCTGGGATGCTGGGCGCGGAACGTGAACGACACGTTAAGTGAAACAAAAAAAGGCCGGACCCTGAACCGAAGTTCAGGATCCGACCTTTGAAGAATTGTTCGGCGGTGTCCTACTCTCCCACAGGGTCCCCCCTGCAGTACCATCGGCGCTGTAAGGCTTAGCTTCCGGGTTCGGAATGTAACCGGGCGT
>NZ_JBEOTD010000023.1:0-124641 GCF_040426375.1 Streptomyces sp. NPDC096012
CCCGCTGGAACAGCTCCCACAACTCGTCCGGCACCATTCGCTCAACCATCACCACACAGTGAAGATTACCCAGCACTCCAAATGAGACGACGTCTTAAGGGGGGCGGCAGCCGACCCCGTCCTCAGGAGGAGGCGGCCGGGGGCTGCGGCGCGGACTCCGGCGTGAGCGGCAGCAGCCCGCGCTCGGCGAAGACCTTCTTCGCGACGAAGGTGGCGTTGAGGGCCTTCGGGAAGCCGCAGTAACCGGCCGAGTGCAACAGCGCCTCCACGATCTGCTCCGGGGTGAGCCCCACGTTCAGTGCCGCGTTGACGTGGACCTCCAGCTGCGGTTCGCAGCCGCCCAGCGCGGTCAGCATGCCGAGGGTCACCAACTGGCGGTCGCGGGGCGCGAGCTGCGGCCGGTCGTAGATCTCGCCGAAGCCCCAGGAGACGATCTGGTGCCCCAGCTCGGGGCTGATGTCGGCGAGCGAGTCGACGACCCGCTGTCCACTCTCGCCGTCGACGCGGCGCAGCACCTCCAGGCCATGCGCGAAACGCTCCTCACGGGTGGTGCTCTCGTTCATGTCGGCTCGTCCGTCCTCGGGTGATCGGTCTCGTGTCCGGCGCGGTGCACCGGCCATGCCCCGAACGGTAGGAGTTGGAGTGCGCTCAAGGTCAAGTGCCCGAGCGTGCCCGCACAGGAGCGTGATTCACCCAGGCATCACCTTCCGGAAATCCTCGGTTTCCCGGAACACCGAGGAATTCATAATTCGTTTACCGGATTCGAAAGGATGCACCTGAATTTTGCGTGGGTGGACAACCAATAGGCATGTGCGCCCGTCTAAGACGGCGAAATCCGTGAAGTGAATTCGCTGGGAGCCTGCCGATAAATGGAACGCTCGACCTCACCCGGTGGACCCCGCCCGCCCGCGCGGGCCGCCGCGCTGCTCGCCGCGGCCGTCACGATCACGGCGTTCTGCGCCGCCGACGTCCTCGCGCGCAGCTATCCCTTCGGCCCCCGCACCCGCAGCGTCAACGACCTGGGCAACCAGTACGTGCCCTTCCACGCCCATCTGTGGGACCTGCTGCACGGCAGGGCCGACGGGGGCCTCCTCGTCAACTGGCAGTCCGGCTACGGCTCGAGCTTCCTGCCCGACCTCGGCACCTACCTCAGCAGCCCGTTCGCCCTGCTCGTCGCCCTGTTCCCCAGGGACCGGATCGACCTCGCGGTCTACGCCGTGACCGTCCTGAAGACCGCGTCGGCCGCCGCGGCGATGGCCTGGCTGCTGCTCAGCCTGCGCCCCGGCCGCTGGTGGGCGGCGGGCCTGCTCGGCGCGTCCTACGCCCTGTGCGGCTGGAGCGTCGCCGACGCCTCCTACAACCCGATGTGGCTCGACGGCCTGATCGCCCTGCCGCTGCTGTGCCTGGTCGGCGAGTGGGCCCTCGCCGGACGCCGCCGGGTGCTCGGCGTCCTGATCGTCGCCCTGGCCTGGACCGCGAACTTCTACACCGCCTACATGGCCACCCTGGGCGCCGGCCTGGTGCTGGTGCTGCGCCTGGTACTGGCCCGCCCGTCGCGCCGGCAGGCGCTCGTCACGGCCGGCCGGGCCGTCCTCACCGTCGCCCTGGGCGTGGGCCTGGCCGCCCCGCTCGTGACGGTCGTCTACTTCGGCACCAAGCACGCCTACCCGGGCCGCGTACGGCAGTTCGCGCCCGTGCCGGGCGAGGACGTGGCGGCCCGGCTGCTGCCCGCGACGTACGGCTTCGGCTCCCCGGCGCTCTACGTCGGCATCACCGCCCTGCTGCTCGCCCTCGCGCTGCCCTTCCACCGGGCGGTCCCGCCCCGCGTGCGCGCGGGCTGGACGGCGCTGGTGCTCGCGGTCGCCCTGTCGCTGCAGTGGGCGCCCACCCACCTGGTCTGGCACGCCTTCGCCACCCCGCAGGGCAGCCCCTACCGGCAGGCCTTCGTGCTGTGCGGGCTGCTGGTCATCGCCGCCTGGCACGCCCTCGCGTACGGCCCGCCCGACCGGCGCGCCCTCGGCGCCGCGACCGCGCTGCTCGCGCTGATCACCGCCGTCGCGAGCCGCAGTGAGCTGATACGGCCGTCGTACACCTGGCCCGTGCTGCTGCTCGCCGTCGCGGGGGCCCTGGGCGGCCTCCTGCTGCTGGGCCGCACCGGGCAGCGCGGCGCACTCGCCGCACTGGCCGTCGCCCTCCTGCTGGGCGCCCAGCTGGGGGAGACCGCCGCGACCTCCGCCGTGGCCACCCGGCTCCGGCTGGGACACCTCGACGACTACGCGCCCTGGGGGCAGCGCCAGGACCGGCAGACGGCGGCGGTCGCCGCGGTCGACGGCTGGCCCCGGTACCGCACCGACCCCGGCCGCGAACAGACCGTCGGCAACGACCCGATGCTGGTGGGCGGCCAGGGCGCCCAGTACTACAGCAGCCTGACCTCGGACGTCCTCAGCCACACCCTCACCGCTCTCGGAGGCGGCTGGACCTCGCGCGGCCGCAGCGTGCAGAGCCTCGACAACGCCGTCACCGACGTCTTCTTCTCCGTCGGCGCCCGGGTGCACAACCCGCCGGACCCGCACCAGAAGTACCTGCCGGGGACCGGCGGCCCGGTGTCCGTTACCCGGCAGGACGTGCCGCCCCTGGTCACGGTCCGGACCGCACCCGGCACCGCGCCCTTCGGCCCGTCGCCGTACCGCAACCAGGAACTGCTGCTCGGCAGCCGCGTCTACACCGTGCCCGGCCGTGTCGTGCGCGACGACGCCGGGCAGCCGGTCCCGGCGGCCCGGGTCGGCACCGGGCACGCGAAGACCAAGCCGACGATCACGGCCCGCTGCCCGGCCGGGACCCAGGTGAACCTGTGGGCTCCGCACTACTCCGGCACCGCGCGGCTCGCCGGCGCCAGCACCCCCGCCGCCCGGTTCCGGTTCGAACTCCCGCGCAACCGCGCCGCCATGGAACCGCTGGGCATCACCCCGGCCTCCGGGCGGCTGACCGTCGAGCTGTCCCCGGAGCGCCCCGGCCGGATCCCGGCCGGCGCCGTCGGCTGCCTGGACACCGGGCGGCTGCACACCGCCGCCGCCCGCCTGAAGGCCACCGGCGCCACGCGGGTGACGGTCTCCGACGGCACCGTGCGGGCCCGGCTGCCCGCCGGCAGCAAGGGGATCGCCGTGGTCGCCGCGCCCCGCATCGCCGGCTGGCGGTGCGCCACCGGGACCGGCCCCGCCCGGCCCGCCGAGGACTACCACGGGCTCGTCGCCGTCCCCCTCGACGCCGACTCGACCAGTCTGACCTGCACCTTCCACCCACCCGGCCTGCGGCTCGGCGGGTACGTCGGGGCCGCTTCGCTCGGCGTCCTGGTGCTGATCACCGCCCTGACCGCCGTCCGCCGCCGGCGACGCGCCCCGGCGCCGCCCCCGACCCCATCACCACGCGAGCCCGTGGCCACCGCTTCCTGACCGCGCCCTAGGGGACCCACCATGCTGATATCGATCGTCGCGCCCTGCTACAACGAGGAAGACGTCATAGAACGCTTCCACACGGAGATCCAGAAGATCGCCGACGAACTGCTGCCGCTCGGCCACGACATGGAGTTCGTGTACGTCGACGACGGCAGCCGGGACCGCACGCTCGCCGCCCTGGAGCACCTCGCCGACCTCGACCCGCGGGTGCGCTACGTCTCCTTCAGCCGCAACTTCGGCAAGGAGGCGGCCCTGCTCGCGGGCCTCCGGCACGCCTCGGGCGACTCCGTGGTCGTGATGGACGCCGACCTGCAGCACCCGCCGGCGCTGATCCGGCGCATGGTGGAGCTGCGGGAACAGGGCCACGACCAGGTCATCGCCAGGCGCAGCCGCACCGGCGACCGTTTCACCCGGACCCTCACCGCCCGCCTGTACTACCGGATCATCAACCGCCTGGTCGACGTCGAACTCGTCGACGGCGCGGGCGACTTCCGCCTGCTGTCACGCCGGGTGGTGGACGCCGTCCTGAACCTCACGGAGTACAACCGCTTCTCCAAGGGCCTGTTCGCCTGGGTGGGCTTCCCGAGCGTCACCTTCGAGTACGAGAACGCTGTGCGCGAGGCGGGCCAGAGCTCCTGGTCCTTCCGCAGCCTGCTCAACTACGGCCTCGACGGCCTGCTCTCCTTCAACAACCGCCCGCTGCGCGCGGCCCTCTGGCTCGGCATCAGCCTGCTGGCGTGCGCCGGGCTCTACACGGCCTGGATCGTCGGCGCGGCCATCGTCCAAGGGGTCCAGACCCCCGGCTATGTGACCATCATCACGGCCGTCACGGCCCTCGCGGGCGTCCAGATGGTCATGCTGGGAGTCATCGGGGAGTACACCGGCCGCATCTACTACGAGGTGAAGGGGCGCCCTCACTTCCTGGTGAAGGCGACCAACGTGGAACGGACGAAGGACCTCATCCCCTGATGTCGAGACAGACACCGAGCCGGACGCCGGGGCAGACACCGGGCCGCATGCCGGGGCAGACACCGGGCCGGACGCCGGGAGGGGCGCCGGGGCAGACGCCGAGCGGGGCGCCGGGACAGACGCCCGGGCAGATGCCGCGGCAGATCCTCACCTTCGCCGTGGTCGGCGCCGTCAACACGGCCACCTATTACGGTCTCTATCTGCTGTTCCTGACCCGGCTGCCGTATCTCGCCGCGCACATCCTGGCATTCCTGCTCAGCATGATCGGCTCCTTTTTCCTGAACGCGCGTTTCACCTACCGCACGCGGCCGACCTGGCGGAAATTCCTGCTGTTCCCGCTGACCAACGTCACCAATTTCCTGATCACCACGGTGGGCGTGTACGTGATCGTCGACGTCCTCCACGCCGGCAGCCGATTCGCTCCGCTGATCGCCTCGGCGGCGGCGATCCCGGTGACCTTCGTGGTCTCCCGCTGGGTCATGCTGCCCACGGCGGACGCCGCGCCCGAGGCCGCGCCGCACCGGTGAGAGGCGCTCCGGCGCGTGTGACCGATAATTTTAGTTGGTGCTACATGCCTATGTCCGTGCAGCTGAGACAGGCGTGGAGAATCCTTGCCAGCGGATCTTGAGAGTTCTAGGCTCCGTCTTCAAAGATCATCGGGTGGTGGATCCTGGCCAGGTGATACGTCGCCATGAACTCGCCGACCAGGCGTGGGAGTTACTCGTTTCGCTGATACCACGAGCCGTGACGGGGCGACCCCGCGTCGCGGACCGGCAGGTGGCCAACGGCATGGTCTACAAGATCCGGACTGGTGCCTCCTGGCGTGACCTGTCGGAACGCTGCGGGCCATGGATGCCCGACTCGCCTGAGTGTGACGCCGGGGCCACCGGGCTGAGGTGATTGTCACCCCCGCGACGCCAGATCCTCGATGCCCGCAGATCGGCCTTCGACTTCCGTACCGGAAGCTCAGCCGGTTCGAATTGAAGGTCCTGCTGCTAGTATTCCGATTCGATCATAAAAAATCGCAGTGCGGCTATCGAGGCTAGGGGCAATGGCGGACGTGCAAGATCTTTTCGGTCGGCTGCCGGAGGCGGGCCCCACGCGAGCAGCTAACCGCAGGAAAGTGCTGCTCGCTGTGGCGATCAAGTCCGGCACCCAGGCCGACATCGCGTACCGCACCCTGCTCTCGCAGGCTACGGTCTCGGCTGCGGTCCGCGAACTCGTGGAGGCCGGACTCGTACCCGGGACCAAGGAGCGCGGCAAGATCGTCCTGTCACCCGTGAATGACGTCGGCGTCGGCGTGCACCTCGGGACGAACCATACGACGGTGGTTGCACGCAGACTTGACGCAGATTTCGACCAGGTGACCTCGCGGGTCAGTTCGGAAGGTGTCAGCAGGGGCTGGCATCGGGCTCTCCCGGAAGTCCGGCAAATGATCGACGCAGCGATCGCGGGGACAGGGGGGCGGCGCTCCGACGTGTTCTCGCTCGGGATCGCCGTACCTCGGATGATCAACCCCCGCACCGGCGGCTTCACCCAGCCGATCCTGCCTCCCTGGCGAGAGGGCGACGATCCGGCGGGCGATCTGGGCGCGTGGCTGGGTGTGCGTACGTTCATTGACAACGACGCCAACCTTGGAGCGTTGGCCGAACGGACGTACGGTACACGAGAGCACGCCGAAACAGTGGTCTACGTGAAGGCGTCGACGGGTATCGGTGCCGGGATCATCGTGCACACCTCCGTGCTGCGCGGCCACGGTGGCATGGCCGGTGAGATAGGGCACCTCACCGTGGATCCGAACGGTGCGGTCTGCCAGTGCGGCGGACGGGGTTGTTTGGAGACCGTCATCGGTGCCGATGCCCTGATTGCGCAGGTCCATGGCGCGCGCACCAGGAACGGCGCGCCCGTGCTGGAGACTCTGGAGCAGGTCATCGCGGCAGCCCACGCGCGGGACGCGGTCTGCATGCGGGTGATCCGCGATGCAGGGCGGATCCTTGGTCAATCCCTGGCGCAGTTGTGCAACCTGCTCAACCCTGACCTCGTGGTCCTTGGCGGTCGGCTCGCACAAAGCCAGCTCTTGCTGGAAGGCTGCCGCGAGTCCCTACAACGTTTCGCGCTGCCCGGGGCCGTTGTCGAAAACCCTCAGTTCGTCCTGGACTCAAGTGAACTGGGCACCTGGGCCGAAGCGCAGGGGGCCCTCATTCTTGGACTTCGCGGTATGGAGTACGCAGGCAGCAACGCATAGGCAAGCCACGGTGCCGTGCTGAGCTGTCGCAGTGGGAGAGGGCCACCTGGGAGCTGCCCTCGCCCACTTGTCCCGGTCCGAGAGGTGGCATCAGGCCGATCTCGCGGTGGTGGCGTCAATGACAGCGTTCAGTGCCACCTGCATGATCAGTCTGCATTCCGGCCCGCTGCCGGCGGATCACCAGCCGGTCGGCGAGGTACCTACGACAGGCGAAGCGCGGTCTGACGGGGGATGGGACGGGACTTCGTCGTGCGGGCGCGTGTCTCCGGGCCGTTGGGGACGCCCGAGACGGCTGACGTCGACGGTCACGGCATGCTGCACTTCCCCTCGATCCCGGCGGAGCGGTAGGTGCATTAGATTTGGCTTGACTTGCTGGTCCACCCTCGAGTGATTCATTCAAATCGATGATGCCTCTAGCCGTGCAGGCGTGTCTCGCTTAGAATCAGCGTACTGAGGATCTCAAGGGGCCCACGCGATCTTCTGTACGGGTTCGGGTCCCTGACTCTGGGGCGCCCCCGCAAGTAGGGTTCTCGCTCCCGCGACCGATGCACGTAAGTGAACCTGGCGCACCGCAACGAACCCCCGTCGATGGAGATCGCCATGCCACCGAAGCCTCGCAGGAGCAAGGAACCAGTGCCGGATGCAACGTGCGGGGAGCGTGGGGCTGTCGTGCCGTCCGAGAGCGGCCGTCACGCGCGCGGGTGGAAGAAGAGGCAGCTGACGTTCTGGACACCACCAGTACCCCCAGCGACGGGCCTCGGTGTCGGTGCCGGAAGTGGCTGGTTCACCTTCGCCTTAGCGACAGAGAATGTGGATCCCGGATATGTCTGGCCGTCAATTGTGTTCATAGGAATGGGTATGTCCTATGATCTTGGCCGTCGCTTCCTCGAAAGGTCGAAATAGGCTGTCTGGGGGTGAAGGCTGCTTCTGCCTCACAGGCATGCCGGGGGCTCATATTCGCTGGGCCGTGCCGGCTCCCACCCGTTGACCGGCCGTCGGCGCTCGTTGTTGGCGGTGCGGCGGCCTTCGTCCATGAGGCCGGAGCCGGGGATGTCGACGCCGACCAGGGCGAGGGTGAGGTGCATGCTCATGAATGCGCGGATCAGGTCCAAGGTGTCCTGGTCATCGGCGCGGTGCATCCGCAGCCGGGTGATGTCGTCAGGGATCAGCAACTTCGTGCCGTGGTCGGTGAGTGAAGCAGCGACCTGGGCGACCAGCTCGGGCAGGTCCAGACCCTTCGTCGGGGCGCCGTAGAAGTCGAGGATCGCCTCGGGCCAGGGTCATGTGCGGCGTGGGCGTGAAGTCGTGCCGAGTGAGCCGCCACGCGCCCCAGCCCGCCATCGTGTCCCGAACCGGGATGTCACCGCTCGTCCTGTCATCCCTCCCCGCCCGCCGTATCGCCGGTGTCCTCGGTACCGCGGTCATCGTGATCGGATCGGGGTCTGGCCGTCGGGTAGAGCATGCGAGCGCACGTCGTCGCCGAGTGCCTGCGCGGGCACCGGAGGTGTACCGCCCCGTTGCCTCACGGCGGCGCCGGGCACGGTCGGCAGTGATCGCCTCCCGTGCGGCCGCGGCGGCTATCGCGCTCAGTCGCAGCGGTCAGGCGTCCCTCACCAGGGCCTCATTGCATAAAAGTGCAGCGAAACGTATAGTCATGCCATCTAGAGGAGGGTGGACATGGCGGTACGTGCGGCGGTGGCCGGAGCGAGCGGATACGCGGGCGGAGAACTCCTGCGCCTGCTCCTCGCGCATCCCGAGATCGAGATCGGTGCCCTGACCGGCAACTCCAACGCCGGGCAGCGCCTCGGCGCCCTCCAGCCGCACCTGCTGCCGCTGGCCGACCGCGTCCTGACGGCGACCACCGCGCAGGCCCTCGCCGGACACGACGTGGTCTTCCTGGCGCTGCCGCACGGGCAGTCCGCCGCTGTCGCCGAGCAGCTCGGCCCGGACGTCCTCGTGATCGACATGGGCGCCGACTTCCGGCTCGAGGACGCGGCCGACTGGGAGACCTTCTACGGCTCCTCGCACGCCGGCACCTGGCCCTACGGCCTCCCCGAGCTTCCCGGCGCCCGCGCCCGGCTCGCGGGGTCCAAGCGCGTCGCGGTGCCCGGTTGCTACCCGACCGCCGTCTCCCTCGCCCTGTTCCCGGCCTACGCGGCACGGCTCGCCGAGCCCGAGGCGGTGATCGTCGCCGCGTCCGGCACCTCCGGCGCGGGCAAGGCGCCCAAGCCCCACCTGCTCGGCAGCGAGGTGATGGGCTCCATGTCGCCGTACGGCGTCGGCGGCGGCCACCGCCACACGCCCGAGATGATCCAGAACCTCAGCGCGGTGGCGGGGGAGCGTATCTCCGTCTCCTTCACGCCGACCCTCGCGCCGATGCCCCGCGGCATCCTCGCCACGTGCAGCGCCAAGGCCGCCGGCCCCCTGACCGGCGAGACCCTGCGCGCCGCCTACGGCAAGGCCTACGCCGACGAGCCGTTCGTCCGTCTGCTCCCCGAGGGCCAGTGGCCCGCCACCGCGTCCGTCCACGGTTCCAACGCCGTTCAGGTGCAGGTCGCGTACGACGCGGCCGCGGGCCGCATCATCGCGATCGGCGCCATCGACAACCTGACCAAGGGCACCGCCGGCGGTGCCGTCCAGAGCATGAACATCGCCCTGGGTCTCTACGAGACCACCGGGCTCTCCACGATCGGAGTCGCACCGTGAGCGTCACGGCAGCCAAGGGATTCACGGCGGCGGGCATCGCCGCCGGGATCAAGGAGAACGGCAACCCCGACCTGGCCCTCGTGGTCAACGAGGGGCCCCGCCGTGCCGCCGCGGGCGTCTTCACCTCCAATCGCGTGAAGGCCGCGCCGGTGCTCTGGTCCGAGCAGGTCCTCAAGAGCGGCCAGGTCTCGGCCGTCGTCCTGAACTCCGGCGGCGCCAACGCCTGTACCGGCCCCCGGGGCTTCCAGGACACCCACACGACCGCCGAGCGGACGGCCGAGGTGCTCGGCCGGGGCGCCATCGAGATCGCCGTCTGCTCCACCGGCCTCATCGGCGTCCTGCTGCCGATGGACAAGCTGCTCAAGGGGGTGGAGAAGGCCGCCGCCCAGCTCTCCGAGCACGGCGGCGAGAAGGCCGCCATCGCCATCAAGACCACCGACACCGTCCACAAGACCGCCGTGGTGACCGTGGACGGCTGGACGGTCGGCGGCATGGCCAAGGGCGCGGGCATGCTCGCCCCCGGCCTCGCCACCATGCTGGTCGTCCTCACCACCGACGCCGACCTCGGCGACGAGGTGCTGGATCAGGCCCTGCGCGCCGCCACCAAGGTCACCTTCGACCGCCTCGACTCCGACGGCTGCATGTCCACCAACGACACCGTGCTGCTGCTGGCCTCCGGCTCCTCCGGCGTCACCCCCGAGTACGGCGTCTTCGCCGAGGCCGTGCGGCAGGTCTGCGACGACCTCGGCCGGCAGCTCATCGGCGACGCCGAGGGCGCCGGCAAGGACATCAAGGTCGAGGTGATCAACGCGGCCAGCGAGGACGACGCCGTCGAGGTGGGCCGCTCCATCGCCCGCAACAACCTCCTGAAGTGCGCGATCCACGGTGAGGACCCCAACTGGGGCCGCGTCCTGTCCGCGATCGGCACCACGCGGGCCGCCTTCGAGCCGGACCAGCTCAACGTCGCCATCAACGGCGTGTGGGTGTGCAAGAACGGTTCCGTCGGCGAGGACCGGGAACTGGTCGACATGCGCTACCGCGAGGTCCACATCGTCGCCGACCTCGCCGCGGGCTCCGAGACCGCGACCATCTGGACCAACGACCTGACCGCCGACTACGTCCACGAGAACAGCGCCTACTCCTCATGAGCGACTCCGGTACCAGCGGCACCACACGCAAACACACGGCACTGCCCAAGGCGCAGATCCTCATCGAGGCGCTGCCCTGGCTGACCCGGCACCACGGCAAGACCGTCGTCATCAAGTTCGGCGGCAACGCCATGGTGAACGAGGAACTGAAGAGCGCCTTCGCCCAGGACGTCGTCTTCCTGCGGCACGCCGGCCTCAAGCCGGTCGTGGTACACGGCGGCGGCCCGCAGATCAGCGCCGCCCTCGACCGGCACGGCATCGTCAGCGAGTTCAAGGCGGGCCTGCGCGTCACCACCGAGGACGCCATGGACGTCGTACGCATGGTCCTCGCCGGGCAGGTGCAGCGCGAACTGGTCGGCCTGCTCAACCGGCACGGCCCGCTCGCCGTCGGCCTGACCGGCGAGGACGCCCACACCATCACCGCCACCAGGCACCGGCCCGAGATAGACGGCGAACGCGTCGACATCGGCCGGGTCGGCGAGATCACCGCGATCGACACCGGCGCGATCGAGGCCCTGCTGGCCGACGGCCGCATCCCGGTCGTGTCGTCGATCGCCCGATCCGAGGACGACGGACATGTCTACAACGTCAATGCTGATACGGCGGCTGCGGCACTCGCTGCGGCACTGGGCGCCGAGACCCTCATGGTCCTCACCGACGTCGAGGGCCTCTACGAGGACTGGCCCCACTCGGACGAGGTGATCAGCCGTCTCACCGCGTCCCAGCTGGAGAAGCTGCTGCCGGAGCTGTCCTCCGGCATGGTGCCGAAGATGGAGGGCTGCCTGCACGCCGTGCGAGGCGGCGTGACCACCGCCCGGGTCATCGACGGCCGGGTCCAGCACTCGATCCTGCTGGAGATCTTCACCGACGAGGGCATCGGCACCATGGTCGTGCCCGACGAAGCCGAGGGGGAGCAGTCATGACGGATACCGCGACCAACGCAGAGCTGACCGCGCGGTGGCAGGGCGCGCTCATGAACAACTACGGCACCCCGCGCCTGCCCCTCGTGCGCGGTGCGGGCACGAAGGTGTGGGACGCCGAAGGCCGGGAGTACCTCGACTTCGTCGGCGGCATCGCCACCAACGCCCTGGGCCACGCCCACCCGGCGATCGTCGAGGCCGTCAGCGGGCAGATCGCCTCCCTCGGCCACATCTCCAACTTCTTCATGGCCGAGCCCACCGTCGCCCTGGCCGAACGGCTGCTGCAGCTGGCCGGCCGCGAGGGCAGGGTCTTCTTCTGCAACTCCGGCGCCGAGGCCAACGAGGCCGCTTTCAAGATCGGCCGGCTGACCGGGCGCGCCCACATGGTCGCCACCGAAGGCGGCTTCCACGGCCGTACCATGGGCGCCCTCGCGCTCACCGGCCAGCCCGGCAAGCAGATCCCCTTCCAGCCGCTGCCCGGCGACGTCACCCACGTCCCCTACGGCGACGCCCAGGCGCTGGCCGCGGCGGTCACCGAGGAGACCGCCCTGGTCGTCCTCGAACCGGTCCAGGGCGAGAACGGCGTGGTCGTGCCGCCCGCCGGCTACCTGAAGGCGGCCCGCGCCATCACCGCCGCCACGGGCGCCCTGCTGGTCCTCGACGAGGTGCAGACCGGCATCGGCCGCACCGGCAACTGGTTCGAGTACCAGGCGCACGAGGGCGTACTGCCCGACGTCGTCACGCTCGCCAAGCAGCTCGGTGGCGGACTGCCGCTCGGCGCCACCATGGCCTTCGGCCGCGCCGCCGAACTCCTGCGGCCCGGACAGCACGGCACGACCTTCGGCGGCAACCCGGTCGCCTGCGCCGCCGGGCTCGCCGTACTGGACACCATCGACCGCGAAGGGCTGCTGGAGAACGTCAAGCGGCTGAGCGCCGCGCTGCGCGACGGGATCGAGGCGCTGGGCCACCCGCTGATCGATCACGTCCGGGGTGCGGGCCTGCTCCTGGGTATGGTGCTCACCGGGCCGCACGCGTCGCAGGTGCAGCAGGCGGCCCAGGAGGCCGGGTTCCTGGTGAACGTGCCCGCTCCCGACGTCGTACGGCTCATGCCGCCGCTGAACCTCCGCGACGACGAGGCGGGTGCGCTGCTCCAGGCGCTGCCCGGCATCCTTGACGCGGCCCACGGGGACGGACGATCCGGAGAATGAGACGACGATGAGCCAGGCGCAGGACCATGAGCAGGCGGCGGGCAACGGGCCCGCCGTGCCGCAGACCCGCACCGCGCGCCACCGCCGGATCGTGGACATCCTCAACCGGCAGCCGGTGCGCTCGCAGAGCCAGCTGGCGAAGCTGCTGGCCGACGACGGGCTGAGCGTCACCCAGGCGACGCTCTCCCGGGACCTCGACGAGCTGAACGCGGTGAAGATCCGCAACACCGACGGCGACCTGATCTACGCGGTACCGAGCGAGGGCGGCTTCCGCACCCCGCGGGCGCCGCTCGGCGGGTCGGCGAAGGAGGAGCGGATGCGGCGGCTGTCCCAGGAGCTGCTGATCTCCGCCGAGGCCTCGGCGAACCTGGTGGTCCTGCGTACGCCGCCGGGCGCGGCCCAGTTCCTCGCCTCGGCCATCGACCAGGCCGAGCTGCACGACATCCTCGGCACCATCGCCGGCGACGACACGCTCCTGCTGATCAGCCGGGACCCGACCGGAGGCCAGTCCCTGGCGGACCACCTGCTCCGCCTGGCGCAGAACGGCCACTGAGCGCTTCGGCGGTGGGCGGCGGCCGAGCGTCCCGGCGAGGCCGCCGCCCACCGGGGTACCTGCCCCGCCGGCCGGCATCGGAGGGACGCCGGGCCGGCCGCGGTCAGCCCAGCCTCGCCGCCAGGCCGCCCGTGCACCGCACCTCGTCGCCCGCCGTGATCAGCAGGGCCTCCACCTCCGGCAGGGACTCCAGCCAGGTGAGGCCCGCGCGCGATCCCATCGCGAAGGCTGCCGTGGCCCAGCAGTCCACCCAGGTCAGCCGAGGCCCCACCACGGTCACCGAGACCAGGTCGGTGACCGCGGACCGGCCCGTACGCGGATCCACGATGTGGGCGCCGCGCTCCGCCGTCCCGGACGTCGCGACGGACAGCTCCGCCGCGCCCGCCGACGAGACCACCGCAGCGAGACCCCCGGTACGCAGCGGATCGGCCACGCCCACCCGCCACGGCCGCCGTGGTTCCGGCGCGCCGAGCATCTGGACGTCCCCGCCCCCGTTGACGCTGACCCCGCGCACCCCGTCGACCGCCGCCAGCAGCCGCGCCGCCCGCTCCGCCGCCCAGCCCTTGACGATGCCCGTGGGGTCCAGCGAGCCGCGGTACCGGGCGCTGAACCAGCCCCCGCTCAGCCGCTCCGCCTCGGCCGCCAGCTCCAGCACCTCGGCCACCTCGGGAGCGCACCGCGCCACGGTGAGTTCGCCCCGGGCCAGCCGCGACACCTCGCTGTCCTCGCGGTAGGTGCTGAACAGCGCGTCCGCCCGGTGCAGGCCGGCGACGGCCGTGGTGAGCGCCGCCCGCACCGCGCCGGTTTCCCCGCCGCGGACGTCGAAGGAGAAGACGGTCCCCATGACCTCCTCCGCATGGCGCACCACTGCGGCCGCCCGGTCCGGTTCGGCCACCGTCTCAGCCACCGGCCCGGTCCAGCGCCGACTGCAGTGACTGCCGGTAGCCGGTGCTGGTGTAGGTGGCACCGGAGACGGCGTCGATGTTCGCGGTGCCCGAGGCCACGGCCTCCTGGTTGAGCTTCGGGACGGCCAGCCGTGTCTTCTGGTCGCTGGTGCCGCCCTTGGGGGCCTGGACCGCCTCCGCCTTGGTGATCTTCCCGTTGCTGACCGTGATCCGTACCTGGACCGGGCCGTACTGCGTCTGCGCGACGTCGCCGGTCACCGTGCCGGAGCCGGTGGCGCCCCGCGCGCCGCCCCGCGGGGACTCCTGCCCGGCCGCCGGCCGCTGCTGGGCCGAGCCCGCCGCCGACGCCGACGCCGAGGCCGGGTCGGACGCCGGCTTCAGCGACAGCAGCAGCACGACACCGGACACGGTCGCGGCGGTGGTCAGCACGACCCGCCGCAGGGGGTGGCTCTTCCTCATGGGTGCGTAACTCCCGCTCTCTCTCGTCGCTGCCGCTCACATCTCGAACGACTCGTGATGGATGCGGCGGGCGGGGACCCCCGCGCCGCGCAGTGCCTCGTACACCGTCTGCGCGAACCCGGGCGGGCCGCACATGAAGACGTCGTGGTGGTCGATGTCCGGGATCTTCCGCTGGAGGGTCTCCGCGGAGATGTCGGGCCGCTCGCCCTCCGGGCTGTTGACCGCGTACATCAGCCGGGCGCCCCGCTCCTCGGCGATCGCCGCCAGCTCGTCCCACAATGCCAGGTCCTGCGTGGTGTTGGCGCGGTAGAGCAGCGTGATGTCACCGGCCGCACCCGGCAGCGTCTCGAACAGCGCCCGCATCGGCGTGATGCCCACGCCACCCGCGACCAGCAGCACCTTGCCCCGGCTGCGGCGCTGCGCGGTGAGCGCGCCGTACGGGCCCTCGGCCCACACCCTGGTGCCGGGCGTCAGCTCGCGCAGCCGGGCGCTGTGGTCGCCGATCGCCTTCACGGTGATCCGCAGCAGGCCGGGCCGGGGCGCCGCCGACAGGGAGTACGGGTGCGAGCTGAAGCGCATGCCGGGCGCGAGGAAGCGCCAGCGGAAGAACTGGCCCGCCTCCGCGCCGATCCGGTGCAGCCTGCGCCCGCTGATCAGCACCGACACGATGCCCGGGGTCTCCTCGATGACCGCCTCCACCCGCATCCGGTGGCGCAGGTTCAGCCGGACGGGGGTCAGCACCCGGTACCAGACCACCAGCGCGGTGACCGTGCCGTACAGCGCGTACCAGAAGGTCCTGGCGGTGGGCTCCACCGCGAAGTCGTTGCCGGCGGTGATCTGGTGCCAGAACGTCAGGAACACCGCCCCGTAGGTGAGCAGATGGACGTGGTACCAGGTGTCGTAGGGCAGGCGGCGGCGGATCCCGCCGATCGACGTCAGCCCGATCAGCACGAACAGGCCCATGCCGATCGCGGCCTTGCCCATGTCCGGCAGCTGGTTGATGGAGTCGACGGTCTGCTGGACGATGTCGCCGAGCGACTTGCCCGCCTGCAGGGCGTACCCCCACATGGTGAGGAAGACGTGCGCGAGGATCAGGCAGAGGGTGTACCGGCCGCTCATCGCGTGCCAGCGGGCCACCCGGTCGGAGCCGACGCGCCGTTCCAGCGCCGGTACGCGCGCCATCTGGAGCACGACCAGGGCCATCAGATAGCCGGCCAGCAGGCCGGTGATCCGGCCCGCGTTCAGGATCCTGCTGTTGTCGTCGGCGATCGAGGGCGTGTTGTGCCACCAGAGCCACAGCACGGCGGCGGCCCCCGCCCAGACCGCCAGCAGCAGCGGAACGGCCGGGGAGCGGCGCGGGCGGATGCGGCGCATCGTCTGGCGGCGGGCGGCACGTCCGCCTGCGAGCGTGGTGGTCACGGTTCCTCCGTCGGGACTCGGCCCTTGGCCCACAGATACGTGGGCGGCCCGCCGAGTGTTCAGAGGCGGACGATGCGGGAGGGGAACCGAGTGACCGGCGGTAACCTCCAGGTCGCCGGAGCCGCCGGAGCCGCCGGAGCCGCCGGAGCCGCCGGAGCCGCCGGAGCCGCCGGAGCCGCCGGAGCCGCCGGAGCCGCCGGAGCCGCCGGAGCCGCGGGAGCCGCGGGAGCCGCGGGAGCCGCGGGAGCCGCGGGAGCCGGGGGAGCCACCGGAGTCGCGAGCCGCGGGAGCCGCGAGCCGCGGGAGTGGCGGGAGTGGCGGGAGTGGCGGGAGTGACCGTAGTGGCGGGAGCTATCGGAGTGACGGAAGTGGCCGGAGTCGCCCGAGCAGCCCGGGCTGCGTCCGCGCGGGCGCGGACGGCCGGGGCCGCGGCGGAGCGGGTGCTGCTCCGGAGCGGGCGCCGCTCCGGAGTCCGGCTAGCCGCCCGAGTCGCAGGCCGGGACCGGGCTCACCGAGGTGACCGTGCGCGCGGGCAGCACGGCACGCCGGCCGCCGTCCGTGCGCAGCACCACACCGTCCGGCCCGGACCCGAGGAACTCCCCACAGCGCTCGCCGCTCGTCGTCACCACCCGCACCAGATGGTCCGGGGCGGTATCGGTCGTCAGCCAGGCCACCATGACGGCCGCCGCCACCAGCGCCACTCCGGCCAGACAGCACACGGCCGCGTACCGCAGCGCTCCGGAGACCCGGTCGACCTCCCGCCGGCTCCAGTCGCGCAGTGCCTGGCCGGCCAGCAGCACCCGGGCACCGGGAACGCCGTGAGCGGCGCGTACGGCGAGGACGGAGCCCAGCAGCAAGAGCAGGAACGCGAGGCCGAGCAGGACGCCCACGGCCTGCTGCGCGGCGGACGGGAGCCGGGTGAGGTCGTCCCGTCCCTTCAGCGTGACCAGGACCGCCAGCAGCGCGGTGAGCCCGGTCAGCCCGGTGCGCCAGCCCTCGGCCTGCCGCCTCAGCTCGGGGAGCTGGGCGAATTCCAGTTCACGCGCGAGCTGTGCCCAGCGCCGGTCGGACCGGTCACTCATCCGGTCGCCCCCTCCTCGCTCAGGCCGGGCAGCCGCCAGCTCGCCCCGCAGCCCACGAAGGGGGCGTCGGCCGGCAGGCCGCCGTGCGCGTACCCGCACTCGCAGAAGTGCACCTCCCGCAGCAGCGCCGCGTCCTGCTCCCGCGGGGCCGGCGCCTGGCGGCCGGCTCTCAGCCGGTCCAGCAGTCCCTTCGTGCCGGTGCCGGGTGTGCCGTAGCGGTACTCCGAGGCGGTCCCGCCCAGGCAGCGCGGGCAGGTCCCCTCGACCCGGACGCCCTGTCCGTCGGCGGTGGGGCCGCGCACGAATGCCTCCGGAGCCACACCCACGTAGTCCTCGCCGTACGCCGTGGCGAAGTCGTGCCGTATGCCGCGGGGTTCACTCATCGCCGTCGCCTCCCGACCCGTCGTCTGCGCCGCTGCCTTCCCACTCGTCCCCGACCAGGCCGAACATCGGCGCGTACAGCCGGAGCCGCTTCGCCACCCACGCCTCGCTCTCGCCTGTGGCCCGTGCGGCCAGCCGGATCCGCGCCGCGGTCACGGTGCCTTCGAGGGCGGGCAGCAGGCCGTCGCAGCCCTGGGTCAGCAGCGCCAGATCCTGCCACAGCGGTACGGTGTCGGGCACCTGGGGGAGCGCGCTGGGGGCGGAACACAGGGGCAGGTAGGGGGCGATGCGGGCGACGGTGCGGGGGAGCGGCTCGCCGAGGCGCCCGGCGATGCTCACCAGGTCCAGGGCGCAGTAGGGGTCGTACCAGCGCGACACGCGGTGACCGCTGCCCAGCGCGACGACGTCCCGGGCATCCGGCACGGCACCCCGCAGGGCCTCCACGTCAGCGGCGCTCAGTTCCGGAACGAGGGCGCCGATCGCCCGCAGCGGACGCAGCCGCAGATAGGCCGTCGCCGCGTCGACCGCGGACCGCCGGGCGTACCGGGCCAGCGCGAGCGGTGTCAGGGGCACCCAGGCCGCCGTGCCGAAGTCGATCGCGGCACGGCTCAGTTGGTCGACGAGTGCGGTCTTCATCGTCTCGGTGGGGAGGAAATCGGCCAGCTCCACGGGCAGCCGGGGAACGGTGAGCCCGAAGCGTCCGGCGTGCCGGGCCGCCAGCGCCCAGACGTCCTTCAGCGGCTCGTTGAGCCGCTGTGCGGCGTGGAAGAGGGCGGCCGGGGTCAGCTCCGCAGCCGCGAAGTCCTCCTCCTCGTTGAAGGGTTCCTTGCCCGACAGAACGTAGCGATCACGCAGCGAGAGATCGTCCCAGGCGAACAGGAGGGAGATGTCGTCCGGGACCCGGACACCCGAGGCCCGCAGATCGTCGACGGTCGTCTCCAGGTCGAGGTCGTCCGTGCGGACCACGGCCAGGTCCTCCAGACTCACCCCCGCCTCGAGGTCGATGCCCATGCCCGCCAACCGCCTCACCAGGATGGCCGTGTAGGACGAGGGGGTGTGGGCGGCGGACGGGTCGCCGTCGGTGTACCTGCGCCGGTAGCGCAACCCGAGGTCCTCGGCCAGCGCGGCGAGCCGCTCGTCAGCCTCGGCGAGGTCCGTCTCGAGCGTGTCGGCGTAGTCCACGGTGGCGGCCCAGGGCAACACGCGAGAGCCGCTCTCGGTCTCCGACGCGAACACGTTCACGACGTCGTACAACTCCTCGTCGATCTCCTGCCAGCGGGCCAACTCCTCAGCGGCCGGCGGGGTCCAGCCCAGCCAGGCGAAGTCGCCGAGCCGGCGGGCCACCTCCTGGGCGGTCACGTTCCCGTTCTCGCACAGTTGGCTCAGTTCCAGGGGGCCGTCCGGCAGGCGCCAGGTGACGGACTGCCCGCTGTGGTAGCGGAGGAAGAGCCCGTCGAGGTCGCTCTCGGCGCACACGTGGTGCTCGTGACGGGCGGGCACCTCGGGCAGGGCGGCCGGAAGGAGGGCGGTGAACCGTGCCAGCCGGCGCACGAGTTCGCCCAGCGGAAGGGAGAGGCGCGCCGAGGCCAGCACCAGACCACCCCAGTGCTGGGTACCGGCACCGCCCACCACCGTGCCCTGGCCCATGCCGGCGTCGTGCAGACACTGCGCGAGGGCGAGGTCCGCCTCGTCCGGGACCCAGTCCAGGTCGCCCTCACGGACGGGCAGCGGCGCGAAATCGGTGTGCACGATGCGCAGGCACCGCTGCCGGCGCAGCACCTCCGCCAGCTGCAGCCGGTGCCTGGCCGCGTAGGCGACCACCCGAGACCAGGCTTGCAGAGGGGTCGTCGCGATCCGGGCGTCCCCGGGTGCCGGTACGGGATGTCCGGCGAGGCTCGCCGGCGGCTCGACGTTCCGTCGCGTCACGCCCAGCACGGCCGATCGCCACGGAAGGATCTCGTCGAACCCGGCCTGACTCATTCTCGCGGTGGTGTCGGCGACGGCTCGGTCGACGTGGAACCAGCCCACCCGGTCCAGTTCCACACTCTCTCCGTGCCACCCCGGCACCCGGAGCCCCTTCCCCCGCCACTCACCGTCCAGCACCCGGGCCAGTTCCGTGCTCTTCTCGTCCAGGTGCGCCAGCCAGTCCAGCGACAGGTGGGGCCAGTCGACCAGCGCCTTGGCCCCCTGACGCCACAGCGACCCCACCCACTCGGCGTCGAAGGCCTGCAGTTCGTTCCGGCTGACGCTGAGCTTTCCCGCGTGCGACCCGGTCAGGTTCACGACGTAGCCGAACGGCTTGTGGTCCGTCACGATCCCGTCGCACAGGGTCGCGCCTTCCCCCAGCACCCACCACAGCGTGTCCGGTACGGCCGTGAGCGCCGTGTCCGGGGTCTCGCCCGGCGCGGGTTGCAGCACCCCCGGCTCCCAGGCATGCGAGGGACCCTCCTCCTCCCCGGCCTCCAAGGTGAACTCGCTCACCCTGACGAGCCCGCGCAGCACCGACACGCAGGACAGCCGGTCGGTCGCACCGTGTTCACGCAGATACAGCCGCACCCGCGTGCCGCCCTCGGCGAGACCGTCGTCCGAGCCGTCGTGGCGCCGGATGCGGAAGAGGCTCCCGCTGCTGGGGATCTCCACCCGCAGCGCGTGCTCGGCCGGGATGCCCTCGGGGCTCACCTGCCGGGTGACGATCGTCATCTCGTCGGCGAGCATGAAGTAGCTGAACACACCGATCCCGAAACGGCTGTTGGGATACAGCCGCAGCGCGGGATCATGGCGCAGCCACCGGGACTGCTCCTGGCGGAAGGACCGGGACCGCTCGAAGCGGCTGCCCGCACGCGTGAAGGTCTGTTTGAGCTGCTCCGCGCTCATGCCCACGCCGTTGTCCCGGCACTCGACGTAGCGGCCGCGCTCGTCCCGTCCCTGGGTGAACACGATTCGGCCCGCCCAGTCGGCGGGCGGGGACGCGATGCGGTTCAGGTACTCCCGGCGCATGGCCCGGTAGCGGCAGGCGTCCATGGCGTTCTGGTACAGCTCCCGGAGCGCCAGTTCCGGCCGCCCGCCGTACAGTTGCTCCCCCATCAGCAGGTCCCGGACCTCGGTCTGGGCGAGGTGGAAACGCAGCAGTGGCACCTCGTAGGCGGGGTGGCTGCCCAGCCGGAGCGGCCGCAGGTCGCGGTCGGTGACGCGGCCGGGCACGGCCGACAGGAGCACCGCCTCCGCCTCGCGCAGGTCGCCGGCCAGCCGCTCGGTCTCGGCGGCCATCCGGTCCGCCTCCTCCGTGACCTCCGCGAGAGCGGCGTGCATGGCCTGGTGCGGGCAGAGCGCGTCCAGGTGCAGGGCGTTGCCCTCCCGGTGCCAGCTGAGGCCCCGCGCCATCGCGACGGTCTGCTGGGGCAGCACGGGATCCGTCACGGCCAGGTGCTCGGCCACGATGTCCGGCAGGGTGCGCACGTCGACGGCCAGCAGGCCGGCGAGCCGGAGCAGCGCGGCCAGGGGGCGGATCCGCAACGTCTGGTACCCGCCGGACAGCAGCACCTTGCGGGACGCCCAGGTGTGCGAGTCGTCGAACGGCTCGTCCGCGGCCAGGGCCGATGCCGCCGTGAGCAGCAGCTGCGAGACCTCCTGCACCCTCTCGTCCGGGACCCCGAGCAGGGCGGCCAGCTGCTCGCCGCCCGTGGCCGGACCGCCCTCGTCGTCGGTCCGGAAGCGGTCAGCGATCCAGCGGTGCACCAGCCACATGACGATGGCGTTCGCGTCCTCGGCGCGGTCACGGGCCCGGCAGTGGGCCAGCTGGCGGGCCAGACGCCCGTACTGGCCGACGATCTGCTCGTAGTGCCGGCGGTGCGCGCTCGCGTGCCCGGGGCTCTCCAGCTCCGCGGGGGACACCTCCGCGGCCTGGCTGAGCCGCTGGGCCCAGGCCACCTCGTGCAGGAACGGTGCCGCGACGAGCAGGGCCACCTCGATCGCCGCCAGCGGCTGGTCGGCGGGCAGCAGCTGGGGCAGCCGGTCGCACAGCAGCCGGACGGGGAATCCGTCGTCGGCCCACGGGTCGGGGAAGGGCAGGCGCTGCTGGGCGAGATGGACGGAGCGCGCGCACTCCTCGGTGAAGACGCCGAGGGCGTCCTGGAAGCCGGGCACGCTCGCCGCGTCCCCGGCCGTGACCCGCTGCCACAGCGGGGTCGACCGGGCCGCGTCCAGCCAGGCTTCGAGCAGGGGACGGCCGCCGCAGATCTCGCGCTCCCTGGTCTCCGTCTCGGCATGGGTGCCGTAGCGGATCAGGGGCGTCTGCGACAGCCCGTGGCGGCGGGCGGCCTCGCGGGTCCTGGCCCGCGCGGTGGCGAACACGTCCTGGACCGTGCGGGCCGGCGTCAACGGACCGAGGGCGTCGGCGAGTCCGCGGGTGAAGAAGCTCCCCTCGCTCGTGAAGCCGCTGTGCTCACCGGCCGAGCAGCCGGTCAGGACCGCGAAGCCGCCGGTGGGCGGCCCGTTGTCGATGCTGTTGCCGAACGCCTCGCCGTCACTGGCCGTGTCGGTCCGGCAGGCGTCGATGAGCCACAGCACGGTGCCCGCCCGGCAGTCCGCCAGCAGGGGACTGATGTTGGCCGGCAGCAGCAGATCCGTGTACGGGGCCCGCCACTTGCCGTCGGCCGGCGGGACGGCGTCGGCCGGGACGAGGTAGTCGGTGCGGCCGACGCGCAGACCGTGGCCGGTGAAGTAGAGCAGCAGCGTCCCGCCCGCCGGGATGGCGGCCGCGGCCTCGTAGATCCTGGACTTGATCAGGCTCAGCCCGGCGCCGGGAAGCGTCTCCACCTCGTAGCCGGAGGCCTGCAGCGCCGTACTCATCAGCCGCAGGTCCGCCTCGACCGGCTCCTCGATCGGCTCCAGCGTGCCGGCCACCGCCGGCGCCTGCCCGATGCCGATGAGCAGGGCCTTGCGCGCCTCGTCCATGTTCCCCGTTCCCCTCCGCTGCACAGGGGAACATGATGGCATCGCGCACCGACGGTGCGGCGGCTGTCAGTAGTTGATGAGCGCCGTGGGCCCGTCCACCGTGCCGATCGCGATGTGCGGGCCGGCCGCGGGCCGCGCCCACTGCAGGATCCGCTGCATCGCGTCCAGCGGTACCGACACGCAACCGGCCGTCGCCGCCTGCCCGTTGACGTGCAGGAAGATGCCGGCGCCGCGGCCGTGCACGGGCCGCTCGTAGTTGAAGCCGATGACGAGGGCGTGCGCGTACTGCGTCCCGTAGTCGATCAGGTGCTCCGACTCGGCGGCGCGGCAGTCGGCGGGCAGCGGCTCGGTCCAGCGGTTGTAGGAACTGGAGTCGTTGTCCTGGCACCACCAGGAACTGTCCCGCACCGGGCGGTACTCGACGCTCGTGCCGGACGGCGCCGCCTTGATGCCGAAGGCGAAGGGCAGGTCGTACAGGCCGGTCGGCGTCGTCTGGGTGCCCTGCTTGCGGGAGCCGCCCTCCGCGAGCCCGTTCGCCCCGAACCGGGCCGGCGCGGTCCCGGCCTGCACCCACCGCCCGTCCCGCAGGTCCCACCAGGTGACCGTCCCCGACGTCGAGCCGGTCGCCGGTGCCTCGGCGGTGATCAGCTGTGTGCCGCCGCCCGTGTCCGCCAGCCGCGCGGGCAGCGGGTCCGGTTCGGGGCCGCGCGTGAAGCCGGCCAGGGCCAGACAGGAGAGGGACACGAGGGCGAGGGTGAGACCTGGGCGCATGACTCAGACGCTAGGCGGGGGGAGCGGCGGCGGCAGCCCGGGTGGTCCGTCCGGGCCGCTCGCCGCAGGCCCTGCTCGGAGGCCTTTCCCAGGTCCGTGGAATCGCGACCGAGCTCGGTGGACCGTCCGAGGAGCTCCCCCGAACGGGTTGATTGACGAATCATGCGGAGTGCTGCATACTCATGCATATCAGCGAATGCACTGTGAGGAGAAAACCCGTGACCGAGCGCGTCGTACTCGCCTATTCAGGCGGTCTGGACACCTCCGTCGCCATCGGCTGGATCGCCGAGGAGACGGGCGCCGAGGTCATCGCCGTTGCGGTCGACGTCGGCCAGGGCGGCGAGGACCTGGACGTCATCCGCAAGCGCGCCCTCGCGTGCGGCGCGGTGGAGGCCGAGGTCGCCGACGCCAAGGACGAGTTCGCCGACGAGTACTGCCTGCCGGCGATCAAGGCCAACGCCCTCTACATGGACCGCTACCCGCTGGTCTCGGCCCTCTCCCGGCCGACGATCGTCAAGCACCTCGTCGCCGCCGCCCAGAAGCACGGCGCCACCACGGTCGCCCACGGCTGCACCGGCAAGGGCAACGACCAGGTCCGCTTCGAGGCCGGCATCGTCGCCCTCGCCCCCGACCTGAAGTGCATCGCCCCCGTCCGCGACTACGCGATGACCCGGGACAAGGCGATCGCCTTCTGCGAGGCCAAGCAGCTCCCGATCGCCACCACCAAGAAGTCCCCGTACTCCATCGACCAGAACGTCTTCGGGCGCGCGGTCGAGACGGGCTTCCTGGAGGACATCTGGAACGCCCCGATCGAGGACATCTACGAGTACACCTCCAACCCGGCCCTCCCGCGTGAGGCCGACGAGGTGGTCATCAGCTTCGAGGCCGGCGTCCCGGTCGCGATCGACGGCAAGCCCGTCTCCGTCCTGCAGGCCATCCAGCAGCTCAACGAGCGCGCCGGAGCCCAGGGCATCGGCCGGATCGACATGGTCGAGGACCGCCTCGTCGGCATCAAGTCCCGCGAGGTCTACGAGGCCCCCGGCGCGATCGCGCTGATCACGGCCCACCAGGAGCTGGAGAACGTCACCGTCGAGCGCGAGCTGGCCCGCTACAAGCGGCAGGTCGAGCAGCGCTGGGGCGAGCTGGTCTACGACGGCCAGTGGTTCTCCCCGCTCAAGCGGGCCCTGGACGGCTTCATCGACGAGGCCAGCCAGCACGTCACCGGCGACATCCGGATGACCCTGCAGGGCGGCCGCGCGGTCGTCACCGGCCGGCGCTCCCCGTCGTCCCTGTACGACTTCAACCTCGCCACCTACGACACCGGCGACACCTTCGACCAGGCGGCGGCCAAGGGCTTCATCGACATCTACAGCCTGTCGTCGAAGATCGCCGCACGCCGGGACCTCCAGGCATAGCCTGACCCGAGACCTCGCACAGGCCTCCGGGCCACCTCGCAGCATCGCCTGACAGCCGCCTCCCCGCCCGCAAAGGCGGGGAGGCGGCCGCACACAGAGACCTGTGCACGAAAACACCTCCGAGGAGCAACGCAAAGTGAGCAGCAACAGCGGTGACGTACGGCTCTGGGGCGGCCGTTTCGCCGACGGTCCCGCCGAGGCCCTGGCGAAGCTGTCCGCGTCCGTCCACTTCGACTGGCGGCTCGCGCCCTACGACATCGCCGGCTCGCGCGCCCACGCGCGCGTGCTGCACAAGGCGGGGCTGCTCACCGAGGACGAACTCACGCGCATGGTCGCCGGCCTGGACCGGCTCGAGGCGGACGTCGCCGACGGCTCCTTCACCGGCACCATCGCCGACGAGGACGTCCACACCGCACTGGAGCGCGGCCTGCTGGAGCGCCTCGGCCCGGACCTCGGCGGCAAGCTGCGCGCGGGCCGGTCGAGGAACGACCAGATCGCCACCCTCTTCCGGATGTACCTGCGGGACCACGCGCGGATCATCGGCGGCCTGATCGCCGAACTCCAGGACGCGCTGATCGGCCTGGCCGAGGCCCACCCGGACGTGGCCATGCCCGGCCGCACCCACCTCCAGCACGCCCAGCCCGTGCTCTTCGCCCACCACGTCCTCGCCCATGTGCAGTCCCTGTCCCGGGACGCGGAGCGGCTGCGCCAGTGGGACGAGCGGACGGCCGTGTCGCCGTACGGCTCCGGGGCGCTCGCGGGCTCCTCGCTGGGCCTGGACCCGGAGGCGGTGGCCGCCGACCTCGGCTTCGAGCACGGCAGCGCCGGCAACTCCATCGACGGCACGGCCTCCCGCGACTTCGCCGCCGAGTTCGCCTTCATCACCGCGATGATCGGCGTGAACCTCTCCCGGATCGCCGAGGAGATCATCATCTGGAACACGAAGGAGTTCTCCTTCGTGACCCTGCACGACGCGTTCTCCACCGGCTCGTCGATCATGCCCCAGAAGAAGAACCCGGACATCGCGGAGCTGGCGCGCGGCAAGTCCGGCCGCCTGATCGGCAACCTCACCGGACTGCTCGCCACCCTGAAGGCCCTGCCCCTCGCCTACAACCGCGACCTGCAGGAGGACAAGGAGCCCGTCTTCGACTCCTGCGACCAGCTGGAGGTACTGCTCCCCGCCTTCACCGGCATGATCGCCACCCTCACGGTCAACCGCGAGCGCATGGAGGAACTGGCCCCGGCCGGCTTCTCGCTCGCCACCGACATCGCCGAGTGGCTGGTCAAGCGGGGCGTGCCGTTCCGCGTGGCGCACGAGGTCGCGGGGGAGTGCGTGAAGGCCGCCGAGGCCGAGGGCAAGGAGCTGGACGGTCTGACCGACGAGGAGTTCGCGAAGATCTCCGCGCACCTGACCCCCGAGGTCCGGACGGTCCTCAACGTCCCCGGCGCCCTGGCCTCCCGCAACGGCCGTGGCGGTACGGCGCCCAGCGCGGTCGCCGTCCAGCTGGCGGAGGTCAAGGCCGACGTGGCGGCCCAGCACGAGTGGGCCGAGGCCAAGGGCAAGAAGTAGGGAAGCGCCCCCACGCCCCGGGCGCCCGTCGGCGGACCGGTGTCACGCGACCGGCGCCGCGTCGGGGGCGCGGGGAACTGCGCGACGGGCCAACGGCGATCGGCCGCCCGTCGACATGGACCGGTGTCACGCGACCGGCGCCGCGTCGGGGGCGCGGGGAACTGTGCGACAGGACACGGCGATGGGGCACCCGTCGGCGGGCCGGTGTCACGCGATCGGCGCCGCGTCGGGGCCGCGAGGAACTGCGCGACAGGCCACCGCGATCGGTCGCCCGCCGACGCGGACCGGTGCCCGCCGACCCCTCCGCTTCCCGACTCCCCGCGCCCCGATCCGGGCCTCGGCTTTCCGAGCCCCGGTTCCCCGCTCCCCGGGTGAAGCGCCGTCGCGGGTTACGTTGGTCGCGAGCCCTACCGGAGCCGACCCACGGAGCCCGCGATGCCCTTCGACCGTCTCGCGCACGCCACGACGCCGACCTGCCACATCGGACTGGGTCTCGCCGCCGTCGGCCGCCCCGGATACATCAATCTGGGCAGGGACCGGGACCTCGGGGAGGACCGCAGCGTCGAGACGCTGCGCACCCGCACCCACGAACTCCTCGACGCCGCCTACGCCCAGGGCGTCCGGTACTTCGACGCGGCCCGCTCCTACGGCCGTTCGGAGGAGTTCCTCGCCGGCTGGCTGGACGCCCGCCCCGACGTGGACGACGTCGTCGTGGGCAGCAAGTGGGGTTACACCTACACCGCCGGCTGGTCCGCCGACGCCGAGCGGCACGAGGTCAAGGACCACGGCCGCACCACCTACGAGCGGCAGCGGGCCGAGACCGACGCCCTGCTCGGCAGCCGGCTGGACCTCTACCAGATCCACTCGGTGACCCCGGACAGTCCCGCGCTCACCGACAAGGAACTCCACGCCGAACTGGCCCGGGCCGCCGCCGAGGGACTGACCGTCGGCTTCTCCACCAGCGGTCCGGCCCAGTCCGACGCCATCCGCGCCGCCCTCGCCGTCACGGTCGACGGCGAGCCCCTCTTCCGTACCGTTCAGTCGACGTACAACGTCCTGGAGACGTCGGCGGGACCCGCTCTCGCCGAGGCGCACGACGCCGGAGTCACCGTGATCGTCAAGGAGGGCATGGCCAACGGCCGGCTGGCGGCGCCGCACGCCCCGGACACGCTGCGGGCCGTGGCCGAGGAGGCCTCCCTCGGCTGCGACGCCGTGGCCCTGGCGTGGATCCTGCGGCAGCCCTGGACCGGTGTCGTCCTCTCCGGCGCCGCGACGGTCCCGCAGCTCGTCTCCAACCTGCACGCTCCCGCCGTCGACCTCGACGTGGACCAGCTGACCCGCCTCGCCACGCTCGCGGAGGACCCGCACGCCTACTGGGAGCGGCGCGGCCGGCTGCCCTGGCACTGAGCCGCCCCCGGGCGCCGACGGAAACGCCGTCGGGCACCGGCGGCCCCGTCCCGCACCGCCGACCGCGTCCCGCACCGGCGGCCCCTATCCGAACCGCGAACCGCGAACCGCGCACCGCGCACCGCGAACCGCGAACCGCAGCCCGCGTCCCGCGCCGGCGGCCCCGTCCCGCACCGCAGCGCGCGTCCCGCACCGCAGACCGCCGTCCCGCACAGGTGGAACACCGTGATGACCTGCATCTATGAGTCGCCCGTGTCATAGGTGAGACAATTATGTCTCACCTGGGTTACCCTTGTCTCATGGCTCTGGATCGTGACCACGTACTGCGCAGTGCGGCCGCCCTGCTGACCCGTAAGTCCACCGCGACCATGGACGAGGTCGCCAAGGCCGCCGGGATCAGCCGGGCCACGTTGCACCGCCGCTTCGCCGGCCGGGACGCGCTCGTGCGGGCGCTGGAGGCGCTCGGCATCGCCGAGTGCGAGGCGGCGCTGGACGCCGCCCGGCTGGACGAGGGTCCGGCGGGCGCGGCCGTGCACCGCCTGGTCGCCGCGATCGAACCCGCGGCCGGACTGCTCGCCTTCCTCTACACCGAGAACCAGCTGTTCGAGGGCGAGCAGCAGAACCAGGGCTGGGCCCGGATCGACGAGCGCCTCACGGCCCTGTTCCGGCGCGGCCAGGAGGCCGGCGAGTTCCGCATCGACCTCACCCCGGTCTGGCTCACCGAGGCGCTGTACGCCCTGCTGGCCTCGGGTGCCTGGGCGGTGAGCGAGGGCCGCGTGGCGGCGAAGGACTTCACCTACATGATCACCGAGCTGCTGCTCGGCGGCGCCCGGCGCACCGATGCGTGACGGGACACCCGCACACGTACCCCCGCACAGGAAGACGCGTGCCGAACACCCGCACACGAAGACGCATGACTAAGACGCGTGACCAAGACGCGTGACCAAGACGCGTGACGGAGAGAGGAATCATGACCAGCACCCTGCAGCCGGCTCGCACGGCCGAGGTGGAGAAGCGCCCGGGCCGCTGGCTCGCGCTCTCCGTCCTCGTCCTGGCCGTGCTGCTGGTGGCCGTCGACGCCACCGTCCTCGGCCTGGCGACCCCTTACATCAGCGAAGACCTGGACCCCTCCGGCACCCAGTTGCTGTGGATCGGTGACGTCTACTCGTTCGTCATCGCCGGTCTGCTCGTCTCCATGGGCAGCCTCGGCGACCGCATCGGCCGCAAGCGGATCCTGCTCGGCGGCGCCACGGCGTTCGGCGCGATCTCGGTGCTCAACGCCTACGCGACGACACCCGAACTGATGATCCTGGCGCGGGCCCTGCTCGGCGTCGCGGGCGCGACCCTGATGCCCGCCACCCTCGCCCTGATCCGCAACCTCTTCCACGACTCGCGCGAGCGCAGCCTCGCCGTCGGCATCTGGGGCGCCACCGCCTCCGCCGGTACGGCGGTCGGACCGATCGCGGGCGGGTTCCTGCTCGAGCACTTCTGGTGGGGCTCGGTCTTCCTGATCAACCTGCCGGTGATGGCGGTGCTGGTGCTCGTGGGCATCCGCACGCTGCCCGAGTCCCGCAATCCGCGTCCGGGCCCGTGGGACCTGATCAGCGTCCTGCTGTCGCTGGTCGGCATGATCGGCCTGGTCTACGCGGTCAAGGAGGCGGCCACCCACGGCTTCACCGGGACGACCGCCGGCACCGGTCTGCTGGGCGCGGCGGCCCTGTACGGCTTCGTCCACCGCCAGCTGACCATGCCGATCCCGCTGCTGGACATGCGGCTGTTCAGGAGCCGCGGCTTCAGCGGAGCGGTCCTCGCCGACCTGCTGACCGTCCTCGGCATGTCCGGCCTGGTGTTCTTCCTCTCCCAGTATCTGCAACTCGTGCAGGGCAGGCGTCCGTTCGAGGCGGGCCTCGCCGAACTGCCCGCGGCCGTGGGTGCGGTGGTGGCCGGGCTGGTCGCGGGCCGCGCGGCCCGGCGCCTCTCGGTCCGCACCGTGGTCTCCGGGGGCCTCGCGGCCGTCGGACTGGCCCTGGCCGTGCTGACGGTGCTCGGCCGGTCCACCGGCTATCCGATCCTCGGCGCGGCCCTGCTGGTCGTGGGTGTCGGCGCGGGCTTCTCCTTCACGGTCACCTCCGACGTGATCCTCTCCAGCGTGCCCAAGGAGCAGGCGGGCGCCGCCTCGGCGGTCTCCGAGACGGCGTACGAACTGGGGGCGGCCCTGGGCATCGCCCTGCTGGGCTCGATCGTGACCGGTGCCTACCGCGACTTCGCGGGACCGGCCGGCACCCCGGCCGGGGCCCACGAGTCCCTGGGCGCGGCGGCGCAGGCCGCGGCCGGGATGCCCCCGCACCAGGCGGAGGCGCTGCTCGACGCCGCCCGCACATCCTTCGTCCACGGCCTCCACCTGGCCTGCGGTGCCGGCGCGGCGGTCCTGCTGGGGGCCTCGGCGGTGGCCTGGTTCCTGCTGAAGGGACAGAAGCTGGACGGCGGCCGGAACTGACCGGTCAAGGGGCGCGGGGACCCACTCGCCCGCGCCCCGGGAACAAGTGGGCACCTCTCGCTCACCCACGCCCCCGGAACGAGTGGACACTCCCACGCCGGGACGGGGGGCGGCACCCGCTCACCCGGATCCCGGGGCGGCCCGCACCGCCCCGGACGTCACTTCTTGTAGCCGAGCACCGTCATCATCCCGCTCTCCGAGTGGTACTGGTTGTGGCAGTGCAGCATCCACAGCCCCGGATTGTCGGCGTCGAAGTCGACCACCAGCTTGCGGTGCGGCAGCACCATCGCGGTGTCCTTGCGCGCGCCCAGGCCGTCCAGGCCGGTCACCGCGAAGGTGTGCCCGTGCAGGTGCATCGGATGCCACATGTCCGTGGCGTTGATGAGGGTCAGCCGCACCCGTTCACCGGACCTGACCGGGTGGCGTTGCTGCACGGAATAGGCCTTGTGGTCGAATCCCCAGTCGAACTTCTTCATGCTGCCGGTGATCCTGATGCGCATCTCGCGGTCGGGATCACGGTCTGCGAGGGCCACCGAGTCGTCGGGCAGGAGGCGGCGCGCGGGGACGGTCTGCCCGTCGAGTTCGTCCGGGCGGGCGTCGGCCGAGGGCAGGTTCCCGGTCCTCTTGTCGGTGCGCAGGACGGCGAGGGCCTTGCCCTTCTTGCCCTCGGGGAGCGCGACCAGCGGGAAGACGCCGTCCTTGACGGTGACCAGTACGTCGTACCGCTCCGCCATGCCGATGATGAGGGCGTCCGTCATCTTGTGCTTCACGGGATAGCCGTCGGTGTGCGTGATGGCCATCGTGTGGCCGCCCAGTGCGACCCGGAAGGCGGTCTCGGAGCCGGCGTTGATGAAGCGCAACCGGACGCGGTCGCCGGGGCGGCAGCGGAACACCGAGGGGTTGCCGGGCAGGTGCCCGTTGATCAGGTAGTGCGGATAGGCGACGCTGCCGCCCTCTCCGTGGAGGATGCGGCTGTACGAGTCGTGCAGCACCCGGTTGGGGCCCGTGGACTTCTTGGGCGACGAAGGGTGCGCGCTCGCCGACCGGCCGTGGCCGGCGCTGCCGTGCCCGGGACCCATGGCCGCGTGCCCCATGTCCATGCCGCCCATGTCCATGGCGCCACCGGGCTTGAGCTGCTCCAGGACGCCCTCGGGGGTGGAGCCCTCCACCCCGTCCAGCCAGTCGTCCAGCACCACGATCCACTCCTTGTCGTAGGAGAGGGGTTCCTTGGGGTCGTCGACCACCAGCGGCGCGTACAGGGCCCGGTCGGGCTGCATTCCGACGTGGGAGTGCAGCAGATAGGTCCCCGGATGCTTGACGGTGAAGCGGTAGCGGAACTCGGTCCCCGGGTGGATGGCCTGCTGGGTCAGGTCGGGCACGCCGTCCATGTCGCAGCGCAGCCGCACCCCGTGCGAGTGCAGTGTGGTCGTGGCGGGCAGCCGGTTGGTGAGCGTCAGGTCGAGCGTGTCACCGGCGGTCACCCGGACCAGGGGGCCGGGCACCGTCTCGTTGTACGCCCACGTCCGGACGGATCGCCCGCCCAGGTCCAGCTTGGCCTCGGCAGCGGTGAATCCGAAGGTGCGTACACGGCCGGACCCGCGTCTGCGCTCGGCGGCAAGAACCTCCGGGTCCGACGGGTTGACGTACCCCTTGGGCCCGGCCGGGACGAACGTCCCCCCGCCGCTCGCCCTTTGGGGGCCGGAGCTGGTGGGCTCGGAACCGGAGCTGGTACAGGCTGCCAGGAATCCCGCGCCGACGGCGGCGATCGGGGTACGGAGCAGAGTACGCCGAGAAGGTTTGCGCATGTCTGCATCAGACATGTTGTGTGGTCATATGGGCGGTTTATACGGCCGAATGCCCGAAGTGTCGGCGGTAGATTCCACCTGCAGGCGGACGGGCACCGGCACCGCGTCGGCCGGCCGGAAGGGGCTAGGCGGCCTTGGCCTTCGTGGCGTACATGTCCACGTACTCCTGGCCGGACAGCCGCATGACCTCCGCCATGACGGAATCGGTCACGGCGCGCAGCACGTAGCGGTCCCGGTCCATGCCCTCGTACCGCGAGAACTCCATCGCCTCGCCGAACCTGACGGTCACGCGGCCCGGCCGCGGAATGCCGCTACCGCCCGGCTGCAGCTTGTCCGTACCGATCATCGCGAAGGGGACCACCGGCGCCCCGGTCATCAGCGTCAGCCGCGCGATGCCGGTGCGCCCCCGGTACAGCCGTCCGTCGGGCGAGCGCGTGCCCTCGGGGTAGATGCCGAAGACCCTGCCCTCCTCCAGGATCCGACGCCCGGTCATCAGCGCGGCGACACCGCCGTTCGCCCCGTCCCGGTCGACCGGGATCATGCCGACGCCGGTGAAGAACCAGGCCATGAGCCGGCCCTTGAAGCCGGTGCCGGTGACGTACTCGTCCTTGCCGATGAAGCAGACCTGCCGCTTGGTGACGATCGGCAGCACGATCGAGTCGATGAACGTGAGGTGATTACCGGCCAGGATGACCGGTCCGTCCCCCGGGATGTGCTCCGCGCCCTCCACCTGTGGGCGGAACATCAGACGCATGATCGGTCCGAGCACTGCCTTGATGAGCGCGAAGCGGGACAACGGGTCCTCCGGCGTCGGGGGGAGCGATATGAGTCTGTGCAGGTGAGGACATTACTCGCGGCGCCCCGGCGAACGCACATCGGGGAGGCCCGGTTCACCGAGGTCTTACGAAGTGTTGACGCGGGTTTACCTGCGGTGGCGCGCCGGGGGCGGCCCGTCGCGGCGGGGTGCCGGTGTGACGGACATCGCGCCGAGCCCTCCCCCCTCCGGGTGCCCGGCCCGCACCGGACGATGCCGACGGGCCGTCATCTCCCGCCGCCGACAGGACACGCGGCGGCACCCGCGTGTTCGGGCCGAGGACTCCCTCCCGTCATGCGCGCGCCCCTACGATCAGCGCGCACCGAAGGCGCGGAGCGCCGAAGACGGAACCCAGTGCGAAAACGGCAGGAGGGCCCCGATGGGCGGCGACAGGGTGAACGAGCGGACACAGGGCACCACCGGACGGCGGGCGATCCTCGGCGCGGCGGTGCTCGGCGCGGGGGGAGCGGTCCTCGGACTGCCCGGCGCGGCCGGAGCCGCCGAGGCGCGCGGCGCCGGGCGCGGCGGGCGGGGTCTGAAGGGCCTCCCGGTGCCGGCGATCATCGGTCACCGGGGCGCCAGCGGCTACCGCCCCGAGCACACCTTCGGCTCGTACGACCTGGCCCTGGACCTCGGCGCCGACGTCGTCGAGGCCGGTGACCTGGTCCCCACCCGGGACGGCCACCTCGTCTGCCGGCACGAGCCCGAGATCGGCGGCACCACGGACGTGGCGGACCGTCCCGAGTTCGCCGGCCGCAGAACCACCAAGGTCCTCGACGGCGTTCCCACCACCGGCTGGTTCACCGAGGACTTCACGCTCGCCGAGTTGAAGACCCTGCGGGCGGTGGAGCGCATACCGGCCAACCGCCCGCACAACACCCTCTACGACGGGCGCTGGGAGATCCCCACGTTCGAAGAGGTCCTCAAGTGGCAGGACGAGCAGACCCGCAGGCGCGGCCGGCAGGTCTGGATCTACCCCGAGACCAAGCACCCCACCTACTTCCGGCGGCTCGGCCTCGCGGTGGAGGAGCGGGTCGCGAAGCTGCTGCGGAAGTACGGCAAGGACGGCCGGAACTCGCCTGTCATCCTGCAGTCCTTCGAGCCCACCAGCATCCAGAGACTGAACCAGCTGGTCGACAACCCGCTCGTGGTGCTGCTGTCCTCGGCCGACAGCCGCCCCTACGACTTCGTGGCGGCCGGCGACCCGCGCACGGTCGCCGACCTGATCACGCCCAAGGGCCTCCGGGAGATCGCCGGCTACGCGCAGGGCATCGGCCCCACCCTGGACCTGGTCATCCCGAAGAAGGCGGACGGCACCCTGGGGCAGCCGACCACGCTGGTCGCCGACGCGCACCGGGTGGGGCTGGTCCTGCACCCCTACACCATGCGCAACGAGAACCCCTTCCTGCCGGCCGAGTACCGCAAGGGGAGCGCGGCCGACGCCTACGGTGACGCCTTCGGCGCCTTCAAGGCTTACTTCGCGACCGGCATCGACGGCGTCTTCACCGACAACGCCGACACCGGCCTGCTCGCGCGCGCCGACTTCCTGAACGGCTGACCGCGTCAACCGGCGACCGCGCCGGCACCCCGTTCGGGGTGACTACGAGCCGCCCCGGCAACTCACCGCCGGGGCGGCTCGTCGTTCCGCATATGACAGACGACCTGGTGGACACCCTCCGCCCGCTGCTCACCGCCGAGG
Organism: Streptomyces sp. NPDC096012; assembly: GCF_040426375.1. NCBI lineage: Bacteria > Bacillati > Actinomycetota > Actinomycetes > Kitasatosporales > Streptomycetaceae > Streptomyces > Streptomyces sp. NPDC096012. Next base: position 34,379 of record NZ_JBEOTD010000023.1, read on the forward strand.
CCTTCGCGGAGGCATATTCCTCCGGAAGCGAGCCGGGCGACCTCGAACAGGCCGTCTGGCTCCGCCTGCTGGAGCGGCTCGAGGCCGGCGGTCCGCCGCCGGATCCACAGGGCTGGCTGCGCAAGGCCGTCCGGGCCGAGGCGCGGCGCATCCGGCGCACCACCCGCCTCGAACGCCCGTACGGTGCCGAGCCGGCCGACGACATCCGTCCCGGCCCCGAGCAACTCGCCGTGACGGCGGCCCGGTACCGGGCCCTGCGGGACGCCGTGCGCCGGCTGCCCGGCCGTTGCCCCCGGCTCCTGGAGGCGCTGCTCTCGCCGAAGGACCTGACCTACCGGGAGATCGCGGGGGAGTTGGGTATCTCACAGGGAAGTCTCGGGCCGGAACGCTCCAGATGTCTGGGATGTCTGCGTCGTTTGCTCGGCCCGGAGGTTGCCTCCCCCGAAGGGCGGGGATAGGAGTGAGGGACGACAGGTGATCAGGTGAGCGGGAGGCATGCGCACATGGGCATGAGCGTGACCATCTCGGTGGCGTCCGAGCAGGACGCGGAGCAGATCTTCAGGCTCCAGTACCTCTGCTTCCAGAGCGAGGCGGCGCTGTACGGCAACTACCGCATCGACCCGCTCGTGCAGACTCTCGACTCCGTCCGCCAGGAGGTCGACGCGGACTGCGTCTTCGTCGCGCGGCTCGGCGACGAGGTGGTCGGCGCGGTGCGCGGCAAGGTCACCGAGGACGGCGCCGCGGCCATCGGCAAGCTCTGCGTCCATCCGCGCCTGCAGGGGCACGGCATCGGCGCACGGCTGCTGCGCGCGGCCGAGGCGGCGCTCGCCGGGGAGCGCGGGGCCAAGAGGTTCCGCCTGCACACGGGCCACCGCAGCGAGGGCAACCTCCGCCTCTACCGCCGCTCCGGCTACGAGACGGTGGGCCGCTCCACCGGCGCGGACGGCGTGGAGCTGATCGTCCTGGAGAAGCAGGCGGGGACGTACGCGGCCACGGCGTGAGGAGCACCCCGGCACGGGGCGCGGCGAGGGGCGCGAGGCGTGGGAAGAGGCGCGGGGCCGCATGACGGGCCCCGGCACCGCATGACGGGTCGCGCGGAGCCGGCGGCCGCCGGTGTTCTCAGGCGGCCGTGCGAGCCCGCGCCCTGCGCAGCCAGTACATCGCGGAGAGCGGCAGCAGCACGGGGATGAACACGTAGCCCATGCCGTAGTCGGACCACACGGTGGAGTCGGGGAAGGCGGACGGCTCGACGACGGTCCACGTGCCCACGATCAGCACGCCCGCCAGTTCGACGGCGCAGCACACCAGCGCCGCCCGCCGGGCCTTCTCCCCGCCCCGGACCAGCGTGTAGGTGATGAACCCGTACACCACGCCGGCCACGGCCGACAGGGAGTAGGCGAGCGGCGCCCGCTGGAAATCCGTGGCGATCTGGTAGGCCGAGCGCGACACCGCGCCGACCACCATCACGCCGTAGAACCAGACGAGCAGCATGCCCGGCCCGCCGATCAGCCGGGCCGGCTTGTCCTGCGCCGTCGTCATCTCAGCCTCCCCAGATGTCGAAGAGCCGTACTTCCAGCACGGCCAGCACCACGCCGCCCGCCGCGGCCGTCACCGACCCCCAGCGGGACCGCTCGGACAGGGACATGAGCCCCGCCGCGGGAACGCACGCGAAGGCGCCCAGCAGATACGCCACGAAGATCGTCGTGCCCTGCTCCGGCTTCTCGCCCCGCGCCAGCTGCACGATCCCGACCACCAGCTGCACGAGGGCCAGCAGCGACACCACGGCCATGCCGATGAAGTGCCAGTCCTTGGTCGGCTGGTCGCGGTAGGCCGCCCAGCCGCACCACGCGGCGAGCAGCAGCGCGGTGATCGCGACCACCAGCGTCAGGGCATTGAGCATGCCGTGACCTTATTACGGCCGAAACGACCCACCGCCGCCGCCCCCGTCGCACGCCCGTAGGGTCGGAAGCATGACGATCCACGCAGACGCCCTCCTGTTCGACAACGACGGCACCCTGGTCTCCTCGCTCGACTCCGTCCGGCGCTGCTGGACCCGCTGGGCCGGGGAGTACGGGATCACCGCCGAGGAGTTCGGGCGCGTGGAACTGCACGGGCGGACCGCGGTGGAGATAGTCGCCGACCTGCTGCCCGCCCACCTGGTGCCGGAGGCCGTCGCCCGGGTCGAGCGGCTGGAGGTCGAGGACGTACCGCGCGGCGGTGTGCGCCTGCTGCCCGGCACCCGGGACTTCCTGGACTCCCTGCCCGCCGACCGCTGGGCCGTGGTCACCTCCGCCACCCGGCGCCTGGCCGAGGCCCGCCTCGGTGCCGTGGACATCCGCCCCAAGGCCCTGATCTGCGCCGACGACGTCACCCACGGCAAGCCCGACCCCGAGCCCTACCTGCTCGCCGCCCGGCAGCTCGGCGTGGACCCGGCCCGGTGCGTGGTGTTCGAGGACGCCCCCGCCGGACTTCGCGCGGGCCGCGCGGCCGGCATGACCACCGTGGCGTTGGCCACAACCCACCCGGCCGGGGAGCTGGACGCCGACCTCGTGGTGAGGGACCTGTCGGCCTTGTCCGCACTGGCGACCGACGGGGGAGTGGAGATCTCCGTCCGCGACTGAGCGCTGTCCGCCGCCGTCCAGCATGCGGACAGCGGCCGCGGGTCAGCACCGTACGTCTGGTTTACTGATCGCATGACCACGACGAGCAGCCGCATCCTTGCGACCGAGGCGACCAGCACGCCCGGTGTTCGTTGTATGTGTCCGTGCCGAATGTGCGCCTTCTAGAGGGCCCCCGCACCACCTGAGCCTCGCGCCCCGAAGCGAGAGCCGTGGCCCGTCCGCCGCCGACGTGCGTGCGGACCGAGGCCGCCCCCACCGCCCGCACGGCATGGGGACCCCCACCGCGCACGCCGTTCTCCCCGGTTCCACCGCCACCGCGAGAACCGTGCCGCGTCCCTGAACGAACGCACGAAATGCACCCGTGTCCCGGGCACACCCACGCCCGCGCACTCGACAGTGACGGAAACCCACGTGATCACCACCTCGGGCCTGACCAAGGTCTACCGCTCCCGCGGCCGTGAGGTCACCGCCCTCGACGGCGTCGATCTGCACGTCCGCGAAGGCGAGGTCTACGGCGTCATCGGCCAGTCCGGTGCCGGCAAGTCCTCCCTGATCCGCTGCGTCAACCTGCTGGAGCGCCCCACCGCCGGCACCGTGACCGTCGCCGGGCGGGACCTCACCGCCCTGGCCGGCCGCGGACCGCGCGCCGGACGGGAACTGCGCCGGGCACGCAGCCACATCGGTATGGTCTTCCAGCACTTCAACCTGCTGTCCTCGCGGACCGTCCAGGAGAACGTCGAGCTGCCGCTGGAGATCCTCGGCAAGTCCGGCAAGGAGCGCTCCCGCAAGGCGCTGGAGCTGCTGGACCTGGTCGGCCTCGCCGACAAGGCCGGGTCCTACCCGGCCCAGCTCTCCGGCGGCCAGAAGCAGCGCGTCGGCATCGCCCGGGCCCTCGCCGGCGACCCCCAGGTGCTGCTCTCCGACGAGGCCACCAGCGCCCTCGACCCGGAGACCACCCGCTCCATCCTCCAGCTGCTGCGCGACCTGAACCGGCAGCTGGGCCTGACCGTCCTGCTCATCACCCACGAGATGGACGTCGTGAAGTCGGTCTGCGACTCCGCCGCCCTGATGGAGAAGGGCCGGATCGTGGAATCCGGCACCGTCACCGAGCTGCTGGCCACCCCCGGCTCCACGCTCGCCGCGTCGCTGTTCCCGGTGAGCGGCGAGCGCACCGGCGCCGACCGGACCGTCCTCGACGTCACCTTCCACGGCGAGGCCGCGACCCAGCCGGTCATCTCCCAGCTCTCGCGCACCTACAACATCGACATCTCGATCCTCGGCGCCGCCATCGACACCGTCGGCGGCCTGCAGATCGGCCGCATGCGCATCGAGCTGCCCGGCCGCTACGAGGACAACGTGGTGCCGATCGGATTCCTGCGCGAACAGGGCCTGCAGATCGATGTCGTCGGCCACCGGGACGAGGCGCCCGCGCTGGTCAAGGAGGGTGCGAAGTGACCTGGTCGGAGATGCAGCCGGTGCTGTCCCAGGCCTGTTGGGACACCCTCTACATGGTCGGCTGGTCCACGCTGATCGCCGTCGTCGCCGGACTTCCGCTCGGCATCCTGCTCGTCCTCACGGACCGGGACGGACTGCTGCGGAACGTCGTCGTGAACAAGGTCATCGGGCAGGTCGTGAACGTCGCGCGCTCGATGCCCTTCATCATCCTCATGGTCGCGCTGATGACCTTCACCCGCTGGGTCACCGGCACCACCATCGGCCGCGACGCCGCCATCGTGCCGCTCGCGATCGGTGCCATCCCGTTCTTCGCCCGCCTGGTGGAGATGTCCGTCCGCGAGGTGGACGGCGGGCTCGTCGAGGCCGTCCAGTCCATGGGCGGCAGCACCTGGAAGGTCGTCCGCAGCGTCCTGGTCCCCGAGGCGCTCCCCTCGCTGATCTCGGGCGCCACCACGACCGTCATCGCCCTGATCGGCTACTCCGCCATGGCGGGCACGGTCGGCGCCGGAGGCCTCGGCGACGTCGCCGTCCGCTACGGCTACCAGCGCTTCGAGACCGGCATGATGTGGATCACCGTCGCCATCCTGGCCGTCGTGATCTCCCTGCTGCAGGTCGTCGGCGACGTCGCGGCCCGCTCCCTGCACCGCCGCGGCGGCAGGTCCGGCGCCCCGCTGCTCTTCAGGCCGCTCCGAGGCGTCTTCGCCGGCACCGTCGCCGCCGACGCCGTGAAGAAGAGCTGACCGCTCTCTCCCGAACTCCCCGTTCACCCGTACACGGGGTCGCACCACCTTTAAGGAAAGGCACTTTTCGTGCGTAACACCGCAAAGCTCACCACCGCCGTCCTCGCCACCGGAGCCCTCACCCTCGGGCTGACCGCCTGCGGCTCGGGCAAGAACTCCGGCTCCTCCGACACCAGCGGCCCGCTCGTCGTCGCCGCGAGCCCGACCCCGCACGCCGAGATCCTCGACTTCGTCAAGAAGAACCTGGCGAAGAAGGCGGGGCTCGACCTGGAGGTCCGCGAGTTCACCGACTACATCACGCCGAACACGGCGACCGAAGACGGCGACGTGGACGCCAACTACTTCCAGAACCAGCCGTACCTGGACGACTTCAACAAGAAGCGCGGCACCCACATCGTGCCCGTCGTCACGGTGCACCTGGAGCCGCTCGGCCTCTACTCGCACAAGGTGAAGAAGGCCGACGCCCTGAAGAGCGGTGCCACCATCGCCGTGCCGAACGACGCCGTCAACGAGGCCCGCGCGCTGAAGCTGCTGGCCGCCAACGGGCTCATCACCCTGAAGGCCGGCGCCGGCAACGAGGCCACCCCGCAGGACATCGCGAAGAACCCCAGGAACCTCAGGTTCAAGGAGGTCGAGGCGGCCCAGACCGCGCGCTCCCTCGACGACGTGGACGCGGCCGTGGTCAACGGCAACTACGCCATCTCCGCAGGCATCAAGCCCGCCAAGGAGGCGCTGGTCCTGGAGTCCGCGAAGAACAGCCCGTACGGCAACTTCCTCGCCGTGAAGAAGGGCGACGAGAAGGACCCGCGGGTGCAGAAGCTCGCGAAGCTCCTCACCTCCCCCGAGGTGAAGAAGTTCATCCAGGACAAGTACCAGGGCTCGGTCATCCCGTCGTTCTGATCCACCGGAACGACACCTCCGCAGGACGGGGCCCGCACCCGGCGCCGGCCGTCCACCGCCCTCGGCGACGCACGGGGTCCACTCCCTCACGAGGAGTGGACCCCGTCGTGCGGTTCAGTGGTTTCATGCTGCATGCTGGGCAGTTCAGCAGGCCGGCCCCCCACGGTCCTGATGGCCCATCAACGGTTTTCCGAAGGTTACGGAGCGGCGCATGACTAGCACCTTCCCCAACGTCTCCATCAGCACGGAGCGGTTGGTGCTGCGTCCCCTCGACGAGGACGACGTGCCCGCGCTGGCCGAGATGATGAACGACGAGCAGATCGCCGCCTGGACCGACGTGCCCCAGCCGTTCACCGAGGGCGGCGCCCGGCACTGGATCACCGAGTACACGCCCGCCGAGCGCACCGCCGGCCGCGGCCTGGACCTCGCCGTCACCGAGTTCCTCACCCAGCGCCTGGTCGGCATCGTCCAGCTCGCCAAGACCGACTGGCACATCCGCTCGACGGAACTGTCGTACATCATCGCCCCCTGGGCCCGCGGGGAGGGCTACGCCTCCGAGGCCGCGCTCGCCACCGCCCAGTGGCTCTTCGGCGACCAGAAGTTCGAGCGCATCGAGATCCGCACCGCCGCCGACAACACCGCCTCCCAGCAGGTCGCCCAGAAGATCGGCTGCATCAGCGAGGGCGTACTGCGCAACGCCTGCATAGTCCACGTGCGCACCGAGGACGGCACCTGGACCGACATGCGCACCGACTTCATCGTGTGGAGCCTCCTGCCGGAGGACCTCGAAGGCACCGAAGGACAGCTCGCCGACCCGGACGGTTTCGCGTCCTACTCCGACTGGAACTGACCCCGACGGGGAAGGCGGCCCTCGGCCCCCGCGCACGGCCGACCGCCCCACCGGGTAGTCTCACGGAGCCCGACACGGGCCCTCCCCCCTGACGACCTGCGGAAACCAGGAGACACACGACGATGGCCGACCGGGTCACGGTGATCGGCTGGGACGGTTCGCCGCCGACCGACGCGGCACGCTCCGCCCTCGCCGCCGCCACGCTCGTGGCGGGCGCCGCCCACCACCTGGCGCTGCCCGAGATCCCTCCCGCCGCCGAACGCGTCCGCCTCGGCAGCGTCGCCCTGGCCGCCCGCCGGATCGCCGCCCACCGCGGCACCGCGGTCGTGCTCGCCGACGGCGACCCCGGCTTCTTCGGCGTCGTACGCACCCTGCGCGCCCCCGAGTTCGGCCTGGAGGTCGAGGTCGTGCCCGCCGTCTCCCCCGTCGCCACCGCCTTCGCCCGCGCCGGCATGCCCTGGGACGACGCCCAGGTGGTCGTCGCCCACCCCCGCACCCTGCGCCGCGCCGTCAACGTCTGCCGCGCCCACACCAAGGTCGCCGTCCTCACCGCGCCGGGCGCCGGCCCCGCCGAACTCGGCCTCCTGCTGGAGGGCGTCCACCGCACCTTCGTCATCTGCGAGGAACTGGGCACCGAACGCGAGCAGGTCACCGTCGTCACCTCCGACAAGGCCGCCGACCACAGCTGGCGCGACCCGAACGTCGTCATCGTCATCGGCGGCCCGATGGAGGTCGCCGCGGGCGGTGGCTGGATCGCCGGGCGCGACCCCGGCGCCGGGCCGCGCGGCTGGGTGCAGCCCGCCCACGCCTACGGCGGCGGCCTCGGCGAGGGCGAGACCGAACTGCTCCGCGCCGCCCAACTCGCCCGCCTCGGCCCCCGGGTCGGCGATCTCGTCTGGGACATCGGCTGCGGCAGCGGTGCGTTCGCGGCCGAGGCCGCGCGCGCCGGAGCCGCCGTCATCGCGGTCGACCGGGACGGGCAGGCCTGCGCCCGGACCGAGGGCGCCGCGCGCCGGTTCGGTGTACAGCTGCAGGTCGTGCAGGGCACGGCCCCGCACGTCCTGGAGAACCTGCCCGAGCCGGACGTCGTACGGGTCGGCGGCGGGGGAGCGGCCGTCGTCTCCGCGGTCGCCGACCGGCGCCCGCAGCGCATCGTCACGCACGCCGCCACCCGAGACGCGGCCGAACTCGTCGGCCGCGACCTGACCGAGCACGGGTACCGGGTGGAGTGCGCCCTCCTGCAGTCCGTCGAACTCGACACCCGCGCCTGGACCGAGACCGAGCGGAGCGTCGCGTTCCTGCTCAGCGGCGTTCTGCCGGATCGCGCCCCGTGATCGGGTTGTCGTACCGCGCGCGGTAGGCTGGCCGATCGTTGTACCGCACCGAGCCCGGAGCTTCGTTCGCCAATGTCCGGAACGCGCGCCCCGTTTGAGGTGGGTGTGGTACGGCGGACCGGAGGACGCGCAACGTGGCGCAGTCCACAGCGGACTGTCGCGGATCATGCTGTCGCGACGGCGGAACGGCCGGGACAATGCCACTGAATGGCTTTGTCGTCTTTTGCGGGCGGGTCGTTCGTGCCGCTGGGCACGGACGCTCGTTCTTCACAGCGGGGCGGTCGGTGCGCCGTTCCGGGTGAGCTGGTCGTGGAAGCACTAACCGATGGGCGAGGGGTACGCATGACGGACACCGGCCAGGTCCCGGGCGAGGGGCAGCCGGAGAGCGCAGGCATGGTGGAGCAGCCGGGCGCTGCGTACACCTACCTCTCCGAGGCACCCGCCGGCGACGAAGACCTGCTGCTGCCGGGCGCCCAGGGCGCGTGGGGCAACGAGGTTCCGCCGCCGGCCCCGGAGCCGGTGGTCGAGGCCGTCCACGAGCCGGGCCCACACGAGACGTCCGGCCGCGACAGCGGCTCGGTCGACCTCAGCGGCGTCCGCCTGCCCGCTTCGGCTCCGGCATCCGTACCGCCGTCGCCGATCCTCTCCGCCCCGCACGACCCGGCGGCCGCCCCGCAGCCGGCGCGCCGCCCGCTGCACCTCGGCCCGCCGATCCCGGACGCCTCCGCGAGCCCGGTCCGCTCCCTCGCCGACCGCGGCCCCGCCGGCGCGCCGGTACGGCAGCCCGGCCCGGCCGCGAGCGGCCCCGAGTACCTCGACGGGCAGCCTCTGCGGGACATGGGCCCGCAGACCGCGAGCCCCTGGGGCGCGGCACCGGGCGCCCCGGCCGACGCCGGCGCCGGCACGGACGCCGTCGCCGCCACCGAGGTGGGGCCGGAGGCAGATGCGCAGGCCCCGGCCGCCGAAACGGTCGACCCGCTCGCCGGTCCCGCTGCGGACACCTCCGCCGACCCCTCCGGTGCCGCCCAGGCCACGCTGGCCCGCCTGGCGACCCAGGCGGTCGCGCAGCCACCCGCCCCGGCCCAGGTCGTGCACGGCCACGACGGCGTCCAGCCGGCCCACGGCCATGACGGCGTGGACACCGTTGCGGTGGCCCAGGCAGCCGACGAAGCCCAGCAGGCCGCGGCCGCGCAGGTCGGGCAGGCCGCCATGGCGGCTGCCGGCCGGGTCGCCGTGGCGGGCGATCTCGCCGCGGACGGTGGTCCGGCCGTCGAGACCTCGCCGATGACCGGGGCGCCGGCCGCACAGCCGGCCGACGGCACCCCGCCGGAACCGGAAGACGGCGCCCCCGGCCGGCCCGCCGACGCACCGACCGCGTTCCAGGAGACGGAGGCGGGGACGGCCCAGCCGGGTTCCGTCCAGCAGCCGGAGGAAGCCGGGCCGGAGTCCGTCCAGGGCGAGGCCGAGGGTTCCCTCCAGGGCGGGGCCACGGCGGGTTCCGGCCAGGGCGGCGTCGACTTGCCTTCCGTTCAGGACGGAGCCGAGCCGGCGTCCGTCCAGGGCGCTGTCCACCCTGGTTCGGTTCAGGACGCGGGGCACGGGGTGCCCGCCGACGCCGCGGCGGCCGGGATGCCGCTCGGCGGTCCGGTCGCGGACGGCGCCGAGACGGCCGAGACCGCTCTGCTCCGGCAGGCGGCACCGGAAGGAGGCCCGGCACAGGCAGCGGCAGAAGCACCGGCAGGGGCCTTCGAGGTGGCCGGGCCGGAGCAGGGACCGGAGCAGGGCGTGAGCCTGCCGGAGGGTGCGGACGCGGAAAGCCCCGCCGGGGCTCCCGTTCCCGTGGTCGCCGGGGGCGCGTCGACGGACGCGGTCGAGGCCGACGCCACCGGCACCACCGGGGAGGCAGCGGGTGCCGCCCCCGCGCAGGCCGAAGCCGTCGCTTCCGGCCAAGGTACGGCGGGTGCCGAAGCCGCTGCTTCCGCCCGTCCCGCGAGCGAGGCCGACACCGCCTTCGCCGTGCAGGGCATGGCCGAGGCCGCCGCCCGGCCGCAGTCCGCCCCGGACACCGAGGGCACCGCGCGGATGCAGCCCGGCAGCACCGGGACCGAGTCCGGGACGGAGGCTCAGCCCGCGACCGCGGAGGCTGGGCCCACCCCCGCGCAGCAGCAGGGCGGCGTCGTGGAGGCTCAGTCCGGCACCGCCCAGGACTCGCCCACCGGCCGGGCCGTGCATGCACCCGAGTCGGCAGAGACGTCCGGCGCTCCGCAGGCACCCGAGTCCGTCACCCCCCATGCCGTACCGGATGCGGTGGAAGCCGAGGTCCCCGTGGCACAGGAACCTGAACAGGTCCAGGCCGAGGGCGACGGCATCCCCGAGCCGCATCTCCTTCCGGCGCAGGGCCCGCAGCCGGCCGAACCCGGCCTGCCCGTGGCCGAACCCCTGGCAGCCGTGCCGCAGACTCAGCCCTCGGACCTGACCGGGGCCGAGCCCCCCGCAGGCGTGCCGTGGTCCCAGCCGTCGGGCCCGCTGGAGGCCGAGGCCGCGGTCCGGCCCGAGCCGTCGGCCGTGGTCCAGCCCGACCCGCAGGCCCCCGCGGCCCGGCAGGAGCCCGTGGCCCAGGACGCCTTCGCCCAGGACGCCTTCGCCCAGGACGCGTCGGCCGAGGACGCCGTGGCCCAAGGCGCGGCGTACCCCCCGGCCACCGCCCCCGGCGTACCCGCGGGCCCGCAGGACCGGCCGGCCGAGCCCGCCCCCGCGGCGGCCGGGGCCGACGTCACGGCGGACCCTTCCGCCGTGCCCGCGCACGAGCCCCAGCCCGATCCCGGACCCGCCCCCGTGGTCGCCGGTGCCGAAGCCGCGGCGACGTATCCGGAGGCCGCGCAGGCCGACGCCGCCACCGGCCGGCCCGGTGCTCCCGGGTGGCCGGATGCCGCCGGAAGCGCCGAGGCGTTGCCGTCCGGCGTCCCGCTGGGCTCCCATCCCGACCAGCCGCTCGGCCGGTTCGTGCCGGTGGAGGGCCAGGTGCCGACCACTCCGCACCTGGCGCCGACCCCGCCGCACCCCCTCGTACTGCCCGCCCAGGGCCCCGACGGCACGCAGGCACCCGAGGCTCTCCAGGGCCCGCAAGCGGCCGACGCCCCCCAGAACTCCCAGGACGCGCAGGTGCCGGACGCCCCGCAGGACCCCCAGGACGCGCAGGTGCCGGACGCCCCGCAGGACCCCCAGGACGCGCAGGTGCCGGACGCCCCGCAGGACCCCCAGGACACGCGGGTGCCGGACGCCCCCCAGGACTCCGAGGGTCCGCACGTGCCCGAGGCCGTCGAGCCCGCGCAACCCCTGCCGGCCGCCGCTCAGGCTCCCCAGGGTCCCCAGGCCGCCCAGGAGTTGCCGCAGGTGCCGCAGGAGCAGCCGGAGCCCGTGGCGACGGTGCCCGCGCCGCGCGAGGCCGAGCCGGACGGCGTGCCCGCCGGGCCGGACGCCGGGCACGCACCCGATGTCGTACAGCACGCGGAGGACCTGCGGACCAGGGCCGCCGACCAGGAAGAGAGCACGGCCGACGTGGCAGAAGCACGACAGTCCACCGGCCCGGCCGCGCCCGGCTACGCCGACGCCGAACGCGAGGCCGTCCTGAAGGTCATGCGCGAGCGCCGCGACATCCGCAACGGCTTCCGCGGCGACCCGATCCCGCACGACGTGCTGCTGCGCGTCCTGGAGGCCGCCCACACGGCGCCGTCCGTGGGCCACTCGCAGCCCTGGGACTTCGTCGTCATCCGCTCCGCCGAGACCCGGCGGACCATGCACGAACTGGCGATGCGTCAGCGTGAGGCGTACGCCAAGTCGCTGCCCAAGGGCCGGGCCAAGCAGTTCAAGGAACTGAAGATCGAGGCCATCCTCGACACCCCGGTCAACATCGTCGTCACCGCGGACCCCACCCGCGGGGGCCGCCACACCCTCGGCCGTCACACCCAGCCGCAGATGGCGCCCTACTCCTCGGCGCTCGCGGTGGAGAACCTCTGGCTCGCCGCCCGCGCCGAAGGCCTCGGCGTCGGCTGGGTCAGCTTCTTCGACGAGCGGGAGATGGTCCGCGAGCTCGGTCTGCCCGAGCATCTGGAGGTCGTCGCGTACCTGTGCGTAGGGTACGTGGACGAGTTCCCGGACGAGCCCGAGCTGATGCAGGCCGGCTGGTCCAAACGGCGCCCCCTGTCCTGGGTGGTGCACGAGGAGACGTACGGCCGCCGCGCCCTGCCCGGAGAGGACCCCCACGACCTGCTTGCCGAGACCGTCGCACAGATCCGCCCGCTCGACGCCAAGGCGCTCGGCGAGGCGTGGGAGCGCCAGAAGCGCATGACCAAGCCGGCCGGTGCGCTCGGCATGCTGGAGATCATCTCCGCGCAGCTGTCCGGGCTGTCCCGGCAGTGCCCGCCGCCGATCCCGGAGCCCGCCGCCGTCGCCATCTTCGCGGGCGACCACGGCGTGCACGCCCAGGGCGTCACCCCCTGGCCGCAGGAGGTCACCGCCCAGATGGTGGCCAACTTCCTGGGCGGGGGCGCGGTCTGCAACGCGTTCGCCACCCAGGTCGGCGCCGAGGTGTGCGTCGTGGACGTCGGCGTCGCCGCCGACCTGCCCGCCACCCCCGGGCTGCTGCCCCGCAAGATCCGCGGTGGCACGTCCGACATGACCACCGGCCCCGCGATGACCCGCGAGGAGGCCAAGGCGGCCATCGAGGTCGGTATCGAGACCGCCCGCGACCTGGTGGCGGCGGGGAACAAGGCCCTGCTCACCGGTGAGATGGGCATCGCGAACACGACCGCGTCCGCCGCGCTGATCTCCGTCTTCACCGGTGTCGACCCGGCCGAGGTGACCGGTCGCGGCACGGGCATCAACGACGAGACGCTCGCCCGCAAGACCGACGTGGTCCGCCGGGCCCTGGAGTTCCACCAGCCGGACCCGGCCGACCCCGTCGGGGTCCTCGCGGCCATCGGCGGCTTCGAGCACGCGGCCATCGTCGGCCTGCTCCTCGGCGGTGCCTCGCTGCGTACGCCGGTGATCCTGGACGGCGTCAGCGCCGGCGCCGCGGCCCTGGTCGCCCGCGCGATCGCCCCCGAGGTCCTCGCGGCCTGCATCGCGGGCCACCGCAGCGCCGAGCCCGGCCACGTGGCCGCCCTCAACAAGCTGGGCCTGCGCCCCCTGGTCGACCTCGACCTGCGCCTCGGCGAGGGCACCGGCGCGCTGCTCGCCCTGCCCCTGGTGCAGAGCACGGCGCGGGCCATGCACGAGGTGGCCACGTTCGACTCGGCGGGAGTCACCGAGAAGTAGCCGCCGACGCACGGGGCGGTCCGGGTGCCCGGCTGCCGGACCACCCGTGCGTCCCGCCCTGCCCACAGCGTAAAATCCGCACGTCAGGGCCGCTTCACAGGTGCAGCGCGCCCACCTCACAGCTGCACGAGGGAGCCCTATCCCATGGCCGAACACCCCGCCTACCCCGTAGGCCTCCGCCTCTCCGGCCGCCGCGTGGTCGTCCTCGGCGGCGGTCAGGTGGCCCAGCGGCGGTTGCCGGCGCTCATCGCCGCGGGTGCGGACATCGTGCTCGTCTCGCCGGCGGCGACGCCCTCGGTGGAGGCCATGGCGGACGCGGGTGAGATCAGCTGGGAGCAGCGCGACTACGCCGACGGCGACCTCGCCGAGGCCTGGTACGCGCTCATCGCCACCAGCGACCCCGAGGCCAACGAGCGGGCCTCCGCCGAGGCCGAGCGGCACCGCGTCTGGTGCGTGCGCTCCGACGACGCCGACCGGGCGACCGCCTGGACCCCGGCGACCGGTCACAGCGAGGGCGTCACCGTCGCGGTACTCACCACGAACGCGCGCGGCCGCGACCCGCGTCACACCGCCGCCATCCGGGACGCGGTCGTCGAGGGCCTGCGCGACGGCACCCTGGTCGCCCCGCACCACCGCACCCGTACCGCCGGCGTCGCCCTGGTCGGCGGCGGCCCCGGCGACCCGGACCTGATCACCGTCCGCGGCCGCCGGCTGCTCGCCGAGGCGGACGTCGTCATCGCCGACCGGCTCGGCCCGCGCGATCTGCTCGCCGAGCTTCCGCCGCACGTCGAGGTGATCGACGCGGCGAAGATCCCGTACGGGCGGTACATGGCCCAGGAGGCCATCAACAACGCGCTGATCGAGCACGCCAGGCAGGGCAAGTCGGTCGTCCGGCTCAAGGGCGGCGACCCGTACGTGTTCGGCCGTGGCATGGAGGAGGTCCAGGCGCTGGCCGAGGCCGGAATCCCCTGCACGGTGGTGCCCGGCATCTCCAGCTCGATCTCGGTCCCGGGCGCGGCGGGCATCCCGGTCACCCACCGCGGGGTCGCCCATGAGTTCACCGTGATCAGCGGCCACGTCGCCCCCGACGACGAGCGCTCCCTGGCCGACTGGCCGTCGCTCGCCAAGCTCACCGGTACGCTCGTGATCCTGATGGGCGTCGACAAGATCGGGAAGATCGCCGAGACGCTCGTCGCGCACGGCAGGTCGCCCCAGACCCCCGTCGCCCTCGTCCAGGAGGGCACCACGGCCGCGCAGCGCCGGGTGGACGCCACCCTCGCCACGGTCGCCGAGACCGTACGGGTCGAAGACGTGCGGCCCCCGGCGGTCATCGTCGTCGGAGAGGTCGTGAACGTCGGTCCGGAGTCCGCCTCTTGATCACGCGTAACCCGGGGTAACGCACCCCCGCCCAGCCGTTGGCACCACACCCAGGACAAGGCAGTATCACCCTGTGGCCGATCTCATCACCGTCGAGGATCCCGACGACCCCCGCCTGTCCGACTACACGGGCCTGACCGACGTCGAGCTGCGCCGCAAACGCGAGCCCGCCGAAGGCCTGTTCATCGCCGAGGGCGAGAAGGTCATCCGCAGGGCCAAGGAAGCGGGCTACGAGATGCGCTCCATGCTGCTCTCGGCCAAGTGGGTCGACGTCATGCGTGACGTCATCGACGAGCTGCCGGCCCCGGTCTACGCCGTCAGCCCGGAGCTCGCCGAACGGGTCACCGGGTACCACGTGCACCGCGGCGCCCTCGCCTCCATGCAGCGCAAGCCGCTGCCGACGGCCGCCGAACTGCTCCGCTCCGCCCGCCGGGTCGTGGTCATGGAGTCGGTCAACGACCACACCAACATCGGCGCGATCTTCCGCTCGGCCGCGGCCCTCGGCATGGACGCGGTCCTGCTGTCACCGGACTGCGCCGACCCCTTGTACCGCCGCAGCGTCAAGGTCTCCATGGGCGCGGTGTTCTCGGTGCCGTACGCGCGGCTCGAGACCTGGCCCAAGGGCCTGGACTCGGTCCGCGAGGCCGGCTTCACGCTCCTCGCGCTCACCCCGGACGACAAGGCCCGCACGCTCGACGAGGCCGCCGCGCACAAGATGGACCGGGTCGCGCTCATGCTCGGCGCCGAAGGCGACGGACTGTCCACGCAGGCCCTGGTCGCCGCCGACGAATGGGTCCGCATCCCGATGTCCCACGGCGTCGACTCGCTCAACGTGGGCGCCGCCGCGGCGGTGGCCTTCTACGCCGTGGCCACCGGCCGGCCGGAGTCCTGAAGCGGCCCGGCCGCCCCTCACTTCCCGAAGTCCGGGCCCAGCGTCGTCGGCATGCGCCCGTCGGACGCCGAGTCGTCCCCGTCGATCGGCAGGGAGCCGGGCTGTGCGTGCCGCTGGACCCCGTCCTCACCGCCGAGCCCGCGCGCCGGGCCCTGGCAGCCCTGCGCCACCGCGATGCCGAGCGCCACGAGCAGCGTCACCACCACGAACACGAACAGCCGCTGCCGCAGCAGCCGCGGATTGGCCGGTCCCCGCCGCCCGGCTCCCGTCGTGCGCTGCCCCGGCCGCCCGGAACCGCCGCGCGGAGCGGGCCGGCTCCCGCTGCCCGAGCGCGGGGCGCCGCCGCGCGGCGCCGGGGTCGGGCGTGCCGCACCCGGCCGGGAGGCGGTCCCTCCGGCACGGGAGCCGCTGCCGCCCCGCGAGGGCACCGCGCCGCGCGCGGGCGTCCCGCCACGGGCGGGCGCGGCACCGCGGGGGACCGGTGTGCCGGGAGCGGTGCGGCGCTGGGCGCGCTGCTGCTCGGGATAGGTTTCGACGAGCCGTCCGGTGGGCCGGTCCGCCTCGGCGGAGCGCGGCGCCGGCGGCCGCACGTCGGGCAGGCCCTGCGCCTCGCGGGCGGCGATCTCCTTGAGCCGCAGCGACAGCTGCAGCGTGCTCGGCCGGTCTTCGGGGTCCTTGGCCAGACAGGCCCGCACCAGCGGGGCGAGCGCGTCGGGTACGCCGGACAGGTGCGGCTCCTCGTGCACCACGCGGTACAGCATCACCTCGGAACTGCCCTGCCCGAAGGGCGAGTCACCGGTCGAGGCGTACGCCAGGGTCGCGCCCAGCGAGAAGACGTCCGTCGCCGGGGTGACCGCCGCGCCCCGCACCTGCTCCGGGGCGAGGAAGCCGGGGGAGCCGACCGCGGTGCCCACATGGGTGAGGGTGGAGGCGCCGGTGGCCCAGGCGATGCCGAAGTCGATGATCCGCGGCCCCTTGGGGGACAGCAGGATGTTGGACGGCTTCAGGTCCCGGTGCACGACACCGGCCTCGTGTACGGCGACCAGTCCCTCGGACAGGGCGGCGCCGACCGCGGCCGTGTCCGCCGCGCCGAGTGGTCCCTCGTCGGCGACCTTGTCGTGCAGGGAGGGCCCGGGGACGTACTGCGTGGCGAACCAGGGCCGCTCGGCCTCCAGGTCCGCGGCGACCAGCCGGGCCGTACAGCCGCCCCTGATCCGCCGGGCCGCCGACACCTCACGCGCGAACCGGGACCGGAACTCCTGGTCCTCCGCGAGGTCGGGCCGGATCACCTTGAGCGCGACCCGCTGGCCCTTCTTGTCGGAGCCGAGATAGACCACGCCCATCCCGCCCGCGCCGAGCCGTCGGTGAAGCCTGAACGAGCCGACGACGCGCGGGTCCTCGCGCCTCAGGCGCATCATCGCCATGTTCATCCCCGCTGCCCGGTCCCTGTGACGTGGCACAGCTTACGTTTCCACGGCCGCCCGCGCGCAGAGGCCGCGCCCTCCGGGCCGGTCGGATTACGCGAGCCTCCCGCACGAGGTGAAACACGGTCAGGAAGCCTCCGCACGCGGGACCATTGACCATGCGGCGACATCAACCCGACGGCACCTGAACGGTGTTGGGGTCGTGAAGGGGGCGTGCAGGTGGCGGGCCCTACCCGTCACGCCCTCGCCGCGAACGGCTCACGGGGCCGGGCGCGCAGGGGATCGCGCGGCGCCCCGCGCTCCCCTTCCACCCCCTGGTGGAGTGAGGGAAGTCACTCCTCCCGGCCCAGCGGACGCTTCGGAAATGACGGGACACAGTGGACGCCCCCTCCGGGAAGACCCCGAGACCTAGGACCGCTTCTCCACCCAGGGGAGTAGTCCGCAGGTCATGGCTCATCCTCCGGGAGGCCCGGCAATCGGTACGAAGGCATGACGCCGGTCAGCGGCCCCGCGCCTAGATTTGAGGTCAAGCGGCGGGTGCAGCACTCGTCCCCCGAGGTCAGACACCCGCCGCTGCGCAACGACAACCGAAACGGTCAGGAGAGGGACCATGGCCCACACGGCACCGCGACGCACGACGTTCGCCCCTCGCCGCACGGGCCGTCGCCACCCCTTGGTGGCGACGCTCATGGCCCTTCCCCTGGCGGCCCTGCTCCTGCTCGTCTTCGACGGCTGGGAGACGGTGGCCACACAGGCGTCGTCCGTGGGTGTGATGCTGGGGCGCTGAGCGGCGTCCCCAGGCCCGGAAGAGCGGTCCGGGCGGGGACATCCATCCATGAAACCCCGTGGGGACGGGGGTGCGGCGGACGGCACAAATGCCGGCGCAGCTGGGGAGCTGCGCCGGCATTGCCCCGTTTCCGGCGAGCCGCGGCCACCTGCCCGCGAGCACCCGTGATCCGGCCGCCTGCGCAGGCGGCGGGCGAAGGGGAGTGCGGGGCGGGCGCGGGCGGGTCCGGCGCCGAAGCGGTGAAGCAGGCCGCGTTCCTGGGCCGGCACGGCTCGAAGGCGGCCAGGCGCTGGGCGTTCCTGGGCCGGCACGGCTCGAAGGCGGCCAGGCGCTGGGCGGTCCTGGGCCGGCACGGCTCGAAGGCGGCCGGGCGTACCCGTGGGCCTGGGCCTGGGCCGGCACGGCACGTGAGCGGCCGGGTGCTGCGCGGGTCTGGGCCGGCACGGGACGAAGGCGGCCGGGCGTTCCGCGGGGTTGGTCCTGGGCCTGGGCCGGCACGGCTCGAAGGCGGCCGGACGTTCCGCGGTCCTGGGCCTGCCTGGGCCGGCACGGCACGAGAGCGGCCTGGCGCTGCGCGGTCCTGGCCGAGCCGTCCCCTCCCGTCCGCCGGGGGGTCCGCGGTGCCGGTGGGCCCGCGCGGGCGGCCGGGTACGCTCACCCCCGCACACCCGACCCCAGAGGCCTTCGTGAACCTCCTGACCGCACTCGCCGCGAGGGCGAGAGCAGCCGCCCACCCGCGAGCGGGCGCAGCCGGATGCGCCTGCGACACCCCGGCCCCGCTCGCCGACCGGCCCGACGCCACCGTCGTACGCCATGCCGGCACCGTCGCGAAGGCCCACGCCCCCGGCACCGACCCCGCCGAGCTGAGCCTCCGCCTGGCCACGGCCGCCCGCCTGCCCGACGTCCTGCTCGCCCCGCTGGCCCCCGCCCCGGCCCCGCTGCACGACCGCCTGGTCACGCTCTGGCCGTACGGCACCCCCGTGGACCCAGGCGATCCGGACGCCGCTCCCTGGGAGGCCGCCGCCACCCTCCTGGCCCGGCTCCACCGCACGCCTCCGCTCGGCGCGCTGCCGGCCATGCGCGGCCCCGCCAAGGCCGCCCGGGCCGTCGGCCGCCTGCACGAGGCCCTGCGCACGGCGCCGCACGGCCGCCTGCACGAGGCCCTGCGCACGGCGCCGCACGCCGCCGCCCGCCCCGTACTGCGGGCGTGGGCCGCGTTGCCCGCCTGGGCCCGGGGCGAGGCTCCGATGCCCGGGCCGACGGCCCTCTGCCACGGTGACCTGCATCTCGGCCAGCTCGTGCGGCACCCGGTGCCGGACGGCTCCTGGCGACTGATAGACGTCGACGACCTCGGCACCGGCGTCCCGGCCTGGGACCTCGCCCGCCCCGCGGCCTGGTACGCCTGCGGACTCCTGCCGCCCGGCGAATGGGACCGCTTCCTGACCGCCTACCGAAGGGCCAGCGGCCCGGCCGTACCCCCGGACGGCGATCCCTGGAGCGCCCTGGACGTCCCGGCCCGCGCGCTCACCGTGCAGACGGCCGCGCTGGCGATCGCGAAGGCGCTCGCGGCCCGCCGGCCCCTGGACGAGGTGCAGCAGGCCCTGATCGACGCCTGCGCCCGAATGACCTCCGTTCGCCGCCGGTTGACCTCCGGATTCCCGGACTAGGCTGCAACCACCCGAGGCCGGACGGAGTCTGTCCTGGGGAAACACGAAGCAGGACCGACCGGCGAGGAGTTGAGCCGACCATGCAGTGTCCGAAGTGCCATGCGCCGATGCACACCTACAACCGCAACGGCGTTCAGATCGAGCAGTGCAGCGGCTGCCGCGGCATCTTCCTCGACTACGGCGAGCTGGAGTCGCTGACCCGCCTGGAGTCCCAGTGGGTCCAGCCCGCGCCGCCGCCCCCGCCCGCCCCGCAGTCGTACCCGGCTCCGCCCGCGCCCGCCTGGGGCGCCCCGCACGGCGGCCACCACGGCGGCCACGGTCACTACGGCCACCAGCGTCACAAGAGCTTCGGCCACATGCTGTTCTCCAGCTGAGCGCCTCCACAGACAATGCCCCCGGCCGTCGAGACGGCCGGGGGCATTGCGGTGTGTGGACGATACTGGGATTGAACCAGTGACCTCTTCCGTGTCAGGGAAGCGCTCTCCCGCTGAGCTAATCGTCCGCGGGCTGTGACTCGGGGATCACAGTCTGTGCGCGATACTGGGATTGAACCAGTGACCTCTTCCGTGTCAGGGAAGCGCTCTCCCGCTGAGCTAATCGCGCGGAAACGGATCTTCGAGAGGACCCGCGGGTCCTTCCAAGATCCAGTGGACGATACTGGGATTGAACCAGTGACCTCTTCCGTGTCAGGGAAGCGCTCTCCCGCTGAGCTAATCGTCCTTGGAGGTGGAGACGGGATTTGAACCCGTGTAGACGGCTTTGCAGGCCGTTGCCTCGCCTCTCGGCCACTCCACCAGGAGTGTAGGGGATCGGGACGACCCCTTCTTCCTGCGAGCGGACGACGAGGCTCGAACTCGCGACCTCAACCTTGGCAAGGTTGCGCTCTACCAACTGAGCTACGTCCGCTTGTCGTTTCGGTCCGCTTCCGCGTCCCGGCGACGTGTTGAACTCTAGCGGATTCCCGGGCCAGTACAAAAACGCGTTTGCGCAGCGTGCTGCGGTGCACCCGGCGGCCCCGGTGGCCAGGGCCACCCCCGGGTCGTCCCCGGGCCACCTCTGCGACACCCGACCTAGACTCGGCCATGTGTTCCAGCACTCATCCGGCCCCCCTCCTCTGGCCCGCTTCGGCGACCGCGTCGCCACCGGCCTCCTCGACGTGACCAGCGATCCGGCCGCCCTGGAGTCCTCCGGCTTCTGGGCCGTCTGCGCGGACTTCGAAGGCCGGCTGACCTGCGCCCGCTTCGCCGACGTACGCCGGACCGGGGTGCCCGCGCCGGTGCCGGGCGGCTGGCGCGGCCCGGCGGTGGGGGAGTGGACCTCCTCCCTGGACCGGGCCGCGTACACGGCGGCCGTGCGCCGGATCCGTGAGCACATAGCGGCCGGGGAGGTCTACCAGGCCAACCTCTGCCGGGTGCTCAGCGCGCCCGTCGCCCCCGGCGCCGACGTGGACGCCCTGACGGCGCTGCTGGCCCGCGGCAATCCGGCGCCCTACGGGGGGACGATCCGGCTCCCCGGGCACGGCGTGGAGATCGCCACCGCCTCGCCCGAGCTGTTCCTGCGCCGGGCCGGCCGGACCGTCGAGTCCGGACCGATCAAGGGCACCGGACGCACCGAGGCGGACCTGCTGGAGAAGGACTACGCCGAGAACGTGATGATCGTGGACCTCGTGCGCAACGACCTCGGGCGGGTCTGCGCGACCGGCAGCGTCACGGTCCCCGACCTGTGCGCCGTGGAGAAGCACCCGGGCCTGGTCCACCTGGTGTCGACGGTCCGGGGCGAGCTGCGGGCCGGGGCCGGGTGGCCCGAACTGTTCGCCGCCGCCTTCCCGCCGGGCTCGGTGACCGGCGCGCCGAAGTCGAGCGCCCTGCGGATCATCGCGGCGCTGGAGCCGGCCCCGCGCGGACCGTACTGCGGAGGTATCGGCTGGGTGGACGCCGACCGCGGGACCGGGGAGCTGGCGGTGGGCATCCGCACCTTCTGGATCGACCGCGCCGAGGGCGTCCTGCGCTTCGGCACCGGGGCCGGGATCACCTGGGGGTCCGATCCCGAGGGCGAGTGGCGGGAGACCGAGCTGAAGGCGGCCAGGCTGCTCGCGGTAGCGTCGGGGGCGTACGAAGAAAGCGGAAGGGCGTCGTTCGCATGAAAATCTGGCTGGACGGTGGACTGCGGGACCCGGAGTCCGCCCACGTGTCCGTCTTCGACCACGGGCTGACGGTCGGCGACGGCATCTTCGAGACGGTGAAGGCGGTGGACGGCAAGCTCTTCGCCCTCACCCGCCACCTCGACCGGCTGACCCGCTCGGCCCGCGGCCTGGGCCTGCCCGACCCCGACCACGACGAGATCCGCCGTGCCTGTACGGCCGTGCTGGAGGCCGGTCCGGTGCCGCTCGGCCGGCTGCGGATCACCTACACCGGTGGCCACGGCCCACTCGGCTCCGACCGCGGCGACCACGGCCCGACCCTGGTCGTCGCCCTCGACCGGACCACCCGGCGCCCGGACTCCACCGCGGTGATCACCGTGCCCTGGACCCGCAACGAGCGCGGTGCCCTCACGGGCCTGAAGACCACCTCGTACGCCGAGAACGTCGTCGCCCTGGCCCGCGCCCACGAACACGGCGCCTCCGAGGCGCTGTTCGGGAACACGGCCGGACAGCTCTGCGAAGGCACGGGCTCGAACGTCTTCG
Organism: Streptomyces sp. NPDC096012; assembly: GCF_040426375.1. Classification (NCBI taxonomy): domain Bacteria; kingdom Bacillati; phylum Actinomycetota; class Actinomycetes; order Kitasatosporales; family Streptomycetaceae; genus Streptomyces; species Streptomyces sp. NPDC096012. The sequence goes on from NZ_JBEOTD010000023.1 coordinate 56,425, forward strand.
TCGTCCTGGACGGCGAGATCCACACCCCGCCGGTCGCCTCCGGCTGCCTCGCCGGCATCACCCGCGCCCTGACCGTCGAGTGGACGGGCGCCAAGGAGACCGAGCTGCCGCTGGACGTCCTGGAGCGGGCCGACGAGGTCTTCCTGACCTCCACGCTGCGGGACGTGCAGGCGGTGCACCGGGTCGACGACCGCGAACTGGCCGCCACCCCGGGCCCCGTGACCGCCAAGGCGATGCGCATCTTCGACGAGCGGGCGGGGCAGGACCTGGACCCCTGAGCGGGTGATCGGGTGAGAGTGGGGGAGCAGGTGAGCCGGGCGGCCGGGGAGGAGCCGGGCGACGCCCGGGTGAGCCGGGCGACGACGGCGGCGAATCCCCGACGACGGCGGCGAATCCCCGACACCGGAGATGAGCCGGCGGCGCCACCCCTGAGCGCGGCGCCACCCCTGAGCGGTGAACCCACGCCTCCGAGGGGCGAACCCACGCCCCCCGAGAGGCGAAACGCCCGTCTCCGAGCGGCGAACCCACCGCGCTCGGGCGGCGAACCCACGCCCCCGAGCGGCGAACCCCGGAACGCCCCGACTTCCGGTGCCGAACTCCCGGCCGTCGGGGTCGAACCCACGGCGCCGGGGCGGAATAATGGGCTGACGTGTCCACGCGCGCTGGGTAGAACAGGTGTGATGACCACGACCCTGCGGCCGGCCGAGCCGCTCCGACACCACCCCGACGGGACCCGATCGCGCCGCTACCAGGTGTGTGTGAACAGCCGCCCCGTCGGTGAGATCCACCTCGGAACCTCGCCGGCCCTCGGCGCCTCGGTGGCCCGCGTGATCGAACTGCGGATCGCCGAGCCCGACCGGCGGCGCGGCCGGGGCACGGTGGCCGCGCTCGCCGCCGAGGAGGTCGCGCGCGGCTGGGGCTGCCGACAGATCGAGACGCTCGTCCCCGCCGCCGCCGACTCCGCCCTGCGACTGTTCGGCGCCCTCGGCTACACCGCGCGCAACCGCGGCATGGAGAAACGCCTCGGCCGCACCCCGCCCGAGCTGCCGCCGGGCAGCCGTGCGCGGCTCATGACCGGGGCCGAGTTCGCCGCCTGGCAGGAGCACGAGGGCGAGCGGTACGCGCGCGAGTGGATCGGGCGCGGCCTCCCCGAAGCCGATGCCCGCGCCAAGGCGCACAGCGATCACGCCCGGTTGCTGCCGCGCGGACCGGCCACCGACGGCATGGTCTTCAGCGTCCTGGAGCACGAGGGCGTCCGCGTGGGCACGCTCTGGGTGGCGCTGGAGGAGACCACGGCCTTCGTCTTCGACGTCGAGACCGACGCGGCCCACCGGGGGCACGGGCACGGCCGTACGCTCATGCTGCTCGCGGAACGCCAGGCGATCGGGGCCGGGCTGCCGGTCCTCGGCCTCAACGTGTTCACGGACAACACCCCGGCCGAGCGGCTGTACGCGTCACTCGGCTACGAGACGGTGACCCACTCCCTCACCAAGCCCCTCCTGTAGGACGTGCCGTCCGGCTCAGGCGTCCTGTCCGGCCAGCAGCCGGTCGGCGATCTCCTCGATCCGCGCGCGCAGCCCCTCCTGGCTCTTGCCGCCGTCGAGACGCTCACCGCCGATGACGTACGTCGGGGTGCCGGTCACGCCGATGGCCTTGCCCTCCGCCTGGTCGGCGTCGACGATCAGGATGTGCCGGCCGTCGATCAGCGCGGTGTCGAACTCCTCGGCGTCCAGGCCCAGTTCGCGGGCCACCTCGATCAGGAGGGCTTCCCCCGCCCGGTCCAGATCCGCGACCCGCTCCAGCACGGCCTCCACGTACGGCCAGCCCTTGCCCTGCTCCAGCGCCTCCTCGGCGGCCTGGGCGGCGGCGAAGGCGTGCTTGTGCTTCTCCAGCGGGAAGTGCCGCAGACGCAGCTCCAGCCGGTCGCCGTAGCGGGCGCGCAGGGCGCGGACGTCGTCCAGGGCGGTACGGCAGTCGGGGCACTGCAGTTCGCACCAGACGTCGAGGACCGGGGCTTCGCTGCGTGCGGGGGAGGAGTCGCTCATGCGCCCCAGTCTTCCAGGCCGGACGAGGGCCACCCAATCGGGACGCCGAGATCGTGTGGGTCCTCCCCGGTCCCGCGCACGCGGGGCGGTCCTCGGTACCCCAGGAGGAGGTGACCCGGAGATGTCCCTGATGTCCGCCGGGAGCGTGGCGTCACCAGGACCGGGCGGTGCAGGATGGAAGGGACGAAGCGCACCTCGTCGGCACCGGGGCGCGCGTCCTCGCCCTTTCGACCGACCGAACCCGCCCAGGAGGACCGGATGATTGCAGAGACCGTCTGTTCCGCCGTGTCCGCGGCGGGCCTGGGCATCGCGGCCGTCACGGCCTACCGCAGGCGCTTCCTGGCGGCGGCCCGTATCGCGGCCTACTCGCTCGTGCCGGTCGGCCTCGTGATGACCGGCGTCGTCGGCTGGCTCGCCGACACCGCCTTCAGCCCCACCGCATGGGCGGGATTCGTGGTGCTGGGCGCGGCCTGGCTGCTGTTCGCCGGCACCCGTGCCGTGGAGCGCCGGCGCGGCGGCAGCGGATCCGGACGCAAGGCGGCCAAGGGCGCGGGGCGGGAGGCGGTGGCACCCGGGGCCTCGGCACCCACCCTGGGCCAGGGGTCCCCGCCGGCGGCGCGACCGTCCGCGGCGCCCCGGTCCTCCGGTCAGGCCGACGACTTCAGCGACATCGAGGCCATCCTGAAGAAGCACGGAATATGACAGTCGCATGACTGGCTGAGACGACACAGTGAGTCCCGGAACGTCCGGAATCGATCACCAGGTGAACGAGAGATCACGGCATTCGGCGAAGACCCGCAAGATCTTCGTGTGTTGATCGCGCCCGGGCCGCCGGGTGGTCCATCATCGGCCGCGAGATGCTGGACACGAGACAGAGCGAGGCCGCGCCGCCGAAGGACGAGCCGCGCGGGTGCCTCTTCGCCCTTTCCCAACCACCGCTGATGATCTTCCTTGCGGTGATCGGGTCTCTGCTCCTCATGGCTGCGCTGCACGATCTGCTGTTGCTGTGAGCCGTACGCGTCCGTCCCGGCGCCACCCGCCGGGACCGACGTCGCCACGACCGGGGGAGTCCCGAGCGGGCCGGGGCGCCGGGGGTGTCAGCCCGTCGCTTCCTTGCGCCGGGCGCGGTAGGCGGCGACGTGCAGCCGGTTCCCGCAGGTGCGGCTGTCGCAGTAGCGTCGCGAGCGGTTGCGGGAGAGATCGACGAAGGCGCGCCGGCAGTCCGGGGCCTCGCAGCGCCGCAGCCGCTCCTCCTCTCCGGCCACCACGAAGAAGGCGAGGGCCATCCCGCAGTCCGCGGCGAGATGGTCGGCCACGGAGGCGCCGGGCGCGAAGTAGTGCACGTGCCAGTCGTAGCCGTCGTGGTCCGTCAGGCGTGGAGTGGTCCCCGCCGCGGCCACCAGTTCGTTGATCAGCGCTGCCGCGGACCGGGCGTCCGGAGCGGCGAAGATCGCCGCGAACCGCCCCCGGACCCTGCGCACCGCCGAGAGGTCGAACTCCGACAGCACACCGACGTCACTGATCTCGTGCTTTCGCACGAAATCGGCGAGAGCCGGGACGTCGGCCAGCCCGTCCGCCGCCGTGTCGTCCTCCGGCACGGTGTTCACCAGATCCACCACGGCATCGAGGGCACACCGGGTGTCGTGGGTGATCAGCACGTTTCGCTCCCTGGCCTGGGGTCGGGCGGACGCCCGCCGATGCTGGCCGATGGTAGCGACAACCGCGCCCACCACACCGGTCCGCGTCCGACCGTGATTGCCGGTACAACGCCTCCGCGCCGCGAGGGGTTCCCGAACCGCGGACACAGGCCGGCCGCCCGCCACCGCCGGGGGGTGCGCGGGCGGCGCGGGGCGTGCCGAGGCCGGCGCTGTCCCGTGAACACTCACGGTGACCGCGCCGGCCCGTGCCCTATGCGGTTGTCTTGGCCCGAGCCGTCTCCCCGAGTGGACGGCGCCGGGCTGCTCGGAAGGGCCGGCCTAGCTCTCCGCCAGGATGTGCGAGAGCTCCTGATCCAGGTCGAAGTGCCGGTGCTCCGTGCCGGGCGGCACGGCGGCGTCGGTTCGCTTCAGGAAGGACTCGAGGGCCCGCGCCGGGGCCTCGAGAAGGGCCTCCCCCTCGGGGGAGCTGAGGGCGATGCACACGACGCCCTGACCATGACTGCGCGATGGCCAGACGCGGACGTCGCCGGTTCCGGTGGGCCGATGGAGGCCCTCGGCGAGGAGGTCGCGGGCGAACACCCACTCGACGGTCTCCTCGGCTCCGGTGTGGAAGGTGGCGTGCACGGCGTAGGGGTCGGCCGTGTCGTACCGCAGGCCTGCGGGGACAGGCAGGGAGGACTCGCTCGACACAACGAGGCGCAGGTGCAGCTCGCAGCTGACCGTGGTGTTCATAAGCGCCAGGGCCTTTCGCTCAGTGTGCGCTCGGGGATTCGCACGTCGGCGAAATCGACATGCCACCTACGGTGCCGTTGTAAACCCCTCTGAGTGTTTTGCGTGCCTTTACGTAACTCTTCCGGCCGAGAACTCGTACCAGACCTACGACCATTCCGGTGACCGGATTCACTCGGGTAGGGTTTGTCCGTATGAATACGGGGAGTGACCAGCCGGGCGAGATCGCCGCGATGCGTGAGACGGACGAGGCGAAGGCGGACGGGCGAGTGGGCGAGGACGGCGCCGGGCGGGGGCTCGGCTCCCGCGCGCCGGAATTCGTCAGGGCCCGCCCGGCCCTGCACCTGAGCTGGCAGGTCGGTGTCTTCGTGGTCGGCCTCGCGGTCGTCGCCGCCGGCATCGTCATGCTGCCGCTGCCGGGACCCGGCTGGGTGGTGATCTTCGGTGGCATGGCGATCTGGGCGACCGAGTTCGTCTGGGCCCAGCTCGTGCTGCGCTGGACCAAGCGCAAGGTCACCGAGGCCGCCCAGCGTGCCCTCGATCCCAAGGTGCGCCGCCGCAACATCATCCTCACCGTGATCGGGCTGGTGATCGTGGCGGCGCTTGCCGGGTTCTACCTGTGGAGGTTCGGCTTCGTCATGCCGTGGAAGATCAAGGACCAGTGATCGGATCCCCGGGGCCCGGCCGCCGGTCCGGCCCCTGGTCGGAGGTACCCCCTGACATGGGGTAATGTTCTTCCTGCGTCCGGGCGATTAGCTCAGTGGGAGAGCGCTTCGTTCACACCGAAGAGGTCACTGGTTCGAACCCAGTATCGCCCACCCGGACCGACGGCCCACCTGCCCGGCAGGTGGGCCGTCGGCGTTGCGTCATCCTTCGTCGGCGGCCCGGCCCCCCGGGGTGCGGGAACGCCCGGACGGGAAAAGTGACGATCAGTCACCCCACCTCGAGGTCAAGACGTCACTTCCGGACGCGGCAATCCTTCCGGGGGAAGTCGCGTACCCGAGCCACCGGCGGAAATCCACCGGACGCTTTTACGGAATGCGCGGGTTTTCTCCGGAAGTACGACAAGAGACGAATTCCACTCGGCCTCAAGCCCCTGCGCGCACGGGCAATCTGACATCCGATCACTTTCACGGGGAGACCGGCGGGCCGACGGCGGGCGTCCGGGAATTCCGCTCGGTTCGGACACCATGGCGCTCGTCGTCCGCGCCCTCGTGAGGGAAGAGGGGGAGAGCGCCGTCGCACGGGCGGCGGCGCCCGCTCCCGAGTCTCGTAGGCCTCTCGGCACGGCACATGAGTACGCGTACTCAGATCCCGGCGCCCGGCCGGGCAGACTCGGCACATGGACTGGAACGACCGGAACCATTACCGCTTCCGCAGCCTGTGGTCCCTGCCGGCCGCGCCGCCCGCCGTCTTCGCGGCGCTGGAGCGGCCCGAGGACTACCCCCACTGGTGGCCGCAGGTGCGGTCCGTGAGCCGCCTCGACGAGCACACCGGCGTGATCACCATCCGGTCGGTGCTGCCGTACGGCATCACCTCCACCATGCGTGAGACCCGCCGGGACCGGGATGCCGGTGTCCTCGAGGTCACGCTGACCGGCGACATCGCCGGCTGGGCCCGCTGGACGGTCACCGCCGACGGCCCCGGCACGCTCGCCCGGTACGACCAGGAGGTCGACGTCCACAAGGCGCTGCTCCGGCGGCTCGCCCTCCCCGGACGGTCGGTCTTCATCCTCAACCACCGCCTGATGATGCGGGCCGGACGGCGCGGGCTGCTGCGTCACCTGCGAGCGGTTTGAACTGACGGTGCCCGGACCTGTATTGTTCAGTGCGTTCCCGGGCGATTAGCTCAGTGGGAGAGCGCTTCGTTCACACCGAAGAGGTCACTGGTTCGAACCCAGTATCGCCCACCGGGAAGAGCCGGTCTGCGCACGCAGGCCGGCTTTCCGCTGTCCGGTCGTGCGACGCGGGGCAGCGACCGCTGCCCCCCGCCACCGCGGGCCCCGGTTCCCGCACCGTCACGCCGACACCGATCTCCGGCTCCCGCGACGTGACGCCATCGCCGATCTCCGGTCCCCGTACCGTCACACCGGCCACCGGCCACCGGCCATCCGCGCCCGTGACGTGGCGCCATCGCCGATCTCGGGTCCCCGTACCGTCACACCGGCCACCGGCTACCAGCCACCGGCCACCGGCTCCCGCGACGTGGCGCCATCGCCGATCTCCGGTCCCGTCACGCCGCCGCCGGCAGCTCCGGGCGCAGTGGCCACTCCGTGCTGACGATCTCCGCCGAGCCGCTGCGCGCGAACCACGCCTGCAGCCCTCGGGCCTGGGCCGCGTGCCAGTTGGCCTGGAGCGTGTGCAGCTCGGCCGGGGAGAGCCGCTCCAGCCGGGTCGCGAAACGCCGGCCCAGGGCCCGTACGACCTCCAGCGCCGCCAGCGCGTCCGCCGCCGCCTCGTGCGCGCCCTCCAGCAGCACGCCGTAGTGCGCGCAGAGATCGGTCAGCGTGCGGCGGCCCTTGCGGTAGCGGTCCAGATGCTTGTCCAGCACGCGCGGGTCCAGCACCCGCAGCGGCACCGACTCGAACCAGCGCCCCAGCGACGACGCCCGGTGCCGGCGCAACTCCCGGTCCAGCAGCGTCAGGTCGAACGGGGCGTTCATGATCACCAGCGGCCGGCCCATCGCCGCGTGCTCCGCCAGCTGCTCGGCTATCTCATACATCACCGGCGCCGGCCAGCGGCCGTTGTGCTGCAGGTACTCCTCCGTCAGCCCGTGCACCGCGGTCGCCGACCCGGGCACCGGCACACCGGGATTCACCAGCCAGCGGGTGATCCGCGGCCGGGTGCCCGGCGCGTCCTGGACGATGACGGCGGCCGACACGATCCGGTCGGTCTCGACGTCCACGCCCGTCGTCTCCGTGTCGAAGGCGGCCAGCGGCCCCTCGTACCAGGTCGTCATCCCCACACAACTCCTCGTTCACCTACCGCAGATGACATTCCGTCTTCTGCCCGTTTGGTGATACCCGGGCCGTTTGCGGCGTACGCCGGAAGGAGACAACAGGAGTGCGGGTCTTTGCAGTTCAGCGGCTCGCAGCGGGGAATCCCTTGGTTCGGAAGGCTGTTGGGTCATGGCCATAGCGCAGCCCGAGCGGGGCGGGCTGCTGCCCGACCGCACGGGCACCCTCCGCGGCACGCTCGCCACCACCGCCTGCATGGAGACACTGCAGGTCGGCTATCTGCACGCGGTCGCCGCCGCGGCCGGCTGCTCGCTGTCCCAGCCCTTCCCCGACAACGGCATCGACTGGCACGTCAGCCACAGCGCGCCCGGACACACCGTCGACGACGAGGTCACCGTCAAGGTGCAGCTCAAGTGCACCTACCAGATCCCGCCGAACCCACCGGGCCGCACCTTCTCCTTCACCCTCGACAACGACCATCTGCGCAAGCTCGCCCGCACACCCGTCTCGGTGCACAAGATCCTGGTCGTCATGCTGGTCCCGCGCTCACAGGACGACTGGCTGCGCGCCGGGCACGACCGGCTCGACCTTCGGCACTGCTGCTACTGGGTCAACCTCGCCGGCCACCCCGTCACCGGCCGGCACCGGACCACCGTGCGGATACCGACCTCGCGCATCTTCGACGACCGGGCGCTGTGCGAGATCATGACGCGGGTCGGGACGGGAGGCAGGCCATGAGGAGCCGTCCGTACGACGGGCCGGTCCGGCAGGTCCGGCCGCACCCCGACGAAGTCCCCTGGAGCCGCACCCCGGCGCCCGCGGAGGTCGACCCGGCGGTGCTCGGTGCCCTGCTGCACCGGCACGGGTGGCAGCGGCGCGGGGGAGCGGCCGGACGCTATGGCCGGTGGACCCCGCCGGGGCCCGCCGGCGGCGGGACCAGCCTGCTCGTACCCGAGAGCCGCGCCTTTCCCGACAGCGACGACCTGCTCGGCGAGGCCCTGGACGCCCTCGCCCGCAGCGAGACGCCCTCCGCCCGCGAGGTGCTGATCTCCCTCGCCGTACCCAGCGACGAGATCCGCTGGTGGCGGGAGACCCCGAGCGGGCCCGTCGGCGCCATGCCCTGGACGACGGACGAGCAACTGCGCACCGCCGCCCGGCAGATGCTGCTCGCCGCCGCGCTCGCCACCCGTGCGCGTGCCGGTTACCACGGCGCCCGGCACCGCCGCCCGGCGGCCGCGCTCCTGGCGGGCGTCCTCGTCGGCCCCGCCGCCGAGGGCCGCACCCTCACGGCCTTCGCGCCGGTGCCCACCGCCCGCCCCCTCGCCGTCCGCTTCCACCAGGCGCTGTACGCCGTCCGCGAGGCCATCGACTACCGGCGGGCGGCCGGCGGCATGGACGCCTTCGACGGCGCCGTCGAGGCCGGCGTCAGCCGCGAGCTGACCGAGGCGCTCAGCGTGCTCGTCCGGGGCACCGAGGGCGCCCGGGTCGCCGTCGCCTGGGCCCCCGGCGCCGGCGTCCCGGAAGGCTGCGCCCCCTCCGCCGAGCCCGTCGAGTTCTCGCCCGGCGACCTGCCCGTGCTCCGCGAGGCCGCGGCCCGCTACCTGCGTGAGGAACCCTCCGTCCCGGCCCACGTCACCGGCGCCGTCGTCCGGATGCGCCGCTCCGGGCCGGGCGGCGAGGGCACCGTGCGGCTGCGCGTCCTCGCCGGTGCCGAGGTCCCGCACATCCGCGTGACCCTGGACGAGGAGGACTACCGCATCGCCGGCCACGCCCACCTCGTCGGCCTGCCGGTGCGGGTGCACGGCCGGCTGGAGCGGCGCGGCGGCTTCCGCAGGCTCACCGGCGCCTCCGGGGTCGTACCCGTGCAGGTGGACGACGCCGAGCGGGACCGGCTGATGAAGTCCCTCCAGGAGAACCTCGACTATGTCGAGGAGGCGTGCGGGGAAGGGGAGCCGGGAGCGTACGGGGACGAGGACTGAGGGTGACCGTTTCGCGGTCGGTGCCGTCGGGTCGGTACGATCGCCTGTGCGCGCGCTCCGGGTATGGCGCCGCACCCACCTTCAGTCAGGAGAGACCGGTGTCAGACGTCCGTGTGATCATCCAACGCGATTCCGAGCGGGAAGAACGCGTGGTGACGACGGGCACTACGGCCGCCGACCTCTTCGCGGGCGAGCGCTCGATCATCGCCGCGCGCGTGGCCGGCGAGCTGAGGGACCTCAGCCACGAGCTGTCCGACGGAGACGAGGTCGAGGGCGTCGAGATCTCGTCCGAGGACGGCCTGAACATCCTGCGCCACTCCACCGCGCACGTCATGGCGCAGGCCGTGCAGGAGCTGTTCCCCGAGGCCAAGCTGGGCATCGGCCCGCCCGTCAAGGACGGCTTCTACTACGACTTCGACGTCGAGAAGCCGTTCCACCCCGATGACCTGAAGGCCATCGAGAAGAAGATGCAGGAGATCCAGAAGCGCGGGCAGAAGTTCTCCCGCCGCGTCGTCTCCGACGAGGCCGCCCGCGAAGAGCTGGCGGACGAGCCGTACAAGCTGGAGCTGATCGGCCTCAAGGGCTCGGCGTCGCACGACGACGGCGCGGACGTCGAGGTCGGCGCCGGCGAGCTGACGATCTACGACAACCTGGACGCCAAGACCGGCGAGCTGTGCTGGAAGGACCTCTGCCGCGGTCCGCACCTGCCCTCGACCCGCCTGATCCCGGCGTTCAAGCTCATGCGCAACGCGGCCGCCTACTGGCGCGGCAGCGAGAAGAACCCGATGCTCCAGCGCATCTACGGCACCGCCTGGCCGACCAAGGACGAGCTGAAGGCGCACCTCGACTTCCTCGCCGAGGCCGAGAAGCGCGACCACCGCAAGCTCGGCAGCGAGCTCGACCTGTTCTCCATCCCCGAGCAGATCGGCTCCGGCCTCGCCGTCTTCCATCCCAAGGGCGGCATCATCCGCCGGGTCATGGAGGACTACTCGCGCCGCCGGCACGAGGAGGAGGGCTACGAGTTCGTCTACACCCCGCACGCGACGAAGGGGAAGCTCTTCGAGACGTCCGGGCACCTGGACTGGTACGCCGACGGCATGTACCCGCCCATGCAGCTCGACGAGGGCGTGGACTACTACCTCAAGCCCATGAACTGCCCGATGCACAACCTGATCTTCGACGCGCGCGGCCGCTCCTACCGTGAACTGCCGCTGCGCCTCTTCGAGTTCGGGACCGTGTACCGGTACGAGAAGTCGGGCGTCGTGCACGGCCTGACCCGGGCCCGCGGCTTCACCCAGGACGACGCGCACATCTACTGCACCCGTGAGCAGATGTCGGAGGAGCTCGACAAGACGCTCACCTTCGTCCTCGGCCTGCTGCGGGACTACGGCCTGACCGACTTCTACCTGGAGCTGTCCACCAAGGACCCGGAGAAGTTCGTCGGCTCGGACGAGGCCTGGGAGGAGGCGACCGAGACGCTGCGCGAGGTCGCCGAGAAGCAGGGCCTGCCGCTGGTTCCCGACCCGGGCGGTGCCGCCTTCTACGGCCCGAAGATCTCCGTCCAGGCCAAGGACGCCATCGGCCGCACCTGGCAGATGTCGACCATCCAGCTCGACTTCAACCTGCCCGAGCGGTTCAACCTGGAGTACACCGGCCCGGACGGCTCCAAGCAGCGCCCGGTCATGATCCACCGCGCGCTGTTCGGCTCCATCGAGCGGTTCTTCGCCGTCCTCCTGGAGCACTACGCGGGTGCCTTCCCGGCCTGGCTCGCCCCGGTCCAGGCGATCGGCATCCCGATCGGCGACGCGCACGTGGAGTACCTGGAGAAGTTCGCGGCGGCCGCCAAGCGGCAGGGCCTGCGCGTGGAGGTCGACTCCTCCTCGGACCGCATGCAGAAGAAGATCCGCAACGCCCAGAAGCAGAAGGTGCCCTTCATGGTCATCGCGGGCGACGAGGACATGTCGGGCGGCTCGGTGTCCTTCCGCTACCGCGACGGCTCGCAGGAGAACGGCATCCCGTTCGACGAGGCCATCGCGAAGATCGCGAAGGTCGTGGAGGAGCGGACCCAGGTCTGAACCGCCGGCGCGTGAGGGCCCCCGGGATCACCGTCCCGGGGGCCTTCGCTCGTCGCCGTGGCGGGAGAAGGACTGCATCAGCCAGGACGAGAACGACCCCGTGACCGCGCCGAGCAGGCCAAGACCGCAGACCATCATCCCGGTCGCGATCACCCGGCCCGTGGGGGTGACCGGGGTGATGTCGCCGTAGCCGACCGTGCTCAGGGTCGAGGCCGCCCACCACACGGCGTCCCCGAAGGTGCGCATGGTGGCGCCGGGCGCCCCGCGCTCCTGCTGGTAGACCGCGAGCGCGCCGGCGAAGCCCAGCAGCAGGGTGGACAGACTCGCGTAGGCGATCACCCGCGCGTGCAGGGAGAGCCGGGGCGCGCCCTGCCGGGGCTGGATGGCGTCGTAGAGCGGGACGATCCGCAGCGGGCGCAGCAGCGGAAGGACGACCACGACCGTGTGCAGGAAGTGCGAGGAGACGAAGCGCAGGAAGCGCTGCCCTCTCAGACGCCAGCGCACCAGGTAGTCCACCACGAACAGCGCCCAGAGGCCGAGCATCACGAGCCAGCACAGCCGAAGCCAGCCGGAGGCCAGGTCCACCGCCAGGACCCGGGTGGCATAGGCGGCCATGAAGGCCAGCGACGCCACGAAGAGCGGGATCTCGGTGCGCTGCTCCCAGCGGGCGTAGGAGGTGTCGTCGTCCACCGGCCAAGCTTGGCCGGGGACGATCGCCGGGGCGCCCCGGCGACACGCCGCGAACGGGCGAAGCCATATGCTGCCTAGCATGACGAGAGAGCCGGAGCAGCAGATCGGGGTGGGGACGCAGGATGCGTTCCAGCGCTTGTGGACGCCCCACCGGATGGCCTACATCCAGGGCGAGAACAAGCCGAGCGGCCCGGGGGCCGGCGACGGTTGCCCCTTCTGCTCGATCCCGGCCAAGTCCGACGAGGACGGGCTGGTCGTGCGCCGCGGCGAGCACGTGTACGCGGTCCTGAACCTGTACCCGTACAACGGCGGTCACCTCATGACCGTGCCCTACCGGCACGTGGCCGACTACACGGACCTGACCGTGGCGGAGACCGCCGAGCTGGCCGAGCTGACCAAGCAGGCGATGACCGCCCTGCGCACGGCGTCCGGCGCGCACGGCTTCAACATCGGCATGAACCAGGGCACGGTGGCGGGCGCCGGCATCGCCGCCCATCTGCACCAACACATCGTCCCGCGCTGGGGCGGCGACACGAACTTCATGCCCGTGGTCGGCCACACCAAGGTGCTGCCCCAGCTGCTGGGGGACACCCGGAAGATGCTGGCGGAGGCGTGGCCCGCCTAGGGCCTGGACGTACGTCGGTGCCGGGACCGCCGCGCTCAGAGTGCGGGCACGGCGTCCGCGGCAGACGGAGATCGTCGGACAGCCCCCGGCGGCACGGTGCCCTCCGCCGGGGGCACCGCTCACGCGTCGTACAGGTCGGCCTTCCGGGGCGTCGGGTCCTGGACGTTGCCGCTGAGGAACGCCGAGCGGGCACCGAACTTCTCCGTGTTCACGCCGTTCTCCTCCAGGACCTTGATCGCCGCGGAGTGCACCACCCGCAGCACCGGGGTGGCCGCGCGCAGCGCGTCGTCGGCCATGAAGCGGTGCCGCCACGGCTGGTCGGCCCAGGCGTGCCGCAGTCCGAACGGCTCGGGCAGGCCGAGCGAGCCGCCCAGCCACTTGAGCAGCGGCGGGTACCAGGTCAGCGGGGCCCGCGCGGCGAGCCGGACCACCTCGTCGGTGCCGACCAGGGGCAGGTTGATCGTCCGGTTCTCCCAGGGCTTGAAGGACTTGGCGACCTCCTTGGTGGGAGCCGCCGGCCTCGTGGTGAACAGCGGGTTCACCGGTCCCAGCGCATGCCCGGTGACCTCGATGCGCAGCGTCTCGTGCAGCACGGTCACCGTGATCAGCATGGTGATGACCAGCTGACCGTCCCACAGCGTCCACTGCACGCCCAGGTAGTGCCGGTCGCCGCTGCCGAACTGCTGCTTGTTGCAGATCTCCTGTATGGCGTGCGTCTTGACCTGGAAGGCCTCGACATCCGTGCCGCCGGGCCGGGAGACCGCGTCGGCCTTCTCGCCGATCGGCGTGACGATCCAGTGCCGTATCGAGGGCTTCGGGAAGCCGCCCGTGTTCAGCGGGCCGCGCTCCAGCAGGGACAGCTGGTCGTGGATCGAGCGTATGACGTCCCAGCTGCGGAAGGGGTGGATCTCGCGCGTGGGGTCGGCGGGCACCAGGTCCTCGGCGAGCTGCCAGGCGCCCCACCGGGTGCCCATGCCGAGTATGCCCTTGGGACCGGCGTAGAAGACCGAGTTGGACTGCTGCTCGGCGCTCAGCCGGGCCAGCGACTGGCGCAGTTCCTCGGCCGCCGTCTGACCGGGGCCGCGCGGCACGGCCTCCGGGACCTTGGCGCCGACGCTGGTGCCGGAGAGCAGACCGTCCCAGCGGCCCCGCAGGTCCTTGGCGGTCCTCTCGCAGATCTGCTTGGCCCAGAACCAGCCGAGCACGGGCAGGACCACGCAGGCCCGGGCGTACCACGCCCAGAATCCGCCGAACGGCATCTTGACCAGGAACAGCGCGGCGAGCACGCCGACTCCGGCCAGCAGCGTGGTGGCCAGCGGCCCGGCACGCCTGTCGTCGCGCTTGGCGACGAAGGCGCGCAGCTGGAAGACGAGCAGCCAGACGAGCAGCCCGGGCAGGAAGAGCAGACCGCACACGACCGTGACGGCGCTGAGCCGGTTGTCGCGTTCCCTGCGGATGTTGTTCGCCGCCAGGCAGTGCTCCACGACGAACTGCGGCTCGGAGCCGAAGGACTGGATGAGCGGCGCCCGGCCTGGGGCGAGCATGCGGTCCACCACGGCCCGCGAGAACGCCTCGCCGAGATTGGGCCGGAACAGCTTGAGCCGGCCGGCCTTCACGGCCGACTGGTGCCACTCGTTGTCGGCCTTCTTGATCTCCTCGACCGGGCTGTCCCGGTAGGCCGCGGAGGCCAGCGCGGACGTCGCCGCCTGCCCCTCGTCGCCCGAGACGGGCACCTGGGGCCCGTCCCACTCCGTTCCAAACGACATTCCCGCCCCCATCACCGCCGGCGTCGCTCCTGCGGCCTTCCCGACTTCCCTGCCCCGCACACCTGTTGGACCGGCCGCAGAACCGATACCACGCCACTACCGGACGGCTGCGGCACCACGTGATCAGGTGATCAGCGTATCCGCCGCCACCGACAACCGGTGGGCGGACGGCCGAAGCCGCCCGCCCACGCGCTGTCGCGCACCGCGGCATCACGTGGTGCCGGGTGCCGCCGGATCACGTGGTGCCGGGGGAACCGCCGGACCGCCGGGTGCCGGGCGCCCCCGGACCGCGTGGTGCCGGGCGCCGCCGGACTACGCGCCGCCCCCGGCCTGTTCGCGGATGCGCTCGGCGATCTGCGGCGGCATCGGCTCGTGCCGGGCGTACGTCCGGTCGAAGCGGGCCGTGCCGTGCGAAACCGAGCGCAGGTCGACGGCGTACCGGCCGATCTCGAACTCGGGCACCTCCGCCCGGATGAGGGTCCGTCCGGAGCCCACCTGTTCGGTGCCGAGCAGCCGGCCGCGCCGGCTCGACAGGTCGCTCATCACAGCGCCCACGTAGTCGTCGCCGACCAGGACGCTCACCTCGGCGACCGGCTCCAGCAGGTGGATCCTCGCCTCGGTGGCCGCCTCGCGCAGCGCCAGCGCGCCCGCCGTCTGGAAGGCGGCGTCGGAGGAGTCCACCGAGTGCGCCTTGCCGTCCACCAGCGTGACCCGGACGTCGATGAGCGGGTAGCCGGCGGCCACGCCCTTGGCGGCCTGCGCCCGCACGCCCTTCTCGACGGACGGGATGAACTGCCGCGGCACCGAACCGCCGACCACCTTGTCCACGAACTCGATGCCCGAGCCGCCCGGCAGCGGTTCCACCTCGATCTCGCAGATCGCGTACTGCCCGTGCCCGCCCGACTGCTTCACGTGCCGGCCGCGCCCGGCGGCCTTGTGCGCGAACGTCTCGCGCAGGGAGACCTTGTGCGGGACGACGTCGACCTGCACGCCGTAGCGGTTGCGCAGCCGTTCCAGGGCGACGTCGGCGTGGGCCTCGCCCAGGCACCACAGCACCACCTGGTGGGTGTCCTGGTTGTGCTCCAGGCGCATGGTGGGGTCTTCGGCCACCAGCCGGCTCAGCCCCTGGGAGAGCTTGTCCTCGTCGGCCTTGCTGTGTGCCTCGATGGCGAGCGGCAGCAGCGGGTCGGGCATCTTCCAGGGCTCCATCAGGAGCGGGTCGTCCTTCGCGGAGAGCGTGTCACCGGTCTCGGCACGGCCCAGCTTGGCCACGCACACCAGATCGCCGGCGACGGCCTGCGGCACCGGCCGCTGCTGTTTGCCGAACGGCATGGACAGGGCGCCGGTCTTCTCGTCGACGTCGTGGTCCTCGTGCCCGCGGTCGGCCAGACCGTGGCCGGAGACGTGCACCGCCTGGTCGGGGCGCAGGGTGCCGGAGAAGACGCGGACGAGGGAGACGCGGCCCACGTAGGGGTCGGAGGCGGTCTTGACGATCTCGGCGACCAGCGGGCCGTCGGTGTCGCACGGCTTCAGCTCGCGCGGCTCGCCGTCGATCGTGGTGACCCCGGGCAGCGGATGCTCGAACGGGGTCGGGAAGCCTCCGGTGATGAGCTCCAGCAACTCGACGGTGCCGAGGCCCTGCTTGGCGCCCTCCGCGGCCGGCGCGGCGGCCAGGACCGGGAAGAAGCTGCCGCGGGCGACGGCCCGCTCCAGGTCGCCGATGAGCGTGGCCACGTCGATCTGCTCGCCCCCCAGGTAGCGGTCCATGAGGGTCTCGTCCTCGCTCTCGGCGATGATCCCCTCGATCAGCCGGTTGCGGGCCTCCTCGATGCCCGGCAGCTGGTCCTCGCCGGGCTCGGACTCCTTGCGCTCGCCGGACGAGTAGTCGAACAGCTTCTGCGACAGCAGCCCGATCAGCCCGGTCACGGACGCGTGCCCGTCGGGGCCCTCCGGGCCGCGCAGCGGCAGGTACAGGGGCAGGACGGCGTCGGGGTCGTCGCCGCCGAAGGCCTCCGCGCAGACGCGGGTCATCTCCTCGAAGTCCGCGCGCGCGGCCTCCAGGTGCGTGACCACGATCGCGCGGGGCATGCCGACGGCCGCGCACTCCTCCCACACCATCCGTGTCGAGCCGTCCACCCCGTCCGAGGCCGAGACGACGAACAGGGCCGCGTCCGCGGCCCGCAGACCGGCCCTGAGCTCCCCGACGAAGTCGGCGTACCCGGGGGTGTCGAGGACATTGATCTTGATGCCCTCCCATGCCACCGGCACCAGGGAGAGCTGTACGGAGCGCTGCTGGCGGTGCTCGATGTCGTCGTAGTCGGAGACGGTGCCGCCGTCCTCCACGCGGCCCGCCCGGTTGACCGCCCCGGCGGTCAGCGCGAGGGCCTCCACCAGGGTCGTCTTGCCCGATCCGCTGTGGCCGACCAGCACCACGTTCCGTACGGACGTGGGTCGGTCGGCCGTCAGAGCCCTGCCGGCGGCTCCGGGGTGTGTCTGTGTCTTGTCGCCCATGATCCTGCCTCCCGTGCACGGTGAGGTCACTGTGGGCGCGGACACGCGGGACCCGCGTGCACTGGCGGCTCCGGCGACGCCCGCGGTTATTCGAGCTTTCCACTCCCGTCACGTCGCGTCCATACGAACGACCACGCGCCGGCGCCCACCGGCGCCGATCACGCCACACCCGCCCCGTGGGCGGCCGTGCGCACCGGTTCCCGGCGCCGGGTGCGGGTGCCCGCCCGTCACGCACGCGTGCGCGTGGCTACGATGGGCCAGCCGGCGACCACCAGGGCCGCGGCGACACCGACCGTCGGGAAGGCCATGCTGAACAAGTACGCGCGTGCATTCTTCACGCGTGTCCTCACACCGTTCGCCACGTTTCTCATCCGCCGGGGCGTGAGCCCCGACACGGTCACGCTGATCGGCACGGCCGGTGTGGTCGCGGGAGCGCTGGTCTTCTACCCCAGGGGCGAGTTCTTCTGGGGCACGGTCGTGATCACCCTGTTCGTCTTCTCCGACCTGGTCGACGGCAACATGGCCCGCCAGCTGGGCCGTTCCAGCCGCTGGGGAGCCTTCCTGGACTCCACCCTCGACCGGGTCGCCGACGGTGCGATCTTCGGCGGCTTCGCGCTCTGGTACGCGGGCAACGGGAACGACAACGTCCTGTGCGCCGTCGCGATCTTCTGCCTCGCCAGCGGCCAGGTGGTCTCGTACACCAAGGCGCGCGGCGAGTCGATCGGGCTGCCGGTGGCCGTCAACGGACTCGTCGAGCGCGCCGAGCGGCTGGTGATCTCGCTGGTCGCCGCCGGCTTCGCGGGCCTGCACAAGTTCGGTGTGCCGGGCATCCAGTGGCTGCTGCCGATCGCCCTGTGGATCGTCGCCGTCGGCAGCCTCGTCACGCTGGTCCAGCGGGTCGTCACCGTCCGCCGTGAGTCCGCCGAGGCCGAGGCGGCCGCGGCCGGGGAGAACGCGTCCCAGGGGAGCGAGGCGGCGAAGTGAGCACCGCCGAACGGCTCACCGACACGCTGTACGGCCTCGGTTGGAGCACCGTCAAGAAGCTTCCCGAGCCCGCCGCGGTCCGTCTGGGCCGGGCCGTCGCGGACCTCGCCTGGAAGCAGCGCGGCAAGGGCGTGCGGCGGCTGGAGGCGAACTACGCGCGCGTGGTGCCCGACGCGGGACCCGAGCGCCTGGCCGAACTCTCCCGCGCGGGCATGCGGTCGTACCTGCGCTACTGGATGGAGTCCTTCCGGTTGCCCGCCTGGAGCGCCGAGCGCGTGCGGTCGGGCTTCGAGGCCAAGGACCTCCACCACCTGACGGACGGGCTCGCCGCCGGCCGGGGCGTGATCCTCGCCCTGCCGCACCTGGCCAACTGGGACCTGGCCGGAGCCTGGGTCACCACCGCGCTCGAAACGCCCTTCACCACGGTCGCCGAGCGTCTCAAGCCCGAGACGCTGTACGACCGCTTCGTCGCCTACCGCGAGGGCCTCGGCATGGAGGTGCTCCCGCACAGCGGCGGCTCCGCCTTCGGCACCCTGGCCCGGCGGCTGCGCGACGGCGGCCTGGTCTGCCTGGTCGCCGACCGCGACCTGTCCGCCTCCGGCGTCGAGGTCGACTTCTTCGGCGACCGCGCGCGGATGCCCGCGGGCCCGGCCCTGCTGGCCCAGCAGACCGGCGCCCTGCTGCTGCCGGTCACGCTGTGGTACGACGACTCACCCGTCATGAAGGGCCAGGTCCACGCCCCGGTCGAGGTGCAGGAATCGGGCACGCGAGCGGAGAGGACGTCCGTCATGACCCAGGCGCTGGCCGACGCCTTCGCCTCCGGCATCGCCGACCACCCGCAGGACTGGCACATGCTCCAGCGGCTGTGGCTCGCCGACCTCGACCCCGCGAAGGGACCCGCGTGAGAATCGGGATCGTCTGCCCGTACTCCTGGGACGTGCCCGGTGGCGTCCAGTTCCACATCCGCGACCTCGCCGAGTACTTCGTCCGGCTCGGCCACGAGGTGTCCGTCCTGGCCCCGGCCGACGACGACACGCCTCTGCCGCCCTACGTCGTCTCGGCCGGCCGCGCGGTCCCGGTGCCGTACAACGGCTCGGTGGCCAGGCTGAACTTCGGTTTCCTGTCCGCCGCGCGGGTGCGGCGCTGGCTGCACGACGGGGCCTTCGACGTGGTCCACATCCACGAGCCGACCTCGCCCTCGCTGGGCCTGCTGACCTGCTGGGCGGCCTCCGGCCCGATCGTGGCCACCTTCCACACCTCCAACCCGCGCTCGCGCGCGATGATCGCCGCGTACGCGATCCTGCAGGCCGCGCTGGAGAAGATCAGCGCGCGGATCGCGGTCAGCGAGTACGCGCGGCGCACCCTGGTGGAGCACCTCGGCGGGGACGCCGTGGTCATCCCCAACGGCGTCGACGTGGACTTCTTCGCCAAGGCCGACCCCAGGCCCGAGTGGCAGGGCGGCACCATCGGCTTCGTCGGCCGCATCGACGAGCCCCGCAAGGGCCTGCCCGTCCTGATGAGGGCCCTGCCGAAGATCCTCGCCGACCGGCCGGGCACGCGGCTGCTGGTCGCGGGGCGGGGTGACGAGGAGGCGGCCGTAGAGGGGCTGCCGCAGGAGCTGCGCTCGCGCGTGGAGTTCCTCGGCATGGTCAGCGACGAGGACAAGGCGCGGTTCCTGCGCAGTGTCGACCTGTACGTCGCCCCCAACACCGGTGGCGAGAGCTTCGGCATCATCCTGGTCGAGGCGATGTCGGCGGGCGCCCCCGTCCTCGCCTCCGACCTGGACGCCTTCGTGCAGGTCCTCGACCAGGGGGCGGCGGGCGAGGTCTTCGCCAACGAGAACGCCGACGCGCTGGCCGAGGCGGCCGTGCGGCTGCTGGCGGACCCGCGGCGGCGGGCCGAGCTGAGCGAGCGCGGCAGCGCCCACGTGCGGCGGTTCGACTGGTCGACGGTGGGCGCGGACATCCTGTCCGTCTACGAGACGGTCACGGCCGGTGCGGCGGCGGTCCGGGCGGACGAGCGGACCACGGGGCTGTGGGCGCGTTTCGGGCTGGCCCGGGACTGAGGACTTCGGGACCGGCCGGGACCGACCACTGGCCCGGGACCGACCACTCCTGGCCGGCCGGGACCGGCGCGTCCGGGTCGGGGCTGACCACTCCGGGTGTGCCCGGACCCTTCGGCCGGCTCGGGACCGACCAATTCGGCGGGCCGGGACCGGCGAGTTCGGGCCGGCTCGGGACTGACCAACTCCGGGTGCCCGGACCCTTCGGCCGACTCGGGACCGACCACTCCTGGCCGGTCGGGACTGACGACAGGGGCGTGTACGAGGGCCGATAGCCTTCGGCCGTGACCGCAACCCTCATCTGGATCCTTGCCGCACTCCTCGCGATCGGCGTGTACCTGAGCTGGACGGCGGGCCGGCTGGACCGGCTGCACGTACGGATGGACGCCGCCCGGGCCGCGCTCGACGCCCAGCTGGTGCGGCGCGCGTCCGTGACGCAGGAACTGGCGACCTCGGGCGTGCTGGACCCGGCCGCCTCGATCGTGCTGTACGAGGCCGCGCACGCGGCCCGGCAGGCCGAGGAGGAGCAGCGCGAGGTGGCGGAGAGCGAACTGAGCCAGGCCCTGCGGGCGGTCTTCGCGGAGCCGCAGCAGGTCGAGGCGGTACGGGCCGCGCCCGGGGGCGAGGAGGCGGCCCATGAGCTGGCCGAGGCCGTCCGCCGGGTGCCGATGGCCCGCCGCTTCCACAACGACGCCGTGGGGGCCGCCCGCCGGCTCCGCGAGCACCGCAAGGTCCGCTGGTTCCGGCTGGCCGGCCACGCTCCGTTCCCGCTGGCCGTGGAGATGGACGACGAACCGCCGGCGGCCCTGGTGGAACGCGTCTCCTGACCGGCTCGGGGAGGCACGCGGGACGGCGCGGGGAGGCGCGCGGGACGGCGCGGGGAGGCACGCGGGACGGCGCGGGGAGGCACGCGGGACGGCGCGGGGAGGCACGCGGGACGGAGCGGGGGTACGGTGCGCGGGGCGGCTCGGGGTGTGCCCGGGGCGGCTCTGGCTGGGCCCGGCGCGGCCCGTATCCGCTCGGCCTGCGAAAACGAGCCACCGGCTTTCCATTGGCCCTTGCTGTGGCCTGGTCGGCTCACGTTTGCTCGGGGAAGCAGAAACCCTCTTCCCCTTCAGCGAGGTCACCCGTGTCCACCATCGACAACCAGGCTCCCGAGACCGGTACCGCCCGCGTGAAGCGCGGCATGGCCGAGCAGCTCAAGGGCGGCGTGATCATGGACGTCGTCACGCCGGAGCAGGCGAAGATCGCCGAGGACGCGGGCGCCGTCGCGGTGATGGCCCTGGAGCGGGTCCCGGCCGACATCCGCAAGGACGGCGGCGTGGCCCGCATGTCCGACCCGGACATGATCGAGGGCATCATCGACGCCGTCTCGATCCCCGTCATGGCCAAGTCCCGCATCGGCCACTTCGTCGAGGCCCAGGTGCTGCAGTCCCTCGGCGTCGACTACATCGACGAGTCCGAGGTCCTCACCCCGGCCGACGAGGTCAACCACTCCGACAAGTGGGCCTTCACCACCCCCTTCGTCTGCGGTGCCACCAACCTGGGCGAGGCCCTGCGCCGGATCGCCGAGGGCGCCGCGATGATCCGCTCCAAGGGCGAGGCCGGCACCGGCAACGTCGTCGAGGCCGTCCGCCACCTGCGCCAGATCAAGAACGAGATCGCCCGGCTGCGGGGCTTCGACAACAACGAGCTGTACGCCGCCGCCAAGGAGCTGCGCGCCCCGTACGAGATCGTCAAGGAGGTCGCCGAGCTGGGCAAGCTCCCGGTGGTCCTCTTCTCCGCCGGTGGCGTCGCCACCCCGGCCGACGCGGCCCTGATGCGCCAGCTCGGCGCCGAGGGCGTGTTCGTCGGCTCCGGCATCTTCAAGTCCGGCGACCCGGCCAAGCGCGCCGCCGCCATCGTCAAGGCCACCACCTTCTACGACGACCCGAAGATCATCGCGGAGGCGTCGCGCAACCTCGGCGAGGCCATGGTCGGCATCAACTGCGACACCCTGCCCGAGACCGAGCGCTACGCCAACCGCGGCTGGTGACCAACCCAGGTACGGATCCCATGAACACTCCTGTCATCGGCGTCCTGGCTCTCCAGGGCGACGTACGGGAGCACCTCATCGCCCTGGCCGCGGCGGACGCCGTGGCCAGGCCGGTGCGGCGCCCCGAGGAACTCGCCGAGGTCGACGGCCTCGTCATACCCGGCGGCGAGTCCACCACCATCTCCAAGCTGGCCGCGCTCTTCGGTGTGCTGGAGCCCCTCCGCGCGCGCGTGCGCGACGGGATGCCGGTCTACGGCACCTGCGCCGGCATGATCATGCTCGCCGACAAGATCCTCGACCCGCGCTCGGGCCAGGAGACCGTCGGCGGTATCGACATGATCGTGCGCCGCAACGCCTTCGGACGGCAGAACGAGTCGTTCGAGGCCGCGGTCGACGTCAAGGGCGTTCCGGGCGATCCTGTGGAGGGCGTCTTCATCCGGGCCCCGTGGGTCGAGTCCGTGGGTGCCGGCGCCGAGGTGCTCGCCGAGCACGAGGGCCACATCGTCGCCGTCCGCCAGGGCAACGCGCTCGCCACGTCGTTCCACCCTGAACTGACCGGCGACCACCGCGTGCACTCCCTGTTCGTCGACATGGTGTACGCGAACCGGGCGACCGAGTCCTAGTAGGATCTCTGGCGTTCGTTGCAGAGATGGGTTACGCGAAGGAGACAGGCAGATGTCCGGCCACTCTAAATGGGCCACGACGAAGCACAAGAAGGCCGTGATCGATGCCAAGCGCGGCAAGCTCTTCGCGAAGCTGATCAAGAACATCGAGGTCGCGGCGCGGATGGGCGGCGTCGACCTCGACGGCAACCCGACCTTGTACGACGCCGTCCAGAAGGCCAAGAAGTCGTCGGTCCCGAACAAGAACATCGACTCGGCGATCAAGCGCGGCGGTGGTCTCGAGGCCGGTGGCGCCGACTACGAGACGATCATGTACGAGGGTTACGGCCCGAGCGGTGTCGCGGTGCTCATCGAGTGCCTCACGGACAACCGCAACCGCGCCGCCTCCGACGTCCGCGTCGCCATGACCCGCAACGGCGGCTCCATGGCCGACCCCGGCTCGGTGTCGTACCTGTTCAACCGCAAGGGCGTCGTCATCGTCCCCAAGGGCGAGCTGTCCGAGGACGACGTGCTCGGTGCGGTGCTCGACGCCGGTGCCGAGGAGGTCAACGACCTCGGCGAGTCCTTCGAGGTGCTCAGCGAGGCCACCGACCTGGTCGCGGTCCGCACCGCCCTGCAGGACGCCGGCATCGACTACGACTCCGCCGAGGCGAACTTCGTTCCGACCATGCAGGTCGAACTGGACGAGGAGGGCGCCAAGAAGATCTTCAAGCTGATCGACGCTCTCGAGGACAGCGACGACGTGCAGAACGTCTTCGCCAACTTCGACGTGAGCGACGAGGTCATGGAGAAGGTCGACGCGTAACGCATCCGGCCGACCACGGGCCGACGGGACACCTCCCGTCGGCCCGTCGCGCTGCCGGGCGTCGGTGCGAGGCGTTGTCGGTGGCACCCGATAGCCTGCACAAACAGGCGATCGATGGGAGGGGCCCGATGCGGGTGTTGGGGGTGGACCCCGGGCTGACCCGGTGCGGTGTCGGCGTGGTCGAGGGGGTCGCCGGGCGCCCGCTGACGATGCTCGGGGTGGGAGTCGTGCGCACGCCCCCCGACGCCGACCTCAGCCACCGCCTGCTCGCCGTCGAGCAGGGCATCGAGCAGTGGCTGGACGAGCACCGCCCCGAAGTCCTCGCCGTGGAGCGCGTGTTCAGCCAGCACAACGTCAGCACGGTCATGGGCACCGCCCAGGCCAGCGCCGTCGCCATGCTGTGCGCCGCCCGGCGCGGCATCCCCGTCGCCCTGCACACCCCCAGCGAGGTCAAGGCCGCCGTCACCGGCAGCGGACGCGCCGACAAGGCCCAGGTGGGAGCCATGGTCACCCGCCTGCTGCGGCTCAGCGCCCCGCCCAGGCCCGCCGACGCCGCCGACGCCCTCGCACTCGCCATCTGCCACATCTGGCGCGCCCCGGCCCAGAACCGGCTGCAGCAGGCCGTGGCCCTGCACACCGCTCACGCAACGAAAGGCCGTACGGCATGATCGCCTTCGTCAGCGGCACGGTCGCCGCACTCGCCCCGGACGCCGCGGTGGTCGAGGTCGGCGGCGTCGGCATGGCCGTCCAGTGCACGCCGAACACCCTGTCCACGCTGCGGACCGGCCGGCCCGCCAAGCTGCACACCTCCCTCGTCGTCCGCGAGGACTCGCTCACCCTCTACGGCTTCGCCGACGACGACGAACGCCAGGTCTTCGAGCTGCTCCAGACCGCGAGCGGCGTCGGCCCGCGCCTGGCCCAGGCCATGCTGGCCGTGCACACCCCGGACGCGCTGCGCCGCGCCGTCGCCACCGCCGACGAGAAGGCCCTCGTCGCCGTACCGGGCATCGGCAAGAAGGGCGCCCAGAAGCTGCTGCTGGAGCTGAAGGACCGGCTCGGCGAGCCCGTCGGCGCCCCCGCGGTCGGCGCCCCGGTGAGCCAGGGCTGGCGCGACCAGCTGCACGCCGCCCTGATCGGCCTCGGCTACGCCACCCGCGAGGCCGACGAGGCCGTGAACGCCGTGGCCCCCCAGGCCGAGGCCGACGGCACGCCCCAGGTGGGCCGGCTGCTGAAGGCCGCCCTGCAGACCCTCAACCGAGCCCGTTGACCCCGACCCCTGACGAGGCACATTCATGAACTGGGACGACACCGGCGACACCCCCGGTGAGGAGCGGCTCGCCGACCCCGCCGGGGAGCGGCTGGTGGGCTCCGTCGCCGACGGGGAGGACCAGGCCGTCGAGGCCGCCCTGCGCCCCAAGGACCTCGGCGAGTTCATCGGCCAGGAGAAGGTCCGCGAACAGCTCGACCTGGTCCTGCGCGCCGCACGCGCGCGCGGCGCCACCGCCGACCACGTGCTGCTCTCCGGGGCCCCCGGCCTGGGCAAGACGACCCTTTCGATGATCATCGCGGCCGAGATGGGCGCCCCCATCCGCATCACCTCCGGCCCCGCCATCCAGCACGCCGGCGACCTCGCCGCGATCCTCTCCTCCCTCCAGGAGGGCGAGGTCCTCTTCCTGGACGAGATCCACCGCATGTCCCGGCCCGCCGAGGAGATGCTGTACATGGCGATGGAGGACTTCCGCGTCGACGTCATCGTCGGCAAGGGACCCGGCGCCACCGCCATCCCGCTGGAGCTGCCCCCCTTCACCCTGGTCGGCGCCACCACCCGGGCGGGCCTGCTGCCGCCCCCGCTGCGCGACCGCTTCGGCTTCACCGCGCACATGGAGTTCTACGAGCCGCACGAGCTGGAGCGGGTGGTGCACCGCTCGGCGAACCTGCTGGACGTCGAGATCGAGCCGGACGGCGCCGCGGAGATCGCCGGCCGCTCCCGCGGCACGCCCCGCATCGCCAACCGCCTGCTGCGCCGCGTCCGCGACTACGCGCAGGTCAAGGCGGACGGCCTGATCACCCGTGACATCGCGGCCGCCGCCCTCGCCGTGTACGAGGTCGACGCCCGCGGCCTCGACCGGCTCGACCGGGCCGTGCTGGAGGCCCTGCTGAAGCTGTTCGGCGGCGGCCCGGTCGGCCTGTCCACGCTCGCCGTCGCGGTGGGGGAGGAGCGGGAGACGGTGGAGGAGGTCGCCGAGCCGTTCCTCGTCCGCGAGGGACTGCTGGCCCGCACCCCGCGCGGCCGGGTCGGCACCCCCGCCGCCTGGGCGCACCTCGGGCTCACCCCGCCCGGCCCGGCGCCGGCGGCGGCCGCCGGAAACGGACAACAGGACCTGTTCGGGACGTGACGGGGAGGCGATGGCTTCCCGGCGGCGCGGGCATTGGCGGGGTCAGGAACCCAGGTGCCATGCTGAGCGTTGTTCCATGCATACGGACTCGCTTAGACTCCGCCGATGCCGCCCTTGCGGGTGGCGCCGACCACACCCCCATCCAAAGGCCGCTCTCCGTCGCGGTCGCGCGAAGGAACCCCGTCCCGTGAATGCCTTTACCCTTCTCCCCTTCATCGTGCTCATCGCGGCCATGTTCCTGATGACACGTTCGGCCAAGAAGAAGCAGCACCAGGCCGCCCAGATGCGCAACGAGATGCAGCCTGGCTCCGGCGTCCGCACGATCGGGGGGATGTACGCGACGGTCAAGGAGGTGAACGAGGACACGGTCCTCCTCGACGCCGGTCCCGGTGTGGACCTCCTCTTCGCCAAGAACTCGATCGGCGCCGTCCTCACCGACGACGAGTACAACCGCATCGTGCACGGCATCGAGCACGACCTGAAGACCGACGCCGACGTCGTCCCGGACGACGCCTCCTCCCTCACCGAGACCGACGAGGCCGCCGCCGCTGCCGCCGCCTCCGACGACAAGATCGACCTCGGCAAGGACCTCGGTGAGAAGGACGCCGCCGAGCGCGCGGACGACGCGATCCAGGCCGCCGAGGACAAGGCCGACGCGGCCGAGGCCAAGGCCGCCGAGGCCAAGGCGGCGGACGAGCCGAAGAAGACCGACGGCGAATCCGGCCAGAAGTAGTCACGCCCCGGGGGGCGCGGCGGCGCCATGACGACGCGCCGCGCCTCCCGGGCGCGTCTGTTTCCCGCAGGGGAGCCCGACACCATGTCATGGCCGACCGCGCCGACCGGGCGCGGGGCGGCCCGAGAGGGAGTACGAGAAGGTGGCAGCACCTAAGAGGGGCCGAAGCGCGAGCGCCCAGAGCAAGCCAGGGCGCTCGCTGGTCCTCATCCTGATCGCCATCGTGGCGCTCGCCGGAGGGATGTTCGCCTCCGGGCACACCACTCCGCGTCTCGGCATCGACCTCGCCGGTGGTACGAGCATCACGCTCAAGGCGAAGGCCGACCAGGGATCCGCGATCAACAAGGCCAACATGGACACCGCGGTCGACATCATGAACCGCCGTGTCAACGGCCTGGGTGTCTCCGAGGCGGAGGTGCAGACCCAGGGGACCGACAACATCATCGTCAACATCCCCAAGGGCACCAATTCCAAGGAGGCCCAGCAGCAGGTCGGCACCACCGCCAAGCTGTACTTCCGCCCGGTCCTGGCCAGCGAGCCCAGCGGCCCCGCCGGGAAGAGCCCCTCGCCGAGCGCGTCCCCCAGCGGCGGCTCCTCGCCGAACCCGAGCGCGAGCCCCTCGGCCGGCGGCTCCTCGAAGCCGAAGGCGTCCTCGGGCTCCACGTCCCCCACGGCCGGCGCGACCTCCCAGGGCCGGGCCGTCACGGACGCGCTGAAGGCCGGCCCGACCCCCTCGCCGAACAGCTCCTCCTCCGGCAGCCCCAAGCCGTCGGGCTCCCCCTCGGCCGGCGGCGCCGACACCTCCAAGATCCAGGCGCAGTACGCGGCCCTGGACTGCACCAAGCCCGCCGACCGCGCCAACGCCGGCAAGAAGGCCAAGCCCGGTGACATCACCCTGGCGTGCGGCAAGATCAACGGCACCTGGTACAAGTACGTGCTCGGCCCGGCCGCGGTGGACGGCACCGAGGTGAAGAAGGCGCAGGCCGTCTTCGACACCCAGGGCGCCTCCGGCTGGCAGGTCCAGATGACCTTCACCGGCGGCGGAGCCAAGAAGTTCGCGGACATCACCGGCGAGCTGGCCAAGAAACAGCAGCCGCAGAACGAGTTCGGCATCGTCCTGGACGGCGAGGTCGTCTCCAGCCCGTTCGTGCAGCAGGCCATCACCGGCGGCCAGGCGGAGATCTCCGGCAGCTTCAAGCAGGACGAGGCGCAGAGCCTCGCCAACGTGTTGTCGTACGGCGCCCTGCCGCTCTCCTTCCAGGAGCAGTCCGTCACCACCGTCACCGCCGCGCTCGGCGGTGAGCAGCTGCGCGCCGGTCTGCTCGCCGGCGCCATCGGCCTCGCGCTGGTCGTGCTCTACCTGGTGGTCTACTACCGCGGCCTGTCGCTCGTCGCCATGGCCTCGCTGCTGGTCTCGGCGATCCTCACCTACGTGATCATGGCGCTGCTCGGCCCGGCCATCCACTTCGCGCTGAACCTGCCGGCCGTCTGCGGTGCCATCGTCGCCATCGGTATCACCGCGGACTCGTTCATCGTGTACTTCGAACGCATCAGGGACGAGATCCGCGAGGGCCGCACGCTGCGTCCCGCCGTCGAGCGGGCCTGGCCGCGTGCCCGGCGCACCATCCTGGTCTCCGACTTCGTCTCCTTCCTCGCCGCCGCGGTGCTGTTCATCGTCACCGTCGGCAAGGTCCAGGGCTTCGCGTTCACGCTGGGCCTGACCACCCTGCTCGACGTGGTGGTGGTCTTCTTCTTCACCAAGCCGCTGATGACGCTCCTCGCGCGCCGCAAGTTCTTCGCCGACGGCCACAAGTGGTCCGGACTCGACCCGAAGGGCCTGGGTGCCAAGCCCCCGCTGCGCCGCACCCGCCGTCCCGCCGGTCCCCTCTCCGGCCCCGTCGACCCGAAGGAGGCCTGAGCGATGTCGAAACTCGGCAACCTGGGCGCCCGGCTGCACCGCGGCGAGATCTCGTACGACTTCATCGGCAAGCGCAAGATCTGGTACGGCGTCTCGATCCTCATCACCATCACGGCCATCGTCGGCCTGGCGGTGCGCGGCCTGAACATGGGCATCGAGTTCCAGGGCGGCGCGGTCTTCACGACGCCCACCAAGATGAGCACGTCGGTCGGGCAGGCCGAGCGGTACGCCAAGGAGGCCTCCGGCCACGAGGCGATCGTGCAGAAGCTGGGCAACGGCAGTCTGCGCATCCAGATCGCCGGCATCGAGACCAGCCAGTCCGACAGGATCAAGCAGGAGCTGGCCAAGGACCTCAAGCTCGACCCCGAGAAGCTCGCCGCCGACCTGGTCGGCCCGAGCTGGGGCCAGCAGGTCGCCAACAAGGCCTGGGAGGGCCTGGCGATCTTCATGGTCCTGGTCGTGATCTACCTGGCGATCGCCTTCGAATGGCGCATGGCCATCGCGGCGCTGGTCGCGCTGATCCACGACATCACCATCACGACCGGTATCTACGCCCTGGTCGGCTTCGAGGTCACCCCCGGCACGGTCATCGGTCTGCTGACCATCCTCGGTTACTCGCTCTACGACACGGTCGTCGTCTTCGACAGCCTGAAGGAGCAGACCAAGGACATCACCAAGCAGACCCGCTTCACCTACAGCGACATCGCCAACCGGTCGATCAACGGCACGCTGGTCCGGTCGATCAACACCACGGTCGTCGCCCTGCTGCCGGTCGCCGGTCTGCTGTTCATCGGCGGCGGCTTCCTCGGCGCCGGCACCCTGAACGACATCTCGCTGTCGCTGTTCGTCGGCCTCGCGGCCGGTGCCTACTCCTCGATCTTCATCGCCACCCCGCTCGTCGCCGACCTCAAGGAGCGCGAGCCGGCGATGAAGGCCCTCCGCAAGCGCGTCCTGGCCAAGCGTGCCCAGGCCGGCGCCGAGGAGGACCGGGTGGAGGAGCGGCCCGTCGACGGCGACGACCGCGACGCCGCCACCGCGGTCGTGGGTCCGCGCAACCAGCCGGCGTCCCGCACCAGGGGCCGCGGCCGACCCTCGGGGAAGCGCCGATGACCGACATCCAGGAACTGCTCCTCAGCCGCATCCGCGACGTCGCCGACTACCCGGAGCCGGGCGTGATGTTCAAGGACATCACCCCGCTCCTGGCGGACCCGGCCGCGTTCACGGCCCTCACCGACGCGCTGGCCGAGATCGCGGCCGGCACGGGCGCGACCAAGGTCGTCGGCCTGGAGGCCCGCGGCTTCATCCTCGGTGCCCCGGTCGCCGTCCGCGCGGGCCTGGGCTTCATCCCGGTCCGCAAGGCGGGCAAGCTCCCCGGAGCCACTCTGCGGCAGGCCTACGACCTCGAGTACGGCTCGGCGGAGATCGAGGTGCACGCCGAGGACCTGACCTCCGGCGACCGCGTCCTGATCGTGGACGACGTGCTGGCCACGGGTGGCACGGCCGAGGCCGCGGTCCAGTTGATCAAGCGCGCCGGGGCGGAGGTCTGCGGTGTCGCGGTCCTGATGGAACTGGGCTTCCTGGGCGGCCGCGGCCGGCTGGAGCCGGTGCTCGGCGAGGCGCCGCTGGAGGCGCTGCTCCGGCTCTGAGCACCCGGACCGACGTACGGAGCGGCCCACGGCGCCCAGCCGTGGGCCGCTCCACGCTTGTCCGCCCGCATCCCCGCCGGCGCGGGCGGACGGCCCCGCATCCACGCGGGCGGACGGCCCCGCATGCCGCCGGCGCCGGCGGACAGCCCACACCTCGCGGGCGCGGGCCGCCGGGGTGCCGCAGGCCACCGCCGGGACACCTGCCGCACGCGCCTACGGCACGCGCGATCCACCCTCGAGGAATCAGAAGGGGGCCTCACGCGTTGCAGGGGTACACGGCCCGCACACCCGCCTGAAGGCGATGACCGGCCGCAGGATCGCTACCATGGGGTCTCCGGAACCTGACCGGGGGACCCGGATCGCGCACGAGGAGCCCTCTTGCCAGACGAGGCCCAGCCACTCACCGCCGCAAAGCCCGAGCCCGGCTCGGCGCCTGCGGCCAAGCCCGCGCCGAGCGCGTCGCACGCGAAGGGCGCGAAGAACGACGCCCGCGGGCCGGTCGAGCACGCCCAGTCCGCGCCCGTCGAGAAGAGTGCCGAGGCCTCGCGCCCCAAGCCCGTCCCCGCCGAGCGCCCGGCCCAGCCCCCGGTGGTGCGCCAGCCCGCCGCCCCGTCGGCCCGCAGCGGCTCCTCCAACCGCGTCCGCGCCCGCCTCGCCCGCCTCGGCGTGCAGCGCGCGAACCCCTACAACCCGGTCCTGGAGCCGCTGCTGCGCATAGTCCGCAGCAACGACCCCAAGATCGAGAACTCCACGCTGCGCCAGATCGAGCGGGCCTACCAGGTCGCCGAGCGCTGGCACCGCGGCCAGAAGCGCAAGAGCGGCGACCCGTACATCACGCATCCGCTCGCCGTCACCACCATCCTCGCCGAACTGGGCATGGACCCGGCCACCCTCATGGCGGGGCTGCTGCACGACACGGTCGAGGACACCGAGTACGGCCTGGAGGACCTGCGCCGGGACTTCGGCGACGTCGTCGCCCTGCTCGTCGACGGCGTGACCAAGCTGGACAAGGTCAAGTTCGGCGAGGCCGCGCAGGCCGAGACCGTGCGCAAGATGGTCGTCGCCATGGCCAAGGACCCCCGCGTCCTGGTCATCAAGCTCGCCGACCGCCTGCACAACATGCGCACCATGCGCTACCTCAAGCGCGAGAAGCAGGAGAAGAAGGCGCGCGAGACGCTCGAGATCTACGCGCCGCTCGCCCACCGCCTCGGCATGAACACCATCAAGTGGGAGCTGGAGGACCTCGCCTTCGCGATCCTCTACCCCAAGATGTACGACGAGATCGTACGGCTGGTGGCCGAGCGGGCGCCCAAGCGCGACGAGTACCTGGCCATAGTGACCGACGAGGTCCAGGCCGACCTGCGTGCCGCCCGCATCAAGGCGACCGTCACCGGCCGCCCGAAGCACTACTACAGCGTCTACCAGAAGATGATCGTCCGCGGCCGTGACTTCGCGGAGATCTACGACCTGGTGGGCATCCGCGTCCTCGTCGACACGGTCCGCGACTGCTACGCCGCCCTCGGCACCGTGCACGCGCGATGGAACCCGGTCCCCGGCCGGTTCAAGGACTACATCGCGATGCCCAAGTTCAACATGTACCAGTCGCTGCACACGACGGTCATCGGGCCCAACGGCAAGCCGGTCGAGCTGCAGATCCGCACCTTCGACATGCACCGCCGCGCCGAGTACGGCATCGCCGCGCACTGGAAGTACAAGCAGGAGGCCGTCGCCGGCGCCTCCAAGGTCCGCACCGACGTGCCGAAGGCGTCCGGCAAGGACAAGGACGCCATCAACGACATGGCGTGGCTGCGGCAGCTGCTGGACTGGCAGAAGGAGACCGAGGACCCCAGCGAGTTCCTGGAGTCCCTGCGCTTCGACCTCTCCCGCAACGAGGTCTTCGTCTTCACGCCCAAGGGCGACGTCATCGCGCTGCCGGCAGGGGCGACGCCGGTGGACTTCGCGTACGCCGTGCACACCGAGGTCGGCCACCGCACCATAGGGGCGCGGGTCAACGGCCGGCTCGTCCCGCTCGAGTCCACCCTGGACAACGGCGACCTGGTCGAGGTGTTCACCTCCAAGGCGGCCGGCGCCGGGCCCTCGCGCGACTGGCTCGGCTTCGTCAAGTCGCCCCGTGCCCGCAACAAGATCCGGGCCTGGTTCTCCAAGGAGCGCCGGGACGAGGCGATCGAGCACGGCAAGGACGCCATCGTCCGCGCCATGCGCAAGCAGAACCTGCCGATCCAGCGCATCCTCACCGGCGACTCGCTCGTCACGCTCGCGCACGAGATGCGCTACTCGGACATCTCCGCGCTGTACGCGGCGATCGGCGAGGGCCACGTCTCCGCGCCGAACATCGTGCAGAAGCTCGTCCAGGCCCTCGGCGGCGAGGAGGCCGCCACCGAGGAGATCGACGAGTCGGTGCCGCCGTCGCGCGGCCGCAGCCGCAAGCGGCGCTCCAGCGCCGACCCCGGGGTCGTCGTCAAGGGCGTCGACGACGTGTGGGCCAAACTGGCCCGCTGCTGCACGCCCGTACCCGGCGACCCGATCATCGGCTTCGTCACCCGGGGCAGCGGCGTATCGGTTCACCGCAGCGACTGCGTCAACGTCGACTCGCTGTCCCGCGAGCCGGAGCGCATCCTCGACGTCGCGTGGGCGCCCACCCAGTCCTCGGTCTTCCTGGTCGCCATCCAGGTCGAGGCGCTGGACCGCTCCCGGCTGCTGTCGGACGTCACGCGGGTCCTGTCCGACCAGCACGTCAACATCCTCTCGGCGGCCGTCCAGACCTCCCGTGACCGGGTGGCCACCTCCCGCTTCACCTTCGAGATGGGCGACCCCAAGCACCTCGGCCACGTCCTGAAGGCCGTACGGGGTGTGGAGGGCGTGTACGACGTCTACCGCGTGACCTCCGGCCGCAGCCGGTCGTAACCCGCATCAGCGCACGCGCGCACCAGCCACGCGCGCGCACCAGCCACGCACGGCGAACCTGCGCACATACGCAGTGCGCACCACCGCGTGTGCAGCGCACCACCGTGTGTGCGCAGGTGCACACGCGCACTGAGCGCCAGGGCGCACGCAAAGGGCCCCGTACGGGTGTACGGGGCCCTTTCGCACTGGCGGCGGGGGGATCAGCCGCCGAACTCGTGCAGTCCCTTCAGAGCCTGCTCCAGGAGCGCCTGGCGGCCCTCCAGCTCGCGCTCCAGCTTGTCCGCCTTCGCGTTGTTGCCCTGGGCGCGCGCCTGCTCGATCTGGCCCCGCAGCTTGTCCACGGCGGCCTGCAGCTGACCGGTCAGACCCTCGGCACGCGCGCGTGCCTCCGGGTTGGTCCGGCGCCACTCGGCCTCCTCGGCCTCCTGGATCGCCCGCTCGACGGTGTGCATCCGGCCCTCGACCTTCGGCCGCGCGTCCCGCGGGACGTGACCGATGGCCTCCCAGCGCTCGTTGATCGAGCGGAAGGCGGCCCGCGAGGCCTTCAGGTCCGTGATCGGCAGGAGCTTCTCGGCCTCCTCGGCCAGCTCCTCCTTGAGCTTCAGGTTCTCCGACTGCTCCGCATCGCGCTCGGCGAACACCCCGCTGCGGGCGGCGAAGAACACGTCCTGGGCGCCGCGGAAGCGGTTCCACAGGTCGTCCTCGTGCTCACGCTGGGCGCGGCCCGCGGCCTTCCACTGCGCCATCAGATCGCGGTAGCTGGCCGCCGTCGGGCCCCAGTCGGTCGACCCGGACAGCGCCTCCGCCTCGGCGACCAGCCGCTCCTTGATCTTGCGGGCCTCCTCGCGCTGCGCGTCCAGCTGCGCGAAGTGCGCCTTGCGGCGCTTGGAGAACGCCGACCGGGCGTGCGAGAAGCGGTGCCACAGGTCGTCGTCGGACTTGCGGTCCAGACGCGGCAGGCCCTTCCAGGTGTCCACCAGCGCTCGCAGCCGCTCGCCGGCGGCCCGCCACTGGTCGGACTGCGCCAGCTCCTCCGCCTCCGCGACCAGGGCCTCCTTGGACCTGCGGGCCTCGTCGGACTGCTTGGCCCGCTGCTGCTTGCGCTCCTCGCGCCGGGCCTCCACGGTCTGCACCAGCTTGTCCAGCCGCTCGCGCAGCGCGGCCAGGTCGCCCACCGCGTGGTGCGCCTCGATCTGCTCCCGCAAGTGACCGATCGCGGCCTGGGCGTCCTTCGCCGACAGATCGGTGGTCTGCACGCGCTTCTCGAGGAGGCCGATCTCGACGACCAGGCCCTCGTACTTGCGCTCGAAGTAGGCAAGTGCCTCCTCGGGGGAGCCTGCCGCCCAGGAACCGACGACCTGCTCTCCGTCGGCCGTACGCACGTACACGGTCCCCGTCTCGTCGACGCGGCCCCACGGGTCGCTGCTCACAGCGCCTCCTCCACATGATGCCTGCGAGGGGCCTCGGCACCCCCTGGCATCGTCCACAGTTTCGTCACGGCCAACATAGGCGAACAGCCGGTTGCCTGTCCGCATCCAGCACGACCGAAATTCGGCAGTCGGCCCTTGTCGGGTTTACGGCGTCGTCAGGACTTCGCGACGGTCGCCCTGTTGATCACCACGGTCGCGTTCGGAGCCGTGTTCTGCGAGGTCGGGTCGGCCGGCTGGGCACCGGCGGCTGCGATCTTCTTCAGCACCTTCATGCCCGCCGCGTCGATCGTGCCGAACGGCGAGTACTGCGGCGGCAACGGGCTGTCCTTGTAGACGAGGAAGAACTGGCTGCCGCCGGTGTGCTTCTGGCCCGTGTTGGCCATCGCCACCGTGCCCGCCGGGTACGTGCCGCCCTTCAGGCTCGTGTCCTTCAGGTTCTCGTCCGGAATGGTGTAGCCGGGACCGCCCATACCGCTGCCCTGCGGGTCGCCGCACTGCAGCACGAAGATCCCCTGGACGGTGAGGCGGTGGCACTTCGTGTGGTCGAAGTAGCCCTTGTCCGCGAGGAAGGCGAACGAGTTCACCGTGTGCGGGGCCGCCGACGTCTTGAGCGCGATGCCGATGTCGCCGCACGTCGTCGCGAGCTTCATCGTGTACTTCGCCGACGTGTCGATCGTCATCGCCGGCTCCTTCTTCCAGCTCAGCTTCTTCACCGAGCCCGCCGCAGGCTTCGCGCAGGGGTCCGGCGCCTTGCTGGGCGGGGCGCTGGGCGAAGCGCCGGGCGTGGTCTGGGCGCCGGCGTCGGTCTTGCCGTCGTCCTTGAGCACCCCGGTCGTGTACAGCGCGACACTGCCGATCACGACCACGCCCAGTACGGACGCGATCACGGAGTTGCGCAGGCGGGACCTGCGCCGTGCCTCGGTGCGCCGCTGCTGCTGCCGCAAGAACTTCTCCCGGGCGAGCTGACGCCGCCGCTGCTCCTGGCTGACCACCGGGTTCTCTCCTCATGCGAGTCGTGTGTCGAGCGGTACGCGTGCGTCCTGACGGGCCCACCGCTGCGTGTAGCCCCGTACCGTATATGGGTTCGCTGAGGAAACGGCAGCGCCGGTAGGCTCTGACTGCTGCTGAAGCCGCCTGCAACCGACACAACGAAGGACGATCGTGCTCATTGCCGGGTTCCCCGCCGGGGCCTGGGGGACGAACTGTTATCTCGTCGCCCCCGCCGCCGGTGAGGAGTGCGTGATCATCGACCCCGGCCATCAGGCCGCCGAAGGCGTCGAGGAAGCACTGGAGAAGCATCGGCTCAAGCCCGTCGCCGTCGTCCTCACCCACGGCCACATCGACCACGTGGCCTCGGTCGTCCCCGTCTGCGGGGCGCACGGCGTACCGGCGTGGATCCACCCCGAGGACCGGTACATGATGAGCGACCCCGAGAAGGCGCTGGGCCGGTCCATCGGCATGCCGCTGATGGGCGAGCTGGCCGTGGGGGAGCCGGACGACGTCAGGGAGCTGGCCGACGGCGCCGCGCTGGAGCTGGCCGGGCTCACCTTCTCCGTCGCGCACGCGCCGGGCCATACCAAGGGGTCGGTGACCTTCCGGATGCCCGAGACGGCCGACATCCCGTCGGTCTTCTTCTCCGGGGATCTGCTGTTCGCCGGCTCCATCGGACGCACCGACCTGCCGGGCGGATCCATGGAGGACATGCTCGAGTCGCTGGGCCGCGTGTGCCTGCCGCTCGACGACTCCACCGTGGTGCTGTCCGGCCACGGCCCCCAGACGACCATCGGCCAGGAGCGCGCCACCAATTCCTATCTGCGGCAGGTGGCGGCCGGCCAGGGAGCCTTCGACGCTCCCCGACGAGGAATGTGACGAGAGAGCTTCCGTGAGCACCTTCAAGGCCCCCAAGGGCACCTACGACCTGATCCCGCCGGACTCGGCGAAGTACCTCGCGGTCCGCGAGGCGATCGCCGCCCCGCTGCGCAATTCCGGCTACGGCTACATCGAGACCCCCGGCTTCGAGAACGTCGAGCTGTTCGCGCGCGGTGTCGGCGAGTCCACCGACATCGTGACCAAGGAGATGTACGCCTTCGAGACCAAGGGCGGCGACAGGCTCGCCCTGCGTCCCGAGGGCACCGCGTCCGTGCTGCGCGCCGCCCTGGAGGCCAACCTGCACAAGGCGGGCAACCTCCCGGTCAAGCTCTGGTACTCCGGCTCGTACTACCGCTACGAGCGCCCCCAGAAGGGCCGTTACCGCCACTTCTCCCAGGTCGGTGCCGAGGCGATCGGCGCTGAGGACCCGGCGCTGGACGCCGAGCTGATCATCCTGGCCGACCAGGCGTACCGCTCGCTGGGCCTCAGGAACTTCCGCATCCTGCTGAACAGCCTGGGCGACCAGGAGTGCCGTCCGGTGTACCGGGCCGCGCTCCAGGACTTCCTGCGCGGCCTGGACCTGGACGAGGACACGCTGCGCCGCGCGGAGATCAACCCGCTGCGCGTCCTCGACGACAAGCGCGAGTCGGTCCAGAAGCAGCTGACGGGTGCCCCGTTGCTGCGCGACTACCTGTGCGACGCCTGCAAGGCGTACCACGAGGAGGTCCGCGAACTGATCACGGCGGCGGGGGTCTCCTTCGAGGACGACCCGAAGCTGGTGCGCGGCCTGGACTACTACACCCGCACCACGTTCGAGTTCGTGCACGACGGTCTCGGCTCCCAGTCCGCGGTGGGCGGCGGCGGCCGCTACGACGGCCTGTCCGAGATGATCGGCGGCCCCGCGCTGCCGTCGGTCGGCTGGGCGCTGGGCGTCGACCGCACGGTGCTGGCGCTGGAGGCCGAGGGCATCGAGCCGGACGTCCCCGCCACCACCAGCGTCTTCGCGGTGCCGCTCGGCGAAGAGGCCCGGCGCGTGCTGTTCGCGAAGGTCACCGAGCTGCGCAAGGTGGGCATCGCCGCGGACTTCTCCTACGGCGCCAAGGGCCTGAAGGGCGCCATGAAGAACGCCAACCGCAGCGGCGCGCGCTTCACCATCGTCGCCGGCGAGCGCGACCTCGCCGAGGGCGTCGTCCAGCTCAAGGACATGGAGTCCGGTGAGCAGACGGCGATCGGCGTGAACGAGGTCGTGGCGGAACTGGAGTCACGTCTCGGCTGACGCGGAGCGGACCACAGGGGCGCCGGGTTCTCCCGGCGCCCCTTCCGCATGAGGCGCGCCTCGAAGCGGCCGAGGCGCCGTGCCGCCTCGCGGGCCGTCGCCGGACCGGGGGGCGCAGGGCCGTGCCGCCTCGTGGGCCGTCGCCGGACCGGCGGGTGCAGGGCCGTGCCGCCTCGTGGGCCGTCGCCGAACCGGCGGGCGCAGGGCCCGGCCACCTCGCCGACCGTCGTCGAACCGGCGGGCGCAGTGCCGTGCCGTCTCGCAGGCCGTCGCCGAACCGGCGGGCGCGGGGCCCTGCCGCCTCGCCGGCCGTCGTCGAACATGCGCACCCAAGCGCCGCGCCGCCTCGCGGGCCGTCAACTCGGCGGGTGCGGATTCGTCCTGCCGGACGATTCCCGCACGGGACCGCTCACGCGTGTGACATGCCCCCGGACATCGGCCGGAACCGAGCGATCCGGGCCCCTCGCGCGTACCTCCTTATGTCCACCGAACGGTGGACGGACAGCTCTGTGCGGCACAATGGCCCTGCCCGAAGATGGTCCAACTCTCAAGTGACGGAATCGGCGTGATGAGCAAGACGACAGTGAAAGACGTCTCCACGGAGCCCGGTCCCGAGCGTTCCGCCGACGCCCCGCGCGCGGAGGGCGGCAGCCGTGCCTTCGCCCTGCTGCTGGTGATCACCGGCGCTGCCGGACTGCTGGCCGCCTGGGTCATCACGATCGACAAGTTCAAGCTCCTGGAGGCCAAGGTCGCGGGCAAGACCTTCACCCCCGGGTGCAGCCTCAACCCGGTGGTCTCCTGCGGCAGCGTCATGGAGAGCAAGCAGGCCGCCGCCTTCGGCTTCCCGAACCCGATGCTCGGCCTGGTCTGCTACGGCATCGTGATCTGCGTCGGCATGAGCCTGCTGGCCCGGGCCCGCTTCCCGCGCTGGTACTGGCTGACCTTCAACTTCGGCACGCTCTTCGGCGTCGGATTCTGCACCTGGCTGCAGTTCCAGTCGCTGTACCGGATCAACGCGCTGTGCCTGTGGTGCTCGCTGGCCTGGGTCGCCACGATCCTCATGTTCTGGTACGTCACCTCGTTCAACGTCCGCAGCGGCTTCCTGCCGGCCCCGCGCCCGCTGAGGTCCTTCTTCGGCGAGTTCACCTGGGTGCTGCCGGTGCTGCACGTCGGCGTCATCGGGATGCTGGTGCTGACCCGCTGGTGGGACTTCTGGACCAGCTGACGGCTTCGCCGCGGAGCCGGCCGGCGGTCCCGAGGGCCCCGGCCGAAGGCCCGGCGCCGACTGTCAGTGCCGTGTTCTAGGGTTTCAGCGTGGAACCCGACCTCTTCACCGCCGCGGCGGAAGAACGCCAGGAGAAGGACCCGGCAGCCAGTCCTCTGGCGGTGCGGATGCGCCCGCGCACGCTCGACGAGGTCGTGGGCCAGCAGCATCTGCTGGGACCCGGTGCCCCGTTGCGGCGGCTGGTCGGCGAGGGCGGGGGCGGCCCCGCCGGACCGTCCTCGGTGATCCTCTGGGGGCCGCCCGGCACCGGCAAGACGACACTGGCGTACGTCGTGTCCAAGGCCACCGACAAGCGGTTCGTGGAGCTGTCCGCGATCACCGCCGGGGTCAAGGAGGTCCGCGCGGTCATCGACGGCGCCCGCCGCGCCACCGGCGGCTTCGGCAAGGAGACCGTCCTCTTCCTGGACGAGATCCACCGCTTCAGCAAGGCCCAGCAGGACTCCCTCCTCCCGGCCGTCGAGAACCGCTGGGTCACCCTCATCGCGGCCACCACGGAGAACCCGTACTTCTCGGTGATCTCCCCGCTGCTCTCCCGCTCCCTCCTGCTCACCCTCGAACCGCTCACCGACGACGACGTCCGGGGCCTGCTGCGGCGGGCGCTGAGCGACGAGCGCGGTCTGAAGGAGGCCGTCGGCCTCCCGGAGGAGACCGAGGAGCACCTGCTGCGGATCGCCGGCGGCGACGCCCGCCGCGCACTGACGGCCCTGGAGGCCGCCGCCGGGGCCGCCCTGGACCAGGGCGAGGCCGAGATCAGTCTCGCGACACTGGAGCAGACCGTCGACCGGGCCGCGGTGAAGTACGACCGCGACGGCGACCAGCACTACGACGTCGCCAGCGCCCTCATCAAGTCCATCCGCGGCTCCGACGTCGACGCGGCCCTGCACTACCTGGCCCGCATGATCGAGGCCGGCGAGGACCCGCGCTTCATCGCACGCCGCCTGATGATCTCCGCCAGCGAGGACATCGGCCTGGCCGATCCGAACGCGCTGCCCATCGCGGTCGCCGCCGCCCAGGCCGTCGCGATGATCGGCTTCCCGGAGGCCGCGCTCACGCTCAGCCACGCCACCATCGCGCTCGCGCTCGCCCCCAAGTCCAATGCCGCGACCACGGCCATCGGCGCCGCCATGGAGGACGTCCGCAAGGGCTTGGCCGGCCCGGTCCCCCCGCACCTGCGCGACGGGCACTACAAGGGCGCCGCCAAGCTCGGCCACGCCCAGGGGTACGTGTACCCCCACGACCTGCCCGAAGGCATCGCCGAGCAGCAGTACGCCCCGGACGCCCTCAAGCAGCGCGAGTACTACACCCCCACCCGCCACGGCGCCGAGGCGCGGTACGCGGACGCGGTCGAATGGACCCGGCAGCACCTCGGTCGCAAGCGCTCCTGAGCACCCTGTAGAATCCTGCGCAGTGCTGAGTCCCGTGCCCGGACCTCCGCAAGGAGAACCGGCACCACCAGAGCGGGACATCCAGCCGGAACGTCACGACCGCGAGGACGCGAGGTTCCAGGAGCGTCGCG
The DNA here is from genome assembly GCF_040426375.1 of Streptomyces sp. NPDC096012. Classification (NCBI taxonomy): domain Bacteria; kingdom Bacillati; phylum Actinomycetota; class Actinomycetes; order Kitasatosporales; family Streptomycetaceae; genus Streptomyces; species Streptomyces sp. NPDC096012. The sequence goes on from NZ_JBEOTD010000023.1 coordinate 96,962, forward strand.
CACCGTCGAACGGTGTCGCGGGCAGCCCACCACCACCCGGTGTCCCGGGACAGGTCGGTGGGCCACTCGCGTGCTGCACGTATGTGCCCAGACCAGGGAGCGGCTGCCCGGCTCGTCCCACGGGACGAAGAGGGTTTCCCCGGCTGCGGATGCGACCTCCCCTAACCCTGGTGAAGCCGTATTCAGACTGATGAACGAGGTGTTCGGTTCCATGGCGAACCAGTCCCGCCCCAAGGTGAAGAAGTCGCGTGCCCTCGGCATCGCGCTGACCCCCAAGGCCGTCAAGTACTTCGAGGCCCGCCCCTACCCGCCGGGTGAGCACGGCCGTGGCCGCAAGCAGAACTCGGACTACAAGGTCCGTCTGCTGGAGAAGCAGCGTCTGCGCGCGCAGTACGACGTCTCCGAGCGCCAGCTCGTCCGCGCCTACGAGCGTGCCTCCAAGGTGCAGGGCAAGACCGGTGAGGCCCTGATCATCGAGCTCGAGCGCCGTCTCGACGCGCTGGTCCTGCGTTCGGGCATCGCCCGCACGATCTACCAGGCCCGCCAGATGGTCGTCCACGGCCACATCGCGGTCAACGGCCAGAAGGTCGACAAGCCGTCCTTCCGCGTCCGCCCGGACGACGTCGTGCAGGTCCGCGACCGCTCCAAGGACAAGACGCTCTTCCAGATCGCCCGTGAGGGTGGCTTCGCCCCCGACGGTGAGACCCCGCGCTACCTGCAGGTGAACCTCAAGGCCCTGGCGTTCCGCCTGGACCGCGAGCCGAACCGCAAGGAGATCCCGGTGATCTGCGACGAGCAGCTCGTCGTCGAGTACTACGCCCGCTGATCCCAGCGCCGGCGCAGCACCTCAGCCCGCCGTCTCGCCGCCCTTCCGGGTGGGCGAGGCGGCGGGTTCGCGTTTCCCGGTCTCCGCGTGCTCCTGCGGCACCCGGCCGCGCGGGGCCGGCAGCGCGTGCAGCGCCCGGCCGCCGTCCTGCCCCAGCGCCCGGGCCACGGCCGCCGGCCGGTCCAGCAGCGCCCCCTCGCGCAGGCCCTCCTCGTACCGCGCGTCGCCCAGCGCGTGCCGCGCGGTCGCCTCGCACTGCTCGTGCGGGGCGTTGTAGTACGCCGAGCCGAACAGCGGCAGCCCCACCGACGGCCACAGCCGGCCCGCCGCGCCCTGCAGCACCGCGGCCTCGGCCGGGTCGCCCTCGGTCGCCGTCACCAGCGCCAGCAGCTCGATCGCCAGCACCGAGCCCAGCAGGTCGTGGAAGGCGTGCGCATGGCCCAGGCAGTCCGCCAGCAGCTCCCGGGCCCGCTCCGCGGCGCCCTCCAGCCAGGCCGCGTACGCGAGCACGTAGAGCGCGTACGACCTCGCCCAGCGTTCCCCGTGGTCCTCGCACACCCGGCGCACGTCCTGGCACAGCCGCACCGCGTCCGGCAGGTCCCCCTGGAAGGCGCGCGTCATCGCCAGCTCCACCTGGCCCATCAGGACGTTGCTGTTGAGTTCGCCGATCTCCCGATAGCGGTCGAGCGCCGACCGCAACAGCGATTCCGCGCGGGCCATGTCATCCGTGACCAGCGCCAGACAACCGGTGCGGTGCTCCGCGTACGCCACCGCCGCCGGGTCGGCCGACCGCTCCGCCTGCTCATGGCACTCACGCAGCGCCTTCAGCGCGGGCACGGTGTCGCCCTGCAGGATCGCCACGTAGCCGAGCACCCACAGCGCCTTCAGCCGGGACTGCTCGTAGCCCGACTCCAGCTCCGCGCTGCGCTCCAGCCAGCGCCGCCCCTCCGCCAGCCGCCCGCAGCCCACCCAGCAGAACCACAGTGACCCCGCCAGGTACTGGGCGAGGTGGGCCTCCGCCGGCCCGGTCAGGCAGCACTCCAGCGCGGCCCGCAGATTCGGCAGCTCCGCCTCCACCCGGTCGGCCACCTCCCGCTGCCTGGGCGAGAACCAGTCCAGCTCGCACCAGGTCGCCAGACCGAGGTACCAGTCGCGGTGCCGCCGGCGCAGCCGGTCCGCGTCCCCGGTCGCCTCCAGCCAGTCGGCGCCGTAGGCGCGCACCGTGTCCAGCATCCGGTAGCGGGGGCCCGCCGGGGTCTCCTCGCGGGAGACGACCGACTGGGCGAGCAGCTCCGACAGGACGTCCAGCACGTCCTCGGCGGCCAGCCCGTTCCCGCTGCACACGTACTCGGCCGCCTCCAGCTCGAAGGTCTGCGCGAACACCGACAGCCGCGCCCACAGCAGCCGTTCCGCGGGTGTGCACAGCTCGTGGCTCCAGCCGATCGCCGTGCGCAACGCCTGGTGGCGGGGCAGGCCGTCCCGGCCGCCGCCGGTCAGCAGCCGGAACCGGTCGTCGAGGCGCTCCAGCAGCTGGGCGGGGGACAGGGCCCGCAGCCGGCCCGCGGCCAGTTCGAGCGCCAGCGGGATCCCCTCCAGGCGGCGGCACAGCTCACGCACCTCGGGCCCGTCGGCCACCCGCAGCCCCTGGGTCAGCGCCCGGTCGGTGAACAGCTCCACCGCCTCGTCCTCGGGGAGCGGCGCCAGCGGGAACAGCCGCTCCCCGGCCAGCCCCAGCGGTCGCCGGCCCACGGCCAGCACGCGCAGCTCCGGCAACTGCCGCAGCAGCTGGGCCGTCAGCTCGGCGCAGGCGTCCACCAGGTGCTCGAACCCGTCCAGCACCAGCAGGGCCGGGCGGCCGGCCAGGTGCTCCAGCAGCGTCTCCCGGGGCAGCCGGGCCGTGTGGTCGGTCAGGTCCAGCGCCTCCAGCACCGCGTACTCCACGAACTGCGGATCGCTCACGGGCGCCAGCTCCACCCGTCCGTGCAGGACGCCGCCCGCCGGGCCGGCGGACGCCCGGCGCCGCACCGCACGCGCGGCGAGCCGGGACTTGCCGACGCCGCCGACCCCCGTCACGGTCACCAGCCGGAACCGGTCCAGTGCCGACGCCAGTTCGGCGAGCTCGGCCGAGCGTCCGACGAAGGCGGTCAGTTCGAGGGACGGATCGGCGTCCGCCCGGGGGCCGGGGCTCTGAGGACCTCGCATGGGACACGGAGCGTACTGAAGTGTGTTCATTCCGTACAATCGCTTCCCGCGACTCCGTCCCCGGCACCGGGGAATCCGGTACGGAGCCGCGGCCCCGGCGCGATAGGCTCGGAGCACTGCTTTTTTCATGGTTCCGATGTTCAGAGCACGTTTCAGGGAGCGGGTGCACACAGTGTCCGGTGGAGAGGTGGCCGGGATCCTGGTGGCCGTCTTCTGGGCGATCCTGGTCTCCTTCCTCGCCGTCGCACTGGCGAGGCTGGCCCAGACGCTCAGGGCGACCACCCAGCTCGTGGCCGAGGTGACCGATCAGGCGGTCCCGCTGCTCGCCGACGCCTCCACGGCCGTGCGCTCCGCACAGACCCAGATCGACCGGGTCGACGCGATCGCCAGCGACGTCCAGGAGGTCACGTCGAACGCCTCGGCGCTGTCGACCACGGTCGCCTCCACCTTCGGCGGCCCGCTGGTCAAGGTCGCGGCCTTCGGCTACGGGGTGCGCCGGGCACTGGCCGGCCGCAAGGACGGCGTGCCGGCGAAGCCGCCCCGGCGCACCGTGATCGTGGGCCGCACCGTTCCCGCCGCCCGACGCAAGCGAGACCGCGGGAAGAGGGACTGACCGAGCGATGTTCCGCCGTACGTTCTGGTTCAGCACGGGTGTCGCCGCCGGTGTGTGGGCCACCACCAAGGTCAACCGCAAGCTCAGGCAGCTGACGCCGGAGAGCCTGGCCGCCACCGCGGCGAACAAGGCCCTGGAGACCGGTCAGCGGCTCAAGGACCGCGCGGTCGGTTTCGCGCTCGACGTCCGCGACAACATGGCCCAGCGGGAGGCCGAGCTGGGGGAGGCGCTGGGCATCGACACCGACCCCGCACTCCCCGCGCCCCGGCGGTACCCCGCCATCGAGAACGACCGCAGCAACCCGAAGTACATCGAGAACACGACGTACTCGCACAACCGGAATGAGGACCACTGATGGAGTCGGCTGAGATCCGCCGCCGCTGGCTGAGCTTCTACGAGGAGCGCGGGCACACCGTCGTGCCTTCGGCGTCGCTCATCGCGGACGATCCGACTCTGCTCCTCGTGCCCGCCGGCATGGTGCCCTTCAAGCCGTACTTCCTGGGTGAGGTCAAGCCGCCCTTCGCGCGCGCCACCAGCGTGCAGAAGTGCGTGCGCACGCCCGACATCGAAGAGGTCGGCAAGACCACGCGCCACGGCACCTTCTTCCAGATGTGCGGCAACTTCTCCTTCGGCGACTACTTCAAGGAAGGCGCCATCAAGTACGCCTGGGAGCTGCTCACCACGCCCCAGGACGTGGGCGGTTACGGCCTGGAGCCGGAGAGGCTCTGGATCACCGTCTACCAGGACGACGACGAGGCCGAGCGCATCTGGCACGAGGTCGTCGGGGTGCCGAAGGAGCGCATCCAGCGCCTCGGCATGAAGGACAACTACTGGTCCATGGGCGTCCCCGGCCCGTGCGGCCCCTGCTCCGAGATCAACTACGACCGCGGCCCCGAGTTCGGCGCCGAGGGCGGCCCCGCCGTCAACGACGAGCGGTACGTGGAGATCTGGAACCTCGTCTTCATGCAGTACGAGCGCGGCGAGGGCATCGGCAAGGACGACTTCGAGATCCTCGGCGAGCTGCCGAGCAAGAACATCGACACGGGCCTCGGCCTGGAGCGCCTCGCCATGATTCTGCAGGGCGTGCAGAACATGTACGAGATCGACACCTCCATGGCCGTCATCAAGAAGGCCACCGAGCTGACCGGCGTGGCCTACGGCGACGCCCACGACTCGGACGTCTCGCTGCGCGTGGTCACCGACCACATGCGCACGTCCGTGATGCTCATCGGCGACGGCGTCACCCCCGGCAACGAGGGGCGCGGCTACGTCCTGCGCCGCATCATGCGCCGCGCCATCCGCAACATGCGCCTGCTCGGCGCCACCGGCCCGGTCGTCAGGGAACTCGTCGACACCGTGATCGGCATGATGGGCCAGCAGTACCCCGAGCTGGTCACCGACCGCGAGCGCATCGAGAAGGTGGCGATCGCCGAGGAGAACGCCTTCCTCAAGACGCTGAAGGCGGGCACCAACATCCTCGACACCGCCGTCACCGAGACCAAGCAGTCCGGTGGCACGGTCCTCTCCGGCGACAAGGCGTTCCTGCTCCACGACACCTGGGGCTTCCCGATCGACCTCACCCTGGAGATGGCCGCCGAGCAGGGCCTGTCCGTGGACGAGGACGGCTTCCGCCGCCTGATGAAGGAGCAGCGGGAGCGCGCCAAGGCCGACGCCCAGGCCAAGAAGACCGGCCACGCCGACATGGGCGCCTACCGCGAGATCGCCGACGCCGCCGGCGAGACCGACTTCATCGGCTACACCGACACCGAGGGCGAGTCCACGATCGTCGGCATCCTGGTCGACGGCGTCTCCTCCCCGGCCGCCACCGAGGGCGACGAGGTCGAGGTCGTCCTGGACCGCACCCCGTTCTACGCCGAGGGCGGCGGCCAGATCGGCGACACCGGCCGGATCAGGGTCGACACCGGTGCCGTCATCGAGGTCCGCGACACCCAGAAGCCGGTCCCGGGGGTGTACGTCCACAAGGGCGTCGTCCAGGTCGGCGAGGTCACCGTGGGCGCCAAGGCGCACGCCTCCATCGACGGGCGCCGCCGCACGGCCATCGCCCGGGCCCACTCGGCCACGCACCTGACCCACCAGGCGCTGCGCGACGCCCTCGGCCCGACGGCCGCCCAGGCCGGTTCCGAGAACCAGCCCGGCCGCTTCCGCTTCGACTTCGGCTCCCCGTCCGCCGTGCCGACGGCCGTGATGACCGACGTCGAGCAGAAGATCAACGAGGTGCTCGCCCGCGACCTCGACGTGCACGCCGAGGTCATGGGCATCGACGACGCCAAGAAGCAGGGCGCCATCGCCGAGTTCGGCGAGAAGTACGGCGAGCGGGTCCGCGTGGTCACCATCGGCGACTTCTCCAAGGAGCTGTGCGGCGGCACCCACGTGCACAACACTGCCCAGCTGGGCCTGGTGAAGCTGCTCGGCGAGTCCTCCATCGGCTCGGGTGTCCGCCGTATCGAGGCCCTCGTCGGGGTGGACGCCTACAACTTCCTCGCCCGTGAGCACACGGTCGTCGCCCAGCTCCAGGAGCTGATCAAGGGCCGGCCGGAGGAGCTGCCGGAGAGGGTCTCCGCGATGCTCGGCAAGCTGAAGGACGCCGAGAAGGAGATCGAGAAGTTCCGCGCCGAGAAGGTGCTCCAGGCCGCCGCCGGTCTCGCCGACTCCGCCAAGGACGTCAGGGGCGTCGCGCTCGTCACCGGCCAGGTGCCGGACGGCACCACGGCGGACGACCTGCGCAAGCTGGTCCTCGACGTACGCGGCCGCATCCGGGGCGGCCGGCCCGCCGTGGTCGCCCTCTTCACGGTCGCGGGCGGCAAGCCGCTGACGGTCATCGCCACCAACGAGGCGGCGCGCGAGCGCGGCCTGAAGGCCGGTGACCTGGTCCGTGCCGCCGCCAAGACCCTCGGCGGCGGCGGTGGCGGCAAGCCGGACGTCGCCCAGGGCGGCGGCCAGAACCCGGCCGCCGTCGGCGACGCCGTCGAGGCCGTCGAGCGCCTCGTCGCCGAGACCGCCAAGTAGGAAGCGGTCCCGGACATGCGCAGAGGACGCCGACTCGCGATCGACGTCGGGGACGCCCGGATCGGGGTCGCCTCGTGCGACCCCGACGGGATCCTCGCCACCCCGGTGGAGACCGTTCCCGGCCGGGACGTCCCCGCCGCGCACCGCCGGTTGCGTGACCTGGTGGAGGAGTACGAACCGATCGAGGTCGTCGTCGGCCTCCCCCGCTCCCTCAAGGGGGGCGAGGGCCCGGCCGCGGTCAAGGTGCGCGCTTTCGCGCAGGAGCTGGCCAAGGGCATCGCGCCCGTGCCGGTCCGGCTGGTCGACGAGCGGATGACGACGGTGTCGGCCAGTCAGGGCCTGCGGGCCTCGGGGGTGAAATCGAAGAAGGGCCGCTCGGTCATCGACCAGGCGGCGGCCGTCATCATTCTGCAGCAGGCCCTGGAATCCGAACGGGTGTCAGCCACACCACCCGGCGAGGGCGTCGAAGTGGTCATCTGATCGCGATACGGTAACGTTCCGCGCGATGCGGCGGTGTTCGAACAGCCGCCGCACAGCAAGAGGCGGAAGGGAAGCCGGCCCGCCGGCCGGGTGACCCGTCGGCTTCGCGGCTCTAGGGGATCGATGACTGAGTATGGCGGGAGCCCGGGCTCCGAACCGTGGCATCCGCAGGACCCGTTGTACGGGGACGGCGGATGGGAAGGGCAGCAGGCGCACGTCGCCCAGCAGTCTGCCTACGGCGGCCAGCCGCAGCAGCAGTACCCGCAGCAGCCGCAGCAGCCGCAGTACGGTGACTGGAACCAGCCGCAGCAGCCCGGATACGACGGACAGCAGCACCCGTACTACGAGGGACAGGGGCACCCGCCGTACGAGCAGCAGTTCGCCGGTCACGGCCAGCAGCACGTCCACCAGGGCGAGTGGGGCGCGGCCGGCGGCTACGGCCACGTGCCCTACGCCGCCGATCCGGGTGATCCCCACAACCAGCAGCCCGTGGCCTACGGCGGTCAGCAGCCGGACCTCTACGGCACCGAGGACGCCTACCCGCCCCCGCAGCCGCCCGGCCGCAGGCGTCCCGATCCGGAACCGCAGACGGAACCCGCGGCCGACGAGGAGGAGCACGCCTTCTTCGCGGGAGGCGGTGACGACCCGGACGGCGAGGAGCACGAGCTCCAGAGCCGGCGCGAACGGCGCGGCAAGGGCCGCAAGCCCGTCAAGGCGAAGAAGGGCCGCACCGGCTGCGCCTGCATGGTGGTCGTGCTCGTCTTCGGCGGCGGCCTCGGCGGAGTCGGATATTTCGGCTACAAGTTCTACCAAAATCGTTTCGGCGCGGCCGCGGACTACGCGGGCAGCGGCAACGGCGAGCAGGTGACGGTCGAGATCCCCAAGGGTGCCGGCGGCTGGGCGATCGGCCAGAAGCTGAAGGAGTCGGGCGTCGTGGAGAGCGCGGCGGCGTTCGTCTCCGCGCTGCAGGCGAACCCCGACGGAAAGTCCCTCCAGGACGGCGTCTACACCCTGGAGAAGGAGATGTCCGCCGCGAGCGCGGTGGAACTGATGCTCAGCCCGAAGAGCCGCAGCAACCTGATCATCGCCGAGGGGCTGCGCAACACGGCGGTCTACGCCCTGATCGACAAGCGCCTCGGCGTGGCGGCGGGCACCACGGCCCGTACCGCCAAGAAGGAGTACAGGCACCTGGGCCTGCCCGCCTGGGCGATGAACCACGCGAGCCTGAAGGACCCGCTGGAAGGATTCCTCTACCCCTCCAGCTATGCCGTCACCAAGGGACAGAAGCCCGAAGCCGTCCTGAAGGACATGGTGTCCCAGGCCACCGCCAAGTACCAGGAACTGGGCGTGGAGAAGAAGGCCAGGGCGCTCGGTCTCGACGGGCCCTGGCAGCTGCTCACCGTGGCGAGCCTGGCGCAGGCCGAGGGCACGAGCCACGACGACTTCCGCAAGATGGCCGAGGTCGTCTACAACCGCCTCGAGCCGGACAACCCGCAGACCTACGGGCGGCTGGAGTTCGACTCCACGTACAACTACGTGAAGAACCAGAGCAAGATCGACCTGAGCATCGGCGAACTGCGCAGGTACGACAACCCGTACAACACCTACTTCTCCAAGGGCCTGCCGCCGGGCCCCATCGACAACCCCGGCGAGGAGGCGCTCAGGGGCGCGCTCGACCCGTCCCACGACGGCTGGTACTACTTCATCTCGATGGACGGCAAGACCAGCAAGTTCACCAAGACGCTCGAGGAACACGAGAAGCTGGTCGAGGACTGGAACGCGTCGAGGAAAAAGAACCGATGACCGTGACACACCGGGCCGCCGTGCTCGGTTCGCCCATCGCCCACTCCCTCTCCCCGGTGCTGCACCGGGCCGCCTACGGCGAGCTCGGGCTCACCGGCTGGACGTACGACCGCTTCGAGGTCGACGAGGCCGCACTGCCCGCGTTCCTCGACGGGCTCGGGCCGGAGTGGGGAGGGCTGTCGCTGACCATGCCGCTGAAGCGGGCCGTCATCCCGCTGCTGGACGAGATCAGCGACACGGCCGCCTCCGTCGAGGCGGTCAACACGGTCGTCCTGGGCGAGGACGGCCGCCGGTCCGGCGACAACACCGACATCCCGGGCATGGTGGCCGCCCTGCGCGAGCACGGCATCGAGGAGGTCGACTCCGCGGCGATCCTCGGCGCCGGCGCCACCGCCTCCTCCGCGCTCGCCGCACTGGCGCGGATCTGCACCGGCGAGGTCGTCGCCTACGTCCGCAGCGAGGCTCGCGCCGCCGAGATGCGCGAATGGGGCGAGCGCCTGGACGTCGACGTGCGCACGGCCGACTGGTCCCACGCGGCCGAGGCCCTGCGCGCCCCGCTGGTCGTCGCCACCACGCCGGCCGGTGCGTCCGACGCCCTCGCCGCCGCCGTACCCGAACGCCCCGCCACCCTCTTCGACGTGCTGTACGACCCCTGGCCCACCGAGCTGGCCGCCCGCTGGTCCATGTTCGGCGGCGCCGTGGTCAGCGGCCTGGACCTGCTGGTCCACCAGGCCGTCCTGCAGGTCGAGCGGTTCACCGGCCGCTCCCCGGCCCCGCTGGAGGCCATGCGCCACGCGGGCGAGCAGGCACTCGCCGCCCGCTGAACCGCCGCCGCCCCGTCCGTCTGCTGGACCGGCGGCCGGACACCCGCACCGGACGTGGGAGGATCGGAGGTGGCGTACCGGGGTCGCGCACCCGGTCGCGCCGTCGCCGTACGCGGGTCGCGCGTACACGGGGCAGTACCGGGCGCGAACACGGAGGAGCACCGTTGAGCAGGCTGCGTTGGCTGACCGCGGGGGAGTCCCATGGTCCGGCACTGGTCGCGACGCTGGAGGGCCTTCCCGCCGGCGTGCCGATCACCACGGAGATGGTGGCGGACCACCTGGCACGGCGACGGCTCGGATACGGCCGTGGTGCGCGCATGAAGTTCGAGCGCGACGAGGTCACGTTCCTGGGTGGTGTGCGCCACGGACTCACCCTCGGCTCCCCGATCGCCATCATGGTGGGCAACACCGAGTGGCCCAAGTGGGAGCAGGTCATGGCGGGCGACCCGGTCGACCCCGAGGTGCTGGCCGGTCTCGCCCGCAACGCCCCGCTGACCCGGCCGCGCCCCGGTCACGCCGACCTCGCGGGCATGCAGAAGTACGGCTTCGACGAGGCCCGCCCGATCCTGGAGCGCGCCTCCGCACGGGAGACCGCGGCCCGCGTGGCCCTCGGCGCCGTCGCCCGCTCCTACCTGAAGGAGACGGCCGGCATCGAGATCGTCTCCCACGTCGTGGAACTGGCCGCGGCCAAGGCGCCCTACGGCGTCCACCCCACCCCGGCCGACGTCGACAAGCTCGACGCGGACCCGGTGCGCTGCCTGGACCAGGACGCGTCGAAGGCGATGGTCGCCGAGATCGACCAGGCCCACAAGGACGGCGACACCCTGGGTGGCGTGGTGGAGGTCCTGGCCTACGGCGTACCGGTCGGCCTGGGCTCGCACGTGCACTGGGACCGCCGCCTGGACGCCCGGCTGGCCGCCGCCCTGATGGGCATCCAGGCCATCAAGGGCGTGGAGGTCGGCGACGGCTTCGAGCTGGCCCGGGTGCCGGGCTCGAAGGCGCACGACGAGATCCTGACCACCCCCGACGGCATCAAGCGGGCCACCGGCCGTTCCGGCGGCACCGAGGGCGGCCTGACCACGGGCGAGCTGCTGCGGGTCCGGGCCGCGATGAAGCCGATCGCGACCGTGCCGCGGGCACTTAGGACCGTGGACGTCTCCACCGGCGAGGAGGCCCAGGCCCACCACCAGCGCTCGGACGTCTGCGCGGTCCCGGCCGCCGGCATCGTCGCCGAGGCCATGGTCGCGCTCGTGCTGGCGGACGCGGTCGCGGAGAAGTTCGGCGGCGACTCGGTACCCGAGACCCGCCGGAACGTGCGGTCCTACCTCGACAACCTCCGGATCCGGTGACCGCCGTGCCTGCGGTCGTACTCGTCGGCCCGATGGGCGTGGGCAAGTCCACCGTCGGCCGGCTGCTGGCCGAGCGGCTCGGCACCGGCTTCCGGGACACCGACGAGGACATCGTCGCCGTCGAGGGCCGCGCCATCGCCGACATCTTCGTGGACGAGGGCGAGCCCGCCTTCCGGGCGATCGAGAAGCGCGCGGTGCGCACCGCGCTCGCCGAGCACGAGGGCGTCCTCGCCCTCGGCGGCGGCGCGATCCTCGACGCGGACACCCGTGCGCTGCTCGCCGGGCACCCGGTGGTCTACCTCTCCATGGACGTCGAGGAGGCCGTCAGGCGCACCGGCCTGAACGTGGCCCGCCCGCTGCTCGCGGTCAACCCGCGCAAGCAGTGGCGCGAGCTGATGGAGGCCCGGCGCCACCTGTACGAAGAGGTCGCCTCCGCCGTCGTACCGACCGACGGGCGCACCCCCGAAGAGGTCACCCGAGCAGCCCTGGACGCACTGGAGTTGAAGGAAGCATGAGCGAGGCAGTCACCCGGATCCAGGTCGCCGGCACCGCGGGCACCGACCCGTACGAGGTGCTCGTCGGCCGGCAGCTCCTGGGCGAGCTGCCCGGGCTGATCGGGCCGAGGGCCAAGCGGGTCGCCGTGATCCACCCCGAGGCCCTCGCGGAGACCGGCGACGCCCTGCGCGCCGATCTCGCCGAGCAGGGCTACGAAGCGGTGGCGATCCAGGTGCCGAACGCGGAGGAGGCCAAGACCGCCGAGGTCGCCGCCTACTGCTGGAAGGCGCTCGGGCAGTCCGGCTTCACCCGCACCGACGTCGTCGTCGGCGTCGGCGGCGGGGCGAGCACGGACCTGGCCGGTTTCGTCGCCGCGACCTGGCTGCGCGGTGTGCGCTGGATCGCCGTCCCGACCACCGTGCTCGCCATGGTGGACGCGGCGGTCGGCGGCAAGACCGGCATCAACACCGCGGAGGGCAAGAACCTGGTGGGCGCCTTCCACCCGCCGGCCGGTGTCCTGTGCGACCTGGCGGCGCTGGACTCCCTGCCGGTCAACGACTACGTCTCCGGGCTGGCCGAGGTCATCAAGGCCGGCTTCATCGCCGACCCGGCGATCCTGGACCTCATCGAGTCCGACCCCGAGGCGGCCCGGACCCCGGCGGGTCCGCACACCGCCGAGCTGATCGAGCGGTCGATCCGGGTGAAGGCCGAGGTCGTCTCCTCGGATCTGAAGGAGTCCGGTCTGCGGGAGATCCTCAACTACGGCCACACGCTGGGCCATGCGATCGAGAAGAACGAGCGCTACAAGTGGCGGCACGGCGCTGCCGTCGCGGTCGGCATGCACTTCGCCGCCGAACTGGGCCGTCTGGCGGGCCGGTTGGACGACGCGACCGCGGACCGGCACCGGACGGTCCTGGAGTCCGTGGGCCTGCCGCTGCACTACCGGCACGACCAGTGGCCCAAGCTGCTGGAGGCCATGAGGGTCGACAAGAAGTCCCGCGGCGACCTGCTGCGCTTCATCGTCCTCGACGGCCTGGCCAAGCCGACCGTGCTGGAGGGCCCGGACCCGGCCGTCCTCCTGGCCGCCTACGGAGAAGTGGGCCAGTAGCTCCCGCACCGCTCCGTACGTCCGCTTCCGCACTGTTTCCGCACTGTCGAATTCGCCGAGCGGAACGGGCACTTCGGGCCGCCCCCGGCCGTTTCACCAAACGACGGCCGGGGACGGTACCGTTCGGTAGGGAGCGGGGCCCAGCCCTGCTCCCGGTGCCAACTGCCTGCCGCGAGTGAGCCGGAGGGGCGGGTCGGAGACGACAGACCATGGGGTGCCCTCGCCCCGGCGGAGCCGGGAGGGAGCACGGCACGGGACCGAAGGGCCGAGCGCCACCCGGCTGTCGGCACCGACTCAGGCGCCCCGAGGCGGACGAGCCGAACAGACGAGACGGAGTGGCAACGGATGCAGCACGCAGTGGGTTCGCCGCTGCCGCCGCCCCACCGGCCGGGGCAGGGACCGCAGCCCGGCTGGGCGCCGGCCGGACACCACCCGGGTCCGCCTCCGGGAGCCGCCGGCCCGGCCGGGCACCGTGCGGGCCCCCACCCGGGAGCCGCCCAGGGCCCTGCCCCCGTCCCCCCGCCACCCGCCGCGCCGGGCTTCCCGGCCCCGCCCGGTGCCGTGCCGCCGGGACCCCCGCAGCCGCCGGCCGCGCAGCACGCCCCCGTCCAGCCGGCCCCCGATAGCACCGGTCACGTGGCGCTGCCACCCGGCGGTCCCGTCGGAGTCCCGATGGCACCGCCCGCCGTGGCCGCGGTCCCCGACCCGACGTCCACCACGCTGGCGGTCCTGCTGATCGGTCCGGCGGGGGCGGGCAAGACGAGCGTCGCCAAGTACTGGGCGGACCACCGGCGCGTGCCCACGGCCCACATCAGCCTGGACGACGTCCGCGAGTGGGTCCGCTCGGGCTTCGCCGACCCCCAGTCCGGCTGGAACGACAGCTCCGAGGCCCAGTACCGCCTCGCCCGCCGCACCTGCGGCTTCGCCGCCCGGAACTTCCTGGCGAACGGCATCTCCTGCATCCTCGACGACGCCGTCTTCCCGGACCGCCCGGTCGTGGGCCTCGGCGGCTGGAAGCGCCATGTGGGCCCCGGTCTGCTCCCGGTCGTCCTGCTCCCGGGCCTGGACGTCGTCCTGGAGCGCAACGCCGAACGCACCGGCAACCGCCGCCTCACCGACGAGGAGGTGGCCCGCATCCACGGCCGCATGGCCGGCTGGTACGGCTCCGGGCTGCCCATCATCGACAACTCCCAGCTCGATGTCCCGGCGACGGCGCGCGTCCTCGACGAGGTCCTGGCCAGGGCGATAGCGAGCCCGCCGAGCTGGTGAGCGGGCCGGCAGGCGGGTGAGCGGGCCGGCAGGCGGTAGGTCGGCGGGTGAGCGGGCCGGCAGGCGGTAGGTCGGTGGGTGAGCGGGTCGGCAGGTGGCAGGTCGGTGGGTGAGTGGGCCGGCAGGTCGGACGGTGAGCGGGGCGGCCGGTCGACAGGGGAGCGGGTGCCCGGTGGGGCGAGCCCGCGCAAGGGGGAACTGGCCGGTCGATCCCGCGGGCCACACCGGGGGAACGGACCCGGCGCTCCCCGCTCGGCGGCGTCCGGAACACCACCGAGCCACTCCCCGCGGACCCCACTCGGCCCCTGCCAACCGGCACAAATCGCTCGAAACTCCTACGCTCGTCTCATGTCAGAGGTGTACGCGAACCGCCGATCCCGGCTGAGGGAACACTTCAACGCGACCGGTGCCGCGGCAGCGCTCGTCACCCGCCCCGCCAATGTGCGCTACCTCGCCGCCGCCGCCCCGCAGGGCTCCGTCCTGCTCCTCGGCAGAGGCGAGGACCTGCTCGTCTGCCTCGGGCCGCCCGAGGACCGCCCCCACGAAGGCCGGCCCGACGAGAACCTGCGGCTGCACATCCTGCCCGCGCCCGACGGCGACCCCTCGGCCGTCGCGGCCGGCCTCGCCGTGTCCCAGGGCGCCGATTCCCTGGCGGTGGAGGAGCACCACCTCACCGTGGCCCGCCATCGCGCCCTCGCCTCGGCCGCCCCCGGACTCCGCCTCGCCGATCTCGGCGCCGCCGTGGAGCAGCTCAGGGTCGTCAAGGACGAGGAGGAGATCTCCTGCCTGCGCATCGGCGCGGAGATCGCCGACCAGGCCCTCGGCGAGCTGCTGGAGTCCATCCTGGTCGGGCGCACCGAACGGCACCTGGCACTGGAGCTGGAGCGGCGCCTGGTCGACCACGGCGCCGACGGGCCCGCCTTCGCCACCTCCGTGGCCACCGGGCCGCACTCCGGGCGGCGCGGCCACCGCCCCACCGACCGGCGCGTGGAGGAGGGCGACTTCCTCTCCGTGTGCCTCGGCGCCACCTACCGCGGATACCGCTGCGAGATCGGCCGCACCTTCGTCATCGGCACCTCGCCCGCCGACTGGCAGATCGAGCTGTACGACCTCGTCTTCGCCGCCCAGCGCGCCGGACGCGAATCCCTCGCGCCCGGGGCCAGCTACTGCGACGTCGACCGTGCGGCACGGCAGGTCCTGGACTCGGCGGGCTATGCGGAAGCCCTCTCACCGCTGACCGGACACGGTGTCGGACTCGAAATCGACGAGGACCCGCAGCTGGCCCCCGCAGCCATGGGTAAACTGGACGCTTGCGTGCCGGTCACCGTCGAACCGGGGGTCCACCTCCCGGGCCGGGGCGGTGTCCGGATCGATGACACGCTCGTCGTGCGCCCCGAGGCGGACGGCGGACCCGAGCTACTCACCATCACGACCAAGGAGCTGCTCGCGCTGTAGCGCGTGACCCGGGGTCGTACGTCAGTCCAGGAGATTCCGCAACCGTGGCTTCCACGAACGACCTCAAGAACGGCCTGGTGCTCAAGCTCGAAGGCGGCCAGCTCTGGTCCGTCGTCGAGTTCCAGCACGTCAAGCCCGGCAAGGGCCCCGCCTTCGTGCGCACCAAGCTCAAGAACGTGCTCTCCGGCAAGGTGGTCGACAAGACCTTCAACGCCGGTGTCAAGGTCGAGACGGCCACTGTCGACAAGCGCGACATGCAGTTCTCGTACATGGACGGCGAGTACTTCGTCTTCATGGACATGGAGACGTACGACCAGCTGATGGTCGACCGCAAGGCCGTCGGCGACGCCGCCAACTTCCTGATCGAGGGCTTCACGGCCACCGTGGCGCAGCACGAGGGCGAGGTGCTCTTCGTCGAGCTGCCCGCCGCCGTCGAGCTCGTCGTCCAGGAGACCGAGCCGGGCGTCCAGGGCGACCGCTCCACCGGTGGCACCAAGCCCGCCACCCTGGAGACCGGCCACCAGATCCAGGTCCCGCTCTTCATCACGACCGGTGAGAAGATCAAGGTCGACACCCGCACCAGCGACTACCTCGGCCGGGTGAACAGCTAACCGTGGCTGCCCGCAACACGGCCCGCAAGCGCGCCTTCCAGATCCTCTTCGAGGGCGACCAGCGCGACGCCGACGTCCTGACGGTCCTCGCGGACTGGATCCGGCTCTCCCGGTCCGACTCGCGGCAGCCGCCGGTCAGCGAGTACACGATGCAGCTCGTCGAGGGCTACGCGGAGCACGCCAACCGCATCGAGGAGCTGATCGCGCAGTACGCGGTGGGCTGGACGCTCGACCGGATGCCGGTCGTGGACCGCAACATCCTGCGGCTGGGCGCGTACGAGCTGATCTGGGTCGACGAGACCCCGGACGCCGTCGTCCTGGACGAGATGGTGCAGCTGGCGAAGGAGTTCTCGACCGACGAGTCGCCCTCGTTCGTCAACGGTCTGCTGGGCCGGCTGAAGGAGCTCAAGCCGACGCTGCGGCGGGCCTAGCCCGCCGAACGAGGGGCGCCGTGGGACTGCGGTGGCACGGCGGCTGAGGGTCGTCCGTGGCCGCTCACGCAGTTCCCCGCGCCCCTTCGGCGTGTGCGCCCGCCCGCGTCGACAGGCGCGGCGGGACCCGTCGCAAGAACCGCCGGGGCGGCCGGAACCGTACGGTCCGGCCGCCCCGGCGGCACGTTTCTGCTGGGTCTTCGGGCGGATCAGGCCTCTTCGTGGGTGGCCACGGCGCGGCGCGCGTCCGCGTCCAGGACGCCCCAGCTGATCAGCTGCTCGGTGAGGACCGAGGGGGACTGGTCGTAGATGACGGCGAGCGTGCGCAGGTCGTCCTGGCGGATCGACAGCACCTTGCCGTTGTAGTCACCGCGCTGGGACTGGATCGTCGCCGCGTAGCGCTGCAGGGGGCCCGCCTTCTCGGCCGGCACGGTGGCCAGCCGCTCCAGGTCCAGGACCAGCTTCGGCGGCGGCTCGGCGGCGCCGCCCGGCGTGGTGCCCGGCAGCAGCTCCTGCACGGGAACGCCATAGAAATCGGCCAGCTCGGCAAGGCGCTGCACGGTCACGGCACGGTCACCGCGCTCATACGAACCGACCACCACGGCCTTCCAGCGCCCCTGGGACTTCTCCTCGACACCGTGGAGGGAAAGGCCCTGCTGGGTGCGGATGGCCCGGAGCTTGGCCCCGAGCTGTTTGGCGTATTCGCTGGACATATGGCTCCCCGGCACTGTGTCGACGCGGCTGGACTGTCTTCCCGCCGCGCGGCTGGTAACTCACTGTGAGGTTACGCAGCGTGACTCTCATGCGTCAAGCCGAATGGTCCACACCGACTCTTCCGTGCTAGTGGCAGCGCATTGGGCCAAGGGGGTGAACCGGGGCCACTCGGCGACCTGCTACCGTGGATGGCGCAAATCCGACGTCCTTTAAGGTCCGTCCCGTGAGGCGGAGAAGGAGGTCCGTTTCATATGGACACGCACGCGAACCCGCAGGCGACCGATGCGCGGCCCGTTCTCGAGGGCCCCGACATCGCACGCATGCTGACCCGTATCGCCCACGAGATCGTGGAGCGCGCCAAGGGCGCCGACGACGTGGTGCTCCTCGGCATTCCGACCCGGGGCGTCTTCCTCGCCCAGCGGCTCGCCGCCAAGCTGGAGCAGATCACCGACCGCAAGGTCCCCGTCGGCTCGCTCGACATCACCATGTACCGCGACGACCTGCGCATGCACCCGCCGCGTGCGCTGGCCCGCACGGAGATCCCCGGTGACGGCATCGACGGCAGACTGGTCGTCCTCGTCGACGACGTGCTCTTCTCCGGCCGCACCATCCGCGCCGCCCTCGACGCCCTGAACGACATCGGGCGCCCGCGCGCGGTGCAGCTCGCCGTCCTGGTCGACCGTGGTCACCGCGAACTGCCCATCCGCGCCGACTACGTCGGCAAGAACCTCCCCACGTCGCTGCGGGAGACGGTCAAGGTCCAGCTCGCCGAGGAGGACGGTCGCGACACCGTGCTGCTCGGTGCGAAGCCGGCCGGCCAGTAGCAAGTCAGGCGCGTACGGCCGCTTCGGCGTGCCTGCACGCGCTCCGGTTTGCCCTCAACCTCCCGAATGAACTGCCTTACGGAGCCTGAAAGATGCAGCGTCATCTCATCTCGGCCGCCGACCTCACCCGCGACGACGCCGTCCTGATCCTCGACACCGCGGAGGAGATGGCCCGGGTCGCCGACCGGCCGATCAAGAAGCTGCCGACCCTGCGCGGCCGCACGATCGTCAACCTCTTCTTCGAGGACTCCACCCGCACCCGGATCTCCTTCGAGGCCGCCGAGAAGCGGCTGTCCGCGGACGTCATCAACTTCACCGCCAAGGGCTCCAGCGTGTCCAAGGGCGAGTCCCTGAAGGACACCGCCCAGACCCTGGAGGCCATGGGCGTCGACGCCGTGGTGATCCGGCACGGCGCCTCCGGAGCCCCGTACCGCCTGGCCAACTCCGGCTGGATCGACGCCGCCGTCATCAACGCCGGCGACGGCACCCACCAACATCCAACCCAGGCCCTGCTGGACGCCTTCACCATGCGCCGCCGGCTGATCGGCCGGGACGCCGGCCTCGGCCAGGACCTGTCCGGCAGGCGGATCACCGTCGTCGGCGACGTCCTGCACAGCCGGGTCGCCCGCTCCAACGTGGACCTGCTGCACACCCTGGGCGCCGAGGTCACCCTGGTCGCCCCGCCCACCCTGGTGCCGGTCGGCGTCGAGAGCTGGCCGTGCGAGGTGTCGTACGACCTCGACAGCACACTGCCCAAGTGCGACGCCGTGATGATGCTCCGGGTCCAGCGCGAGCGCATGAACGCCGCCTTCTTCCCGACCGAGCGCGAGTACTCGCGGCGCTACGGCCTGGACGGCGACCGCATGGCCAAGCTCCCCGGGCACGCCATCGTGATGCACCCCGGCCCGATGGTCCGCGGCATGGAGATCACCGCCGAGGTCGCCGACTCCGACCGCTGCACGGCCGTCGAACAGGTCTCCAACGGCGTCTCCATCCGGATGGCCGTCCTGTACCTGCTGCTCGGGGGCAACGAACCCGCCCTCACCCACGCCCGCCCACCCGTCTCCCACCGCCACCCTTCCGACGAGCGCTTCGCGCGCCCCTCCGGTTCCGAGGAGAAGTAAGACCCATGAGCAAGATCCTGATCCGCGGTGCGAAGGTGCTCGGCGGCGAGCCGCAGGACGTGCTGATCGACGGCGAGAGCGTCGCCGAGGTGGGCACCGGTCTGAGCGCCGAGGGCGCCGAAGTGGTCGAGGCCGCCGGCAAGGTGCTGCTGCCGGGCCTGGTCGACCTGCACACCCACCTGCGCGAGCCGGGCCGCGAGGACTCCGAGACCGTGCTCACCGGCACGCGGGCGGCCGCCAGCGGCGGCTTCACCGCCGTGTTCGCCATGGCCAACACCTTCCCCGTGGCCGACACCGCCGGCGTCGTCGAGCAGGTCTGGCGGCTCGGCCGGGAGCACGGCTACTGCGACGTGCGGCCCATCGGCGCCGTCACCGTCGGCCTGGAGGGCCGGAAGCTCGCCGAGCTCGGCGCCATGCACGAGTCGGCCGCCGGGGTCACCGTCTTCTCCGACGACGGCAAGTGCGTGGACGACGCCGTGATCATGCGCCGCGCCCTGGAGTACGTGAAGGCCTTCGGCGGCGTCGTCGCCCAGCACGCCCAGGAGCCGCGGCTCACCGAGGGCGCGCAGATGAACGAGGGCGTCGTCTCCGCCGAGCTGGGCCTGGGCGGCTGGCCGGCCGTCGCCGAGGAGTCGGTCATCGCGCGGGACGTGCTGCTCGCCGAGCACGTCGGCTCCCGGGTGCACATCTGCCACCTGTCGACCGCGGGCAGCGTCGAGATCGTCCGGTGGGCCAAGTCCCGCGGCATCCAGGTCACCGCCGAGGTCACCCCGCACCACCTCCTGCTCACCGACGAGCTGGTGCGCACGTACAACCCGGTCTACAAGGTCAACCCGCCGCTGCGCACCGAGCGCGACGTGCACGCCCTGCGCGAGGCGCTCGCCGACGGCACGATCGACATCGTCGCCACCGACCACGCCCCGCACCCGCACGAGGACAAGGACTGCGAGTGGGCCGCGGCCGCCATGGGCATGGTCGGGCTGGAGACCGCGCTGTCGGTGGTACAGGAGACCATGGTCGAGACGGGTCTGCTGGACTGGGCCGGCGTCGCCGACCGCATGTCCTTCAAACCCGCGCAGATCGGACAGGCCACCGGGCACGGCCGTCCCGTCTCGGCTGGTGAGCCCGCCAACCTCACCCTCGTCGACACGGCATACCGTGGCCAGGTGGACCCCGCGGGCTTCGCCTCGCGCAGCCGCAACACCCCCTACGAGGGGCGCGCGCTGCCGGGCCGTGTGACGCACACGTGGCTGCGGGGCAAGGCCACGCTCGTCGACGGGAAGCTCACGTGACACCTGTAATCCTGCTGGCCGAGGCCAGGAAGTCGGCCGAGGTCACCGACTGGGGAGCCCGCATCGGCTGGCTCGTCGGACTCGTCCTGTTCATCGCGCTCGTCTACTGGCTGATGCGCGAGGGCTGGAAGTGGCGCGGCACCCTCCAGAGCGACCTGCCCGCGCTTCCCGGCGCGCCGGAGGAGACCGGCCCGGTGAAACTGAGCATGATCGGCCGCTACCACGGATCGACCACCGCCGGGCAGTGGCTGGACCGGATCGTGGCCCACGGTCTGGGCACCCGCAGCCGGGTCGAGCTGACCCTGACGGACCGGGGTCTGGAGGTCGACCGCCCCGGAGCGACCGACTTCTTCGTCCCCACCGCCGCGCTGCGCGAGGCCCGGCTCGACAAGGGCATCGCCGGCAAGGTCCTCACCGAGGGCGGCCTGCTCGTGGTGACCTGGGCACACGGCGACAAGCTGATCGACTCCGGCTTCCGCTCCGACCACGCCGCCGAGCACACCGCATGGGTCGACACCCTGAACCAGATGATCAACGACACGGAAGGCGCACGATGACGACCTCCACCAGGGGAAGCTCGCAGAGGAACACGGTGCTTCCCGCCGTACTCGTCCTGGAGGACGGCCGCAGCTTCCGCGGCCGCGCCTACGGGGCCGTGGGGGAGACCTTCGGCGAGGCCGTGTTCTCCACCGGCATGACCGGCTACCAGGAAACCCTGACCGACCCGTCGTACGACCGTCAGATCGTCGTCGCCACCGCCCCGCAGATCGGCAACACCGGCTGGAACGACGAGGACGACGAGTCGGGCCGCATCTGGGTCTCCGGGTACGTCGTGCGCGACCCCGCGCGCGTGCCGTCCAACTGGCGGGCCAAGCGCTCCCTGGACGACGAGCTGGAGCGGCAGGGCGTGGTGGGCATCTCCGGCATCGACACCCGGGCCCTCACCCGCCACCTGCGCGAGCGCGGCTCGATGCGCGCCGGGATCTTCTCCGGCGAGGCCGTCGCCCCCGAGGCGGAGCTGCGGGAGCGGGTGCAGGCCCAGCCGCAGATGAAGGGCGCGAGCCTCTACGAGGAGGTCGCGACCAAGGAGGCGTACGTCGTCCCGGCGGTCGGCGAGAAGCGCTTCACGGTCGCCGCCATCGACCTCGGCATCAAGGGCATGACCCCGCACCGCATGGCCGAGCGCGGCATCGAGGTGCACGTGCTGCCCGCCACGGCCACCGCCGACGAGGTCTACGCCGTCGAGCCGGACGGCGTGTTCTTCTCCAACGGCCCCGGCGACCCGGCGACCGCCGACGGCCCGGTGGCGCTGATGCAGGCCGTCCTGGAGCGCAGGACGCCCCTGTTCGGCATCTGCTTCGGCAACCAGATCCTCGGCCGCGCCCTCGGCTTCGGCACCTACAAGCTCAAGTACGGCCACCGGGGCATCAACCAGCCCGTCCAGGACCGCACGACCGGCAAGGTCGAGGTCACCGCGCACAACCACGGCTTCGCCGTGGACGCGCCGCTCGACAAGGTCAGCGAGACGAAGTTCGGCCGCGCCGAGGTCTCCCACGTCTGCCTGAACGACGACGTCGTGGAGGGGCTGCAGCTGCTCGACCAGCCGGCCTTCTCCGTCCAGTACCACCCCGAAGCGGCAGCGGGCCCCCACGACGCCGCCTACCTGTTCGACCGCTTCGTATCCCTGATGGAGGGCCAGCGTGCCTAAGCGCACCGATATCCAGTCCGTCCTGGTCATCGGCTCCGGCCCGATCGTCATCGGTCAGGCCGCCGAGTTCGACTACTCCGGCACCCAGGCGTGCCGCGTGCTCAAGGCCGAGGGCCTGCGCGTGATCCTCGTCAACTCCAACCCGGCGACGATCATGACCGACCCGGAGATCGCCGACGCCACCTACGTCGAGCCGATCACCCCCGAGTTCGTCGAGAAGATCATCGCCAAGGAGCGCCCCGACACCCTGCTGCCCACCCTGGGCGGCCAGACGGCCCTGAACACCGCCATCTCGCTGCACGAGAACGGTGTCCTGGCCAAGTACGGCGTGGAGCTGATCGGCGCCAAGCCGGAGGCGATCCACAAGGGCGAGGACCGCGAGCTGTTCAAGGGCGTCGTGGAGGCCGTCCGCACGAAGATCGGGCACGGCGAGTCCGCCCGCTCGGTGATCTGCCACTCCATGGACGACGTCCTGCAGGGCGTCGAGACCCTCGGCGGCTACCCGGTCGTCGTCCGCCCGTCCTTCACCATGGGCGGCGCCGGCTCCGGCTTCGCCCACGACGAGGACGAGCTGCGCCGCATCGCGGGCCAGGGCCTCACGCTCTCCCCGACCACCGAGGTGCTCCTGGAGGAGTCCATCCTCGGCTGGAAGGAGTACGAGCTGGAGCTGATGCGCGACAACCACGACAACGTCGTGGTCGTCTGCTCCATCGAGAACTTCGACCCGATGGGCGTGCACACCGGTGACTCGATCACCGTCGCGCCCGCGATGACGCTGACCGACCGCGAGTACCAGATCCTGCGGGACATCGGCATCGCCGTGATCCGCGAGGTCGGCGTCGACACCGGCGGCTGCAACATCCAGTTCGCGGTGAACCCCGAGGACGGCCGGGTGATCGTCATCGAGATGAACCCGCGCGTGTCGCGGTCCTCGGCGCTCGCCTCCAAGGCGACCGGCTTCCCGATCGCGAAGATCGCCGCCAAGCTGGCCGTGGGCTACACGCTGGACGAGATCCCGAACGACATCACGCAGGAGACCCCGGCCTCCTTCGAGCCCACGCTCGACTACGTGGTCGTCAAGGCCCCGCGCTTCGCCTTCGAGAAGTTCCCGCAGGCCGACTCCACGCTGACCACCACCATGAAGTCGGTCGGCGAGGCCATGGCCATCGGCCGCAACTTCCCCGAGGCCTTCCAGAAGGCGCTGCGCTCCCTGGAGAAGAAGGGCAGCCAGTTCACCTTCGTCGGCGACCCGGGCGACAAGGACACCCTGCTGCGCGAGGCCGTGCGCCCCACCGACGGCCGGATCAACACCGTCATGCAGGCCATCCGCGCGGGCGCCACTCCCGAGGAGGTCTTCGAGTACACGAAGATCGACCCCTGGTTCGTCGACCAGCTCTTCCTCATCAAGGAGATCGCCGACGAGCTGGCCGGCGCGCCCGAGCTGACCGGCGACCTGCTCGCCGACGCCAAGCGAAACGGCTTCTCCGACCAGCAGATCGCCGAGATCCGCGGCCTGCGCGAGGACGTCGTCCGCGAGGTCCGGCACGCGCTCGGCATCCGCCCGGTCTACAAGACGGTCGACACCTGCGCCGCCGAGTTCGCCGCGAAGACGCCGTACTTCTACTCCTCCTACGACGAGGAGAGCGAGGTCGCCTCCCGCGAGAAGCCCGCGGTGATCATCCTGGGCTCCGGCCCGAACCGCATCGGCCAGGGCATCGAGTTCGACTACTCCTGCGTCCACGCCTCCTTCGCGCTGTCCGACGCCGGGTACGAGACCGTGATGGTCAACTGCAACCCGGAGACCGTCTCCACGGACTACGACACCTCCGACCGCCTGTACTTCGAGCCGCTGACGCTCGAGGACGTGCTGGAGATCGTCCACGCGGAGTCCCTCGCCGGCCCGATCGCCGGCGTGGTCGTCCAGCTGGGCGGCCAGACCCCGCTCGGCCTGGCGCAGGCCCTGAAGGACAACGGCGTGCCGGTCGTCGGCACGCCCCCCGAGGCGATCCACGCCGCCGAGGACCGCGGCGCCTTCGGCCGCGTCCTCGCGGAGGCCGGCCTGCCGGCCCCGAAGCACGGCACGGCCACCACCTTCGACGAGGCCAAGGCCATCGCCGACGAGATCGGCTACCCGGTCCTCGTGCGGCCGTCGTACGTGCTCGGCGGACGCGGCATGGAGATCGTCTACGACGAGACCCGCCTCGCCTCCTACATCGCCGAGTCGACCGAGATCAGCCCCTCCCGGCCGGTCCTCGTCGACCGCTTCCTGGACGACGCCATCGAGATCGACGTCGACGCCCTCTACGACGGCGAGGAGCTGTACCTGGGCGGCGTCATGGAGCACATCGAGGAGGCCGGCATCCACTCCGGCGACTCGGCGTGCGCCCTGCCCCCGATCACCCTCGGCGGCTTCGACATCAAGCGGCTGCGCGCCTCCACCGAGGCCATCGCCAAGGGCGTCGGCGTACGCGGCCTGATCAACATCCAGTTCGCGATGGCCGGCGACATCCTCTACGTCCTGGAGGCCAACCCGCGCGCCTCGCGCACGGTGCCCTTCACCTCCAAGGCCACCGCCGTGCCGCTGGCGAAGGCCGCCGCCCGCATCTCGCTGGGCGCGACCATCGCCGAGCTGCGCGCCGAGGGGCTGCTGCCGAAGAACAGCGACGGCGGCGAGCTGCCGCTGGACGCGCCGATCTCCGTCAAGGAGGCCGTGATGCCCTGGTCGCGGTTCCGCGACATCCAGGGCCGCGGCGTCGACACCGTGCTCGGCCCGGAGATGCGCTCCACCGGCGAGGTCATGGGCATCGACTCCGTCTTCGGTACGGCGTACGCCAAGTCCCAGGCGGGTGCCTACGGCCCGCTGCCCACCAAGGGCCGCGCGTTCATCTCGGTCGCCAACCGGGACAAGCGCTCGATGATCTTCCCGGCGCGCGAGCTGGTCGCCCACGGCTTCGAGCTGCTCGCCACCTCCGGCACCGCCGAGGTCCTCAGGCGCAACGGCATCAACGCCACGGTCGTGCGCAAGCAGTCCGAGGGCACCGGCCCGGACGGCGAGAAGACCATCGTCCAGCTCATCCACGACGGCGAGGTCGACCTGATCGTCAACACCCCGTACGGCACCGGCGGCCGCCTCGACGGCTACGACATCCGTACGGCCGCCGTGGCGCGCTCCGTGCCCTGCCTGACGACCGTCCAGGCGCTGGCCGCGGCCGTCCAGGGCATCGACGCCCTCAAGCACGGTGACGTGGGGGTCCGCTCGCTCCAGGAGCACGCGCAGCACCTGACCGCGGCCCGCGACTAGCGCTCCGCGCAGAGGCCGGGTCGACGCCGCGGGCCGTTCGCGGCCGGCCGCGTCCACCCGGCGGAGCCGCATGTCGAAACCCCCCGCGCCCCTCTCGGGGCGCGGGCCTTAGCCGCCGATGAGGGGGGACTCCGGAAACGGTGTCCCCCCTCCGTGTGAGGACACCTGATGTATCAGCTCTTCTTCCGCTCGGTCTTCCGGCGGATGGACCCCGAGAAGGCCCACCACCTCGCCTTCCGCTGGATCCGGCTCGCCGTCCGGATCCCGGTGCTGCGCACCTTCGTGGCGGCCGTGCTCGCGCCCCGCCACAAGGAGCTGCGCACCGAGGCCTTCGGGCTGCGCATGCACGGCCCCTTCGGGCTCGCCGCCGGCTTCGACAAGAACGCCGTCGCCATCGACGGGATGTCGATGCTCGGCTTCGACCACGTCGAGATCGGCACGGTGACCGGGGAGCCGCAGCCCGGCAACCCCGGGAAGCGGCTCTTCCGGCTCGTCGCCGACCGGGCGCTGATCAACCGCATGGGCTTCAACAACGACGGCTCGCTGGCGGTGGCGGCGCGTCTGGCGACCCGGCAGCCGGTCTTCAGGACCGTCGTCGGCGTCAACATCGGCAAGACCAAGGCCGTCCCCGAGGCGGAGGCCGTCGGCGACTACGTGAAGTCGGCCGGGCGGCTGGCGCCCTACGCCGACTACCTGGTCGTGAACGTCTCCTCGCCGAACACGCCGGGCCTGCGCAACCTGCAGGCCACCGAGGCGCTCCGCCCGCTGCTGAGCGCCGTGCGCGAGGCCGCCGACCGCGCGGTCGCGGACCGGCACGTCCCGCTGCTGGTGAAGATCGCCCCCGATCTCGCCGACGAGGACGTGGACGCCGTGGCCGACCTCGCCGTGGAGCTGGGTCTGGACGGCATCATCGCCACCAACACCACCATCGCGCGCGAGGGCCTCGGGCTCCGGTCCGGCCCCTCGCTCGTGAAGGAGACCGGGGGCCTGTCCGGCGCGCCCCTCAGGGAGCGGTCCCTGGAGGTCCTGCGGCGCCTGTACGCGCGCGTGGGCGACCGGATCACCCTGGTGGGCGTCGGCGGCGTCGAGACCGCCGAGGACGCCTGGCAGCGCATCCTGGCCGGTGCCACGCTGGTGCAGGGCTACAGCGCCTTCGTCTACGAGGGGCCCTTCTGGTCGCGCGCGATCCACAAGGGCCTCGCCGCGCGCCTGCGCACCAGCCCGTACGCCACGCTCGCCGACGCGGTCGGCGCCGATGTGAGGAAGTCCGCATGACTGTTCCGGAGCCCTTCGGCGCCCGGCTGCGCCGGGCCATGGACGAGCGCGGCCCGCTGTGCGTCGGCATCGACCCGCACGCCTCCCTGCTCGCCGAGTGGGGACTGGACGACGACGTCGCCGGTCTGGAGCGGTTCAGCCGCTCGGTGGTGGAGGCGGTGGCGGACCGGGTCGCCGTCATGAAGCCGCAGAGCGCCTTCTTCGAGCGGTTCGGCTCTCGCGGCATCGCCGTCCTGGAGCGGACCGTCCGGGAGGCGCGCGCGGCCGGCACGCTGGTCGTGATGGACGCCAAGCGCGGCGACATCGGCTCGACCATGGCCGGGTACGCCGAGGCGTACCTGCACAAGGACGCCCCGCTGTTCTCCGACGCCCTCACCGTCTCGCCCTACCTCGGCTACGGCTCGCTCAGCCCGGCGGTGGCGCTGGCCCGGGAGAACGGCGCCGGCCTGTTCGTGCTGGCCCTGACCTCGAACCCGGAGGGCCCCGAGGTCCAGCACGCGGTCCGCGCGGACGGCCGCAGCGTGGGCGCGACGATGCTGGCCCACCTGGCCGCCGAGAACGCCGGAGAGGAGCCGCTCGGCTCCTTCGGTGCGGTCGTCGGCGCGACGGTCGGCGACCTGTCGTCCTACGGCCTCGACATCAACGGCCCGCTCCTCGCGCCCGGTGTCGGCGCGCAGGGCGCGACGGCGGCCGACCTCCCCAGGGTCTTCGGATCGGCGGTGCGCAACGTCGTGCCGAACGTCAGCCGGGGTGTGCTGCGTCACGGTCCCGACGTCGGGGCGCTGCGGACGGCCACCGAGCGCTTCGCGGCGGAGATCCGCACCGCCGTCGGTGCCGCCTGAGACCTCCGCGGGGCCCCCCGCCCCGGGGGGCGCCGGGGGGGCGAGGGGGTTTTCATACAAAAAAAATTGGTCATATTTTTTTTAATTGTGTGACTAAGCTGGGTGGG
>NZ_JBEOTD010000023.1:124651-129163 GCF_040426375.1 Streptomyces sp. NPDC096012
CGCCCCGGGTGGTTTGGGGGGGGGTCATCTCCCCGGGGGTGGGTGGCGCCTTTCACCTCCGCGCACCGCCCGGCCGGGCGGTCCGCGGAGGACCTGAGCGTGAATACATCCTCAAATCGAGGGCATTATGTCTGAAATGTCCGACCTGACGGAGGCTGACCAGGACTTTTCCGCTGTTCTCGCTGACTCTGGCGGACTTGCCCGCTAGTCTCCGAGCAGAGTGAACGGGCGAAGCGTGTTGCTCGTAGCTCCCCAGGTGTGGGGCGACTAGGTTCCTCACCGGTCCGTATCCGACAGTTCGACATCCGAGGTGACGTAGGCGTGGCTCTTCCGCCCCTTACCCCTGAACAGCGCGCAGCCGCGCTCGAAAAGGCCGCCGCGGCTCGCCGGGAGCGGGCCGAGGTCAAGAATCGACTCAAGCACTCCGGCGCCTCCCTGCACGAGGTGATCAAGCAGGGCCAGGAGAACGACGTCATCGGCAAGATGAAGGTCTCCGCGCTGCTCGAGTCGCTGCCCGGCGTGGGCAAGGTCCGCGCCAAGCAGATCATGGAGCGTCTGGGCATCTCCGAGAGCCGCCGTGTGCGCGGGCTCGGCTCGAACCAGATCGCGTCCCTGGAGCGTGAGTTCGGCAGCACCGGCTCCTGAGTCGGGCTCCGGCCGGACCGGGAGTCCCGGGCACTCCGGGATTGCTGGAATAATCGCTGCATGGCAGTAACACTCCGGGGGACGACCCCCGAGCCCCCGGACGCACGTCCGCGGCTGACCGTGCTCTCCGGCCCCTCGGGGGTCGGCAAGAGCACGGTCGTCGCCCATATGCGCAAGGAACACCCCGAGGTCTGGCTCTCGGTGTCGGCGACGACCCGCAAGCCGCGCCCAGGCGAGCAGGACGGGGTCCACTACTTCTTCGTCACCGACGACGAGATGGACAAGCTGATCGCCAACGGCGAGCTGCTGGAGTGGGCCGAGTTCGCCGGCAACCGCTACGGCACGCCCCGCGCGGCCGTGCTGGAGCGGCTGGAGAAGGGCGAGCCCGTCCTGCTGGAGATCGACCTCCAGGGGGCACGGCAGGTCCGGGAGTCGATGCCCGACGCCCAGCTGGTGTTCCTGGCTCCGCCCTCCTGGGAGGAGCTGGTGCGCAGGCTCACCGGGCGGGGCACCGAGTCGCCCGAGGTCATCGAGCGCCGTCTGGAGGCCGCCAGGACCGAGCTGGCGGCCGAGCCGGAGTTCGACGCGACCCTGGTCAACACCTCCGTCGAGGACGTGGCCCGTGAGCTGCTAGCCTTGACGAACGTCGTGTGACTGATTCTTTTCCATCCATCGGAAGGTAGAGCGTGTCCTCTTCCATCACCGCGCCCGAGGGCATCATCAACCCGCCGATCGACGAGCTGCTCGAGGCAACCGACTCGAAGTACAGCCTCGTGATCTACGCGGCCAAGCGGGCCCGCCAGATCAACGCGTACTACTCGCAGCTCGGCGAGGGCCTCCTCGAGTACGTGGGTCCGCTCGTCGACACCCACGTCCACGAGAAGCCGCTCTCGATCGCCCTGCGCGAGATCAACGCCGGTCTGCTGACCTCCGAGGCCATCGAGGGCCCGGCACAGTAGTACTCTCAGATCGCAGTCGCTTCATCCACAGGCCCGGCAGTCACGCTGCCGGGCCTGTGGTGTGTGATGGTCTCGTACGGCGCCGCACAGGTGCCCCGTACTAGCCTCGTTGCCGAGCCGGGGAGAGATGGCGCAGAGATGACGGACAAGCCGAGGGTCGTTCTGGGCGTCAGCGGTGGCATCGCCGCGTACAAGGCCTGTGAGCTGCTGAGAAGGTTCACCGAGTCGGGACACGACGTGCGCGTGGTGCCCACCGCCTCCGCACTGCACTTCGTCGGCGCCGCCACCTGGTCCGCCCTGTCCGGGAACGCCGTCTCCACCGAGGTCTGGGACGACGTCCACGAGGTGCCGCACGTCCGCATCGGGCAGCACGCCGACCTGGTCGTCGTGGCCCCGGCCACGGCCGACATCCTCGCCAAGGCCGCCCACGGCATCGCCGACGACCTGCTGACCAACACGCTCCTCACCGCCCGCTGCCCGGTCGTCTTCGCGCCCGCCATGCACACCGAGATGTGGGAGCACCCCGCCACCCAGGAGAACGTGGCCACGCTGCGCCGCCGAGGCGCCGTGGTCGTCGAACCCGCCGTCGGCCGCCTCACCGGCGTCGACACCGGCAAGGGCCGGCTGCCCGACCCGGGGGAGATCTTCGAGGTCTGCCGCCGGGTGCTGGCCCGCGGCGTCGTCGAGCCCGACCTGCGAGGACGCCATGTCGTCGTCTCGGCCGGCGGCACGCGCGAGCCCCTCGACCCGGTCCGCTTCCTCGGCAACCGTTCCTCCGGGAAGCAGGGCTACGCCCTCGCCCGCACCGCCGCCGCCCGCGGCGCCCGTGTGACATTGGTCGCGGCCAACACCGGCCTGCCCGACCCGGCCGGCGTCGACGTCGTCCACGTCGGCACGGCCGTCCAGCTGCGCGAGGCCGTCCTGAAGGCGGCGGCGGACGCCGACGCGGTGGTCATGGCCGCCGCCGTCGCCGACTTCCGCCCGGCGGTCTACGCCGCCGGGAAGATCAAGAAGAAGGACGGCCAGGACCCCGAACCGGTCGTCCTGGTGCGCAATCCGGACATCCTCGCGGAGATCTCGGCCGACCGTGCCCGACCCGGCCAGGTGATCGCCGGGTTCGCCGCCGAGACCGACGACGTCCTCGCCAACGGCCGGGCCAAGCTCGTCCGCAAGGGTTGTGACCTGCTCGTCGTCAACGAGGTGGGGGAGCGCAAGACGTTCGGCTCCGAGGACAACGAGGCCGTCGTGCTGGGCGCCGACGGCAGCGACACGCCCGTTCCGCACGGGCCCAAGGAGGCCCTCGCGGACATCGTCTGGGACCTCGTGGCCGCCCGGCTGGGCTGACCCGCTCCGCCGTCCGGGACCGGGGGCGTTCGGCCGTCCGGGCCCTTTTGTTTCGGCCGCATGCCGACTCTTTTCCGCCGGACAATGGCGCGTGGCGGCTCTGGCCAAGGCCGCTCGCCATTGTGCAGAATGCCCGTGCCGCAGGTCACAGCGCTCCCGAGAGGCGAGACGGTGACCCATCGGCGGAGTGCGACCGATAAACTGTTCACGGTCGACGGCGGGCGCAGCCCTCGCGTCGACCGCAAATGATCAGCCAGCAGCCGCTGCAACCACAGGGAGCGTTGTGTCCCGTCGCCTGTTCACCTCGGAGTCCGTGACCGAGGGTCACCCCGACAAGATCGCTGACCAGATCAGCGACACCATTCTCGACGCGCTCCTGCGCGAGGACCCGACCTCCCGGGTCGCCGTCGAGACGCTGATCACCACCGGCCTGGTGCACGTGGCCGGCGAGGTGACGACGAAGGCGTACGCGGACATCGCGACCCTCGTCCGCAGCAAGATCCTCGAGATCGGCTACGACTCCTCCAAGAAGGGCTTCGACGGCGCCTCCTGCGGCGTGTCGGTGTCCATCGGCGCCCAGTCGCCCGACATCGCGCAGGGCGTGGACACCGCCTACGAGAACCGGGTCGAGGGCGACGACGACGAACTGGACAAGCAGGGCGCGGGCGACCAGGGCCTGATGTTCGGCTACGCGTCCGACGAGACGCCGACGCTGATGCCGCTGCCGATCTTCCTGGCGCACCGCCTGTCCAAGCGCCTGTCCGAGGTCCGCAAGAACGGCACCATCCCCTACCTGCGCCCGGACGGCAAGACGCAGGTCACCATCGAGTACGACGGCGACAAGGCCGTCCGCCTCGACACGGTGGTCGTCTCCTCGCAGCACGCCTCCGACATCGACCTCGAGTCGCTGCTCGCCCCCGACATCCGCGAGTTCGTCGTCGAGCCGGAGCTGAAGGCGCTCCTGGACGAGGGCATCAAGCTCGACACCGAGGGCTACCGCCTGCTGGTCAACCCGACCGGCCGCTTCGAGATCGGCGGCCCGATGGGCGACGCCGGCCTGACCGGCCGCAAGATCATCATCGACACCTACGGCGGCATGGCCCGGCACGGTGGCGGCGCCTTCTCCGGCAAGGACCCGTCCAAGGTGGACCGCTCCGCCGCCTACGCCATGCGCTGGGTCGCCAAGAACGTCGTGGCGGCGGGCCTGGCCTCCCGCTGCGAGGTCCAGGTCGCCTACGCCATCGGCAAGGCCGAGCCCGTCGGCCTCTTCGTCGAGACCTTCGGCACCGCCAAGATCGACGTCGAGAAGATCGAGAAGGCGATCGACGAGGTCTTCGACCTGCGTCCCGCCGCGATCATCCGTGACCTCGACCTGCTGCGCCCGATCTACTCCCAGACCGCCGCCTACGGCCACTTCGGCCGCGAGCTGCCCGACTTCACCTGGGAGCGCACCGACCGCGTGGACGCCCTGCGCGCGGCCGTGGGCCAGTAGACCCGCAGGCTCCCAGCCGCCGAGGCCCGGCCCCTCCAGGGGGCCGGGGGCGGGGGGGGGCGCGCCCGGCGG